>JAYVYD010000047.1:0-6855 GCA_043784605.1 Myxococcales bacterium | reverse complement strand
GCCGACGCTCGGGTTCGCGATCGACAACTCCAAGCGCTCCGTCTTGCGCACGACCAACGGCGGCACCACATTCTCAACCGTGCTGATCGTGGCCGATCTCTACGACGTGTATGAGAGAGCGGGGACACACCTCGCGTTCTCGGACCCGCTCCACGGAATCGTCAGCGCAGCGTCGGAACTTGGCACGCGGGTCTATGGCACCCAAGACGGAGGCGCCTCGTGGTCTTTCCTCGGCGCTGAGTAGTCGTCGACTGTACTTGGACGTTCCCTCGGGCGTGCTAAGTCTAGTGTGTGCGTCACTTCATTGTTACTCTCGCGCTCACGGCGGCTTGTGGCACTCCAAAGATCGTCTCGATCGACTCGCTAGACGCGGGGGACGACGACGCTGCAGACGCCGCGATCCCCTGCCCCGGCGTCGGTATCAGCAAGGGTCCGTGGGCACTCGCGATCGACGAGACCACGGCGAAAGTGCGCTGGGAGGCGTGTCGCTCGCAAACAGACCGCACGCTGACGTTCACACCCGAGCAGGGCGGCGCGCCCATGACGAGCGTCGCGGCGGAGACCTCCACGGTCATCGCCAACACCTACGGCGCCCCGCTGAACCCGAGCGCGACTCCTGATTATGCGGGCACTTGGTACATGGAGGAGGCGAGCCTGTCGGGCCTCAAGGCAGACACCTGTTACACCTATGTCGCCGCGGCGGACACCGGGCGCAAGGGTCGCTTCTGCACCGCGCGCGCTCCCGGCTCGCCCATTCGCTTCCTCGCGATCGGGGACACGAACCCCGCGCTCGGTGACTCCACCGTCAACGTGCTCACGCACACGCTGCCAAAGAACCCCGACTTCTCCGTTCACCTCGGCGACATACAATACTACGACTCCACACTAGAGACCTGGGCGCTCTGGGCGACCAAGATGCAGCCGTTGCTCTCTGCGGGCGCGTTCCTTCCCTCGATTGGCAATCACGAATCAGAGAAACCCGACGAGCTCACCAACTACACGTTGCGCTACTTTCATGGCGCGGGCTTCGGCGGGACTGACCAGTATTATTCGTTCCACTCGGGCGGAGTCTTCTTCTTCGTGCTGGACACGGAGCTACCGACGGACGGCACGTCTGCACAAGTACAGTGGCTCGTCCCTCAGCTGGACGCGGCGACCAAGACTCCGGGGTTTCGCTTCTCCATCGTCTACTTTCACAAGCCTTTCGTCACTTGCGGGGACACGGGAGACAACCCCGCGGCGCGCGCGTATATGGAGCCGCTGCTCATCCAATACAAAGTGCCACTCGTGCTCCAAGCTCACATGCACGGCTATGAGCGCATCGAGTTTCCCAAGATCACCTACGTCACATCCGCGGGCGGCGGTGGGAGGATGGGCAACGTCAATGGTAATGTCACTCGTGCCTATTGCGGCCAGCGCGTGGCTTCGGGAGACTTTTTCCACGGGCTCGTAGTCGACGTGACGACTGGCAAGTTGAGCGCGCAGGCCATCGACGACACAGGAGCCGTGAGGGACTCCTTCGAGAAGGTCGTCCCCTAGTCGATCTTCAAACTCGCGAGCGAGCGGTCGAGGGCGTCGTCGAACGTCTGCGGTGCTTCGAGCATCAGCCAGTGCCCGACGCCCGGAACCATGATGACGTCGTAATCGGGGACGACGGCGCGATTGGCGGCTACGTCGGTCTTCGTCGCCTCGGCTTGGATCGCGCGCATCGGTAGGTGGAGAGTGCGCAGCGTCTCGTTCGACGGGTACTTCCAATTGGCCACTATCGTCGGGATGGCAATGGATGGATCCGCGCTCGCCATGTCATGAGTGACGCGATCGAACACTGGGCCCGAAGCGTCCTTGGGAAAGAGGCTCTTCACCACCTTGCCCGTCATCGTCGGGAAGTCTGCCGCAAGCGAGGCACCAAACGCGTCCGCGCGCTCGGGCTTGGGCGCGTCACTCAAGTTGGCGAGGGTATCGACACCGATGATCGCCACGACGGTCCCTTGCAGCTCGCGAGCGACCTCCACCGCGATCGGCCCACTCATCGAGTGAGCGATGAGCACCACGCGCGTAAGCGCGAGCTTGCGTACGACTGCGCTCACATCGGCTGCGAACGACGAGACGGACCACTCTTTGCGCCCGCGTCCGCTGCGTCCATGACCCGCGTAGTCGAGCGACACGACGCGGTGACGTGGTGCCTCGTGCGCAAACGCATCATCCCAATAGGTCTGGTCGCATGACCAGCAATGGAGAAATACGAGCGCGACCTCGCCAGCGCCCGAGGACCGATATGCGATCGAGACGCCGTCGGCCGACGCGACGAAACCCTCGGTAGGCGTCGGGGACGCAGGAGTCCTCGCGCCCGGAGCGCACGCGAGGGCCACAACCAAGCCTGAAATGAGCAAGGGCCTCAATGTCCGACCTACATTCCCGGGACGAGCATCAACTCGACGACTTTGTAGAACGAGAAACTGACTCATGCGGCGCACACTATCATCGGCCGTCTCGAGGGCCGCATGCGTTCAACCGCAACGTCACTCGCAATCGTCGGTGCAAGACCCTCTTTGCCCTACTTGGCAATTGACGCAAGTTCATCGACGCCTACCGATGGCGTCGCTCCGGTCCTACGCTTCTGCTCCAAGCGGCTGCCTGAAGTGTTCCCGAATCACGATCGGTGATTTAGCAACCGCGAGAAGGACCGCGCTGTCCTACCCGCGTTGGACGAGGCGCTCGTCGCCCTCGAAGCTCCGCCGTCAACTTGAACGAACCCATCCCCGGCTCGGCCCCATATTTTCTTATGGGTGCGGGAGGCTTCCGTCGTCGAGCGAGCGGCTGAACGTGGAGGTGAGCTGGCGAAGGATGTCGACGTTGTCGACGAACTTCTGCAACGCCGCCGCCGTCGAGGTCGCCGTCGGATCGAGCTGGGCGTGCCCTTTGCCATCGAGGACCAGCTTCGGTGTGCCGTCGGGGTTGGGGACGGGGCCGCCCTTGTTGTCCACTTCGCAGACATACGACAAGAAGACGAGCTTGTTCGCCCACTCCAGCATGCGTGCGCCGATGCCCTTCTGGTGGGTGGCGCCGAGCAAAGACTCCGTCCCCGACGCGTGAGCACGATAGGTGCGCCCGGTCTTCGGGTTGTAGAACGTGTAGGTCTCGTTCGCGGGCCAGCTGATCTGCTCGCCCGATAGCGCAGTGACGCGTGCGTCTTCGATCCACGACTGCGACCAGGTCGTCGGGAAATAGATGGAGCCCCACACCATCGTGTAGAGCTGCTCGTTGAAGCCCCAATCCGGGTCGACCACCATCGCCTTGGCGGGGCGCGTCCCCAGGCCCTTCAGATCGTGCCACGTGGGGTACGTCAACGCGCCGTCCGGCGTCTTGTTGCCTCCGACCGCCGTTGCCCACGGGGCGAACGAGACGAGGTCCCCGGTGAGGATGTTCGCAAAGAGCCTACGAACCTGCTCGGGATACACCGTCGCAAAGTTCACGTTCTTGTAGCGCCCGTCGGTGAAGTCTTCTTTGGCGTTCGAGACGAACGTATCGAACGCCTCGGACAGATAGAAGGTCGCCCATATCTTGTCATAGTAGTTTCCGACCTGGGTCTGATAGTCCGCCCACCAATATCCCTTGGAGTAGTCGAAGTCGTTGTGCACATAACGGCCCGCGCCCAAGCCCAACTTGAAATCGTAGGTGTTGGCGGGCAGCGGCGTCGGGTCTGCGATGAAGAGCGCCAGATCGAGGCCCGCGGGCTGCGTGCCTGCGCAGTTGGCGCTCGTTCCGTCGCAGAACACGCCCGGCTCCGGACGCGTGAGAATGCGCGCGTAAAGATCGAACGCGACCGTGGACGCCATCGCGAGCGGCCCATAGTTGCCGTCTGCGAGGAACGCCTTGTTCAGTGAAGTGGGCGAGCCGTCCAGCACTGCGCCGAACGCGAAGGTCTTGGCGATCTGTTGGATGTGATCGAGGTAGTGCGCTTGCGTACGCTCCAACACCGAGGGGGAGCTGAACTCGACGCGATTGCGCCGGAACGAGTCGAGGATGTAGCGGTTCTCGTACGCGCTCTCCAAGAAGCGAACCTGCTCGTACGGATCGGCGCCAGCGTCATAGAGGAACGAAGGCACGTTGCCCGTGTCGGCGAACTCGTCGGAAGAGAACATGTACCCGCGCCGCACGCGACCTGCGGGGTCCACGGCCTTTCGCGTGTTGCCGAACGTGTAGCCGGCGAGCGACGGGTCCGGCGCAAAGTCAGACAGGTCGCGGTAGTCGACGACATCCATCGGCGCGCCATTGCACTTCTGACCGAGCACCGCGTCGGGTGCACTCGACGGCTTGCACTCTCCGAGCACACCAAAGTTCTTTTGGTATTGGCTGTAGTGCATGTGGATGTACGCGTCCGCCGGGTTCACGGGCGGGAAGTCGAAGATGCCGAACAGTCCGGGCGACGTGGCGAACGCGGAGAGCTCGTACGCCTTCGCCTTGCCTTGCGTGTCCTTCACCGTGAGGTTGGGCTCGTTCCAAACGTCCACCACGCCGCCGTAGCCGAAGCGCATCGCCGCGCGGTCGTACTTGCCTTGGAGCAGCTGGTCGTGGTTCTGGTCGCCTGGGTAGTCCATGACGCTCGTCGTCGCGTACCGACCGATGTTGCCGTTGATCTCTTGCTGACTGATGGGATCGTTCCAACGCGGGCCGACGCAGCCGGAGCCGTCTGTGGTACCCGTCGGGCACGGGTTGACGATCGTGCCGTTGTTGGTGCGTAGTTGCCAATACTCATTTCTATAATTGAGTGAGTCGAACGAGCCTGCGAAGTTGTGGCGGAGCCCCATCGAGTGCCCCATTTCGTGCGCGAACACGCCGTTCGAGTATTGCTGGCGGGCCCACAGGTACACCTTGTCTCGGCGTGATTGGACTGCGGCGTTGTCCTTCGGATCCACCGGCGGGAAGAGCGTCGCGGCGTATTTCGCGAGGCCCAAGAGGTTGTCCGGCTCGGACGCCTCGATCTTGCACGCGTGACGCGAGGCGCGCTGCATATGAGCCTTGCGCTCTCGGTCGCGACGGATAGCGGGGTTGAGTCGACCGAACGGCGAGCCCTTGCGGATGGACTCCTTCGTCGCCGCGGCGGTCGGGTTGAAGCCCGCGGCCTGCGCCATGGATGGAGTGACGAGCGCGGCCTCTAGCTGCGTGTCCTTCAAGAGCGCGAGACGCGACGCGAGCACGTTGTTGCCCGGGCCCATACGACCCGCGTCCACGAGAGCCGAGAGCCTGTTCTTGCGCGCGAGCGCCGGTGACGTCGCGACGCTCGTCTTGACGCTCGAGCCGAGATCGTAGCCCGTGAGCACCTGCGGATCGAACGCCTCGAGTCGAGACTGCACTTCCTCCGAGCTCATGCCGGTCTGCGTCGAGGCGCTGCCGGGTCGATTGGCGCTGACCCAATCGCTGACGTTCTGACCCGAGATGTACTTCTTCGGATCGACGTCTCCGTTGATGAGCCCGAGCAGGTCGACGAGCGTCGCGGCCGCGCGGTCGAGCACGGCGCCCCACTGGTTGACGCTCGCGGACACCTTCTCTCCCGTGAGCGGATCCTCGGCGTCGATCTCGATGCCCCACGGAGACGCCACTTGCGGCGAGTCCACGAGGTTGATGAAGTTGTAGCGAAGGTCGCCGAGACGCGGCGCGACGGTCGCGTCGCCGCACGCCGGGTCGTCCTTGGTGGGATCGACGGGGTTGTGACAGAGCACGAAGACCTTCGGGACGAGGTCCGGAGACGCGACGCCGAGCGCGGGCGACCACTCATCGGACCATCGCGACGGCCAAGCCATCTGTGCCTCGCAACCGGACTCGTGCGTGCGTCGGCACTCGGCGAGTCGGCCCGCGATGATGGCGACTCGGATCGCCTCACTCCATCCGTCGAGCGTGACGGACGTGCCGTCGAAGAGCTCGGCGGGAAAGCCCGCGTTCACGTACCACGCGGTCGTCTTCACCTTGCGATCGCGGAGCGGAAGTGTGCACGCGCCACGGAACTCGTCGCATCGTGAGCCGCGACCCACGCTCGCGCACTCGTCCTCGGTGCCGTCTTTGTCGTCGTCGCGATGCGGGTCGAGTCCCACCGGAGTGCTCGTGCGGTTCGCGCATGCAACGATCGGTGTCGCGTGCGAGCGATCCCAAATGTTCCATCGCGACGTGAAGCGATGCCACTTGTCGTCGACCACGCCGTAGTGGCGATCGTAGCCGTAGCGATCTTGTGAGAAGAACCCGAACATCTCCATGCGCGTGCCGTCGAAGTCGAGCGCCTCGTAGTCCGTGTCCCGAACTTTCAGGAACGACTGGCGAAGCGTGAGCTCGCTCGGGTTGCAGTTGGTGCGCGGGAACTCGCCGATGAGCTGGCACGCGAGCACGTCCCCGTAGTCAGGATCGTGGATCACCTGCGGAGACGCATAGGCCTTGTTCGTGACGTCGAAGTAGCCGCGCTTCGTGTCGAACACCGGCGCATCGGGGCTGCTCGGATCGTTGAGATAGTAGGCGACGGGGTCGAACTTGATGCCGTCCGTGATGCCGATCTGCGAGAGCGTGTCGAGCGAGTACGCGTCCGTGATGAGGTTGCGCGACCAGTCCACGCGCATCCACTCGCGCTGGTACCAAGGGCGATCGGTGTCGTTCTCGCCGACGACGTTGAGCTCTTCGCCGGTGGACGGGTTGTACTCACGACGAACGTCGAACTGCTTTTGGATGGTGTACGCGGCAACGACTTGACCGTTCGGCGTGCGCTTGGTGCCCGAGTGATCAGTGTCTGCGATCTGCTCGTATGTGAGGCGCGCGAGGAGCGCCGCCTCGGTGATCTCCCAGCGAACTCTCACGAGCCCCTGTGCGTCCGAG
>JAYVYD010000046.1:0-17095 GCA_043784605.1 Myxococcales bacterium | reverse complement strand
TGAGGGGTATTTGATGATGAATTCAAAGGAGCTCGTCTGCTCGCTCTCTACACTAAACTTGGAAGGCGAACTTGTCTCACGCATGTTGGCAGAGAGGGCGCCCTCCATCGACGTACCCACTCCGGCGCTCGCATCAAGGCCAAAGGATGCCAAGTCTTGGTAGAAATCCCACCCTGGCTTAGCGCTGACTGCAGCCGCATTCGGCTGACTATGTACAATGTTCTGTGCAGCGAATCGCTGAGACACCCCTGCAACGGTCTGCGTGACCGTAACACTTAGACCCTCCTGTTTGAGGCGCGCCACCATCGAGTGGTGGAAACATATCGTCCCTCGCGACGGTGCATCCGGCTCCACCAGGCAGGTTGGCCGCGCGGAAGCACCTCTGCCGCGTGATTTCATCCGTAGTTGCGCTCGCGCAACGGCAGAACGCTGGGCCAGTCGTTCCGTTGGCCTGCGGTGCGGTGCCTGCGTCATTTCCAATGTAGCCGGTGAGCGACAGCCCACTCACCATCGGCAAAGTGCACGAGAACGATTGTATCGTCGTGCCATTGGGTGAAAGAAGAATATTGTTACAACTGCCACTGAGCGAATTATCATAGACGGCAGAAGTGATCGCGAGCGCGGTGGACGAGTTCGGATCGCAGGCATCTCCGACGAGGGGTTGATTCCCAGCGCGCTCGGCGTCTTCGTTGGTATTTCGCTGATCGACGTTTGCCACGGTCGGGCAGTTATCGATGCCGTCGGGAATGGCGTCCCCGTCCTTGTCCACACCGAACACCAAGAGCTCGTCCGAGATCGCCGCGACGTAGACGGAGCCGCGATCAATTGTGGGGGTTGTGAACTTTGACAGGATCCGCTTGTGCAACGGGTCGGTCGTCGGATCGTCCCTGTATAGGAGGGGTATCGTCGGGAACAGACCGCCGCTGGGCGTCGCGTCGATCGCGTAGAGGCCACCATAGGCGAGCTCTGCCAGACCGTGCTTGGGCCACGCTGCGTTGTTCGCCTTGGCAATGGAACGGGGAGCTTGCATGTTCGCGAACAAGACCCCCTTGTGCACGCCGCCGACGAGCGTGTCCGCGAGGCTCATCAAAGCGCCGTACCCAACGTTGGGAGGCAGGTCCTTCGCGTAGTAGGTGTTCGACGTCATGTCCTTGAAAACGTGATTCGTGCGGTCGACATCCATTCGCCGGATGTAGTCATATTGCCCGCCAAGGAAGACGGCATCGGGACCGTTGGCCCAGAAGATGGGCGACCCGTGGATGTGCGGCCACACTTGCTGCCCTGATGGACAGTTGGTCGTTGGCCAGCTGCCAGGTCCGCCATCGCTGTCCGTTCCAAGATTGCACGGGACCAACTCCGTGAACTTGGGCGGCATTTGTGTATTTGGATCATTGCAGTTTCGCACGCTGGGCTGTGTGATGTTCACGCCAGTGACGCTTGCGTCCAACCCTCCGCCGCAGACCGTACCGTTGTCCTTGCGCGTCGCGAGTTGCACGCACGCGGCTTGCTTGACGTCCAGTGGGTTCGCTCCACCAAGATTGTTCGCATTGAGCAGGTACGCTTTGCCGAGCTTGCTACCAAAGAGCAGCATGGGGGTCGTGTTGTCCGCGATGTAGGTGATGCCGGAGACACCCAGGTCGAGGTCGCAAGCCTGAAGGTCGTACCAGTTGGTGGGCGTGAAATAGGTACTGGCATCGCTCGTGGTTGGCTGAACGAATTGCCCCTTGCTGTCGATCGAGAGTTTGAAGGCGCTATCTGAAAACACGTTTTTCGCGTCATGCCCATCACCGTTGCCCGACAAGAAATGGATGTTTCCCTGGGGATCAATGGCGGGCCCTGCGCCAGACTGCCAAATGCCACCTTGCGGTGTACCCGGGGCGTTGTGGCTGTCGTGGAAGATCCCGGTGAGCGCAGGCGAGCTCGGGGTCGTTACGTCAAATGCGAGAACCCAGCCGTAGAATGGATTGGGCGCGTCGCAGCTGCTGGAGAACGCGGCGATGACGTACGTCTTGCCGTTCTGCTTGAGTAAGGCAAGTGCTGGGCGCTGAATGTGTTTCCCAGCCTCGAACGCAATAGTGCCGCCGTCAGGCGCCAGTATGGCGCCCGCGTCGCCGTCGGCGAGAATGGGGAGTCCGCCATCGTTCGCGATCGTTCCCGTGATGAGGTCGACGGCGTCAAGCTTGAAGGTGTGCGCGCCACCGGGGCCGGTCGCCGACACCACGTACGCAAAATTGGTTGCGGTATCCACCGCGGGCGTCGACAGGATGCCGATGTTGCGGATGTTCGCGCAGTTGATCGGGTTGTTATCGATGCCGTGGGCGTCAGCACCACCGTCGTTGTACGGGTTCATCCCGATGTTCGGCGCCATGCCAAATCCCGCGTCGCGTCGCCAATCTGCCAGACCGGACCAGAGCCGGGCTTGCGTGCATCGAAGCCGTATAGGTGGTTTTGGGTCGTTGCGACCAACAGGAGATCGACGTTGCCGGCGGGGAGCGGCACGTTCGGCACGATGAGAGGCTGCGCGTAGATTGGACCAATGACCTGATACCTGCTTGGCGCTTCGACGAACCCTCCGTCTGCACCTACGTTTGCAGGCGTGAGGAGATTCGTATCGTCGTAGTAGACGCCCGTTCGAGCGGGGTCTCCCCTGTTGTCGGAAACGAGAGGCTGCTCCTGCGTCGAGCCGACGCCGATGTTCTCGACGTTGGGCTCGGACGAGCAGCCGACCTCCTCGATCGTGGCGACGACGGCGAGTGCCGCCAAGGCGATCATCCAACCCACCCGCATGCTGCTGATCCCGGTCGTCGACATTCCGACCTCCGGCGCGGAGAGGACAGCGGAGTAGCTGAGCTGTCAACGGTCGGCGCACGACTGGACATATCGTGCGGAAGCGTTACGCGCTTGACACCGACGCGTAGCGCTCGAGCGAGAGCAAGGATCGTTGATCAACGGCGAGGCCGCACAGCAGGGTCATCGCAAACGCGGCCGTCAGCAGCACCGCCTTGCGGGCGGCGCTCGACGCAGCCTCCTTCAGTTCACCCGCGTTGCTCGTGCGAGGAGTGTTCTGACTTCGCCGCGCGCTTCACCCTGGCCAAGTCGAAACGCGGCGGGTGAGACAAGCGCAGCGGCTTCCTCGTCCGTTACGCCCGTGGATCCCGACGATTCACCAGCGCTGGTGACCGCAACTACACCTCACTTCGCGTCGGGTTCGCCGTCCCAGTAGTCGATGGTCTCGGCCTGTCGCGATATCCAGCGATGGAGAGGCTTCTCGAAAGGCCCCGCGCTCGCGGCGACCTTTTTCGAGTCGGGATAGCCGACCACGTCGACCTTCTGCGCAGAGGCGGAGACACACAAGTAGACGAGCGGCTCGGTGCCGTCGTTGATCCTCTGGTGGGCGTGATCGGTGCCGACGGGGAAGTCGAGGTAGTCACCCTCCTTCACGGGCACCCGCGCGTCTCCGATGCGCGCGACGCCCGAGCCGCGCAGCACGTAGAGCGTCTCCTCGGTCGCGCAGTGATAGTGAAGCGGAAACGACACGGCCCCCGGCGCTACTTCGGTGAGGTTGGCAGCGCGTCACTTCGCCAGGCGCATCACCATGCCATCACCCTGGCCGCTCCCGAAGACGGTGAAGAACAACGTGTTCGCAAACAGCAGGTGCGCGCAAGGCACACGGCCCTATTTCGCGCTTGTTCTTGCGCGTGCAACGAACTCTGCGGCGCGCTTCGGATCGATGGGGCCGCCCGCTTTGCCATCCGCGCGCAGGGCGCTGCCCACGATCACGCCGTCGCACGCGCTCAGAATCTCGCGCACTGTGTCGTGGGTCACTCCGCTCGCCGCATAGACTGGCACTTTGCTAATGCGTTTGACTCTCATCAAAGTATCGAGGTCGACCGATTGACCCGTACCGTATCCGGTCACGAGCACCGCGTCGCAGAGGCCGCGCTCCACGGCGTCACTAACCTCGTCCTCCATGGGGCGCACGCCGAGCGGTGCGGAGTGCTTGACGTCCACATCGGCCCAGATCGCTACTTCACTCTTGTGCAGTGAATCGCGCAGTCTCACCGTCTCTGCAGCGCGCCCCTGGACGAGCCCTTGATCGGTGACGCGCGCTCCCGTGTGGACGTTCACGCGAATGCACGAGGCCCCCACGCACGCGGCGACCGACAGCGCGGCCTCGGCGTCGTTGCGGAGCACGTTCACGCCCAGCTTGCCCCCTGCCCGCTTCGCCGCGAGCGCGCACGCGGTCATCGCCGCGATCGTCACTGCGGGCACGCGCTCCGCGAAGAACGGCGCGTCGCCGTAGTTCTCGATCATCGTGAGGTCGAAGCCCGCAAGGACGAGCGTGCGAGCGTCGCGCTCTACGGAGACGAGTGTCTCCTCGAGAGGCCGCGCACGTGGGCTGCCCGGCAGCGGCGGGCAATGAATGACGCCGACCAACATCTATGGGCCGTCATTCATCATGGGCGGACGCGCAAGTCCGAAGTTGGGAGTCGGGACCATTCCGCCGCCCGGCGACATGCCCATGCCCATCGGTCCGGACGAACCCGACTCGAAGTCCGGGCGGCCCAACAGACCGCGAATGTGAAACACGTAGAAGCCATCCGGGCGCTTCGCCGCCTTCATTTGCGGCACGACCATCTCGACGTCTCCGCCCTTGGTGGTGCCCGGCGCGCCGAAGAGCGCTTTGGTCATGTCGCTCTTGCTTCGATAACTGTCATTGATTTTGAACTTGAGATTGACGTCCAAAGAGCTCTCGTTGCCGAGATCCCTCATCTGAACCTTGCCCTCGCCGCTCAGGTCGAGGTCCTTGCCGTTCGCTCCGAACTTCGTGATCTTCATCTGGCCGTCCTTGGCCTCGGCGGTGAACGTGAGGGTTCCGATGGAGAGCTTCGGCCAGTCCAGCGCGTTCTTCAACTTGGCCTTTCCGTCGCCGATCGCGACGTCCGTGCCCTCGATGTTCACCGTTCCGGAGCCCTTGGAGGCGCGGCCCTCGGGCATCGTCAGCTTGATGGTGCCAGAGACCTTGCCGACGAGCGGCAGGCCGATCATCTGCGTGAGCGCGTCCACGTCGTTCAGGTCGACCTGATCGAGCTCCACGTCGATCTCGCGATCCTTGTGGATGGTCTCTTTGCTGCCGTTCGGCTTCTCGGTGACCTTCTCCGAGCCAGACTCGGAGTACGTGCCGCGCACGTGACCGCCGAGCGCGTCGAGGGAGAACGACACGTTCGTGCTGCCGAAGATCTTCGACAGAATGCCCACGCGAATCCGCGCCTCGTCGATCTTGATCTCGACGGGGTCCTTGGAAGGTGGAGTCGGTGCGCTCGTGAGCTTGATGCCCTTCGCGCGCGCGCCCGAGAACCAGTACCAGCCCAGCTCGTCGATAGAGAGCTCTTGCTGCGCGCCGGTCGCCCTCTGCTGCGCGTTGAAGTCGGCGACGATTCGCTGTCTCAACACGTCATAAGGGAATAGCAAAGACGCAAACAGCGCGAACATGAACAGATAGAAGACTACGTATCCGACGCGCGGACCCCACTTCTTCAAGATGGGCTTCATGGTGTCTTCCCCGACGACGCGCCTGACGCGGTGGGCTTGGCAGAAGAGACCGGAGTCTCCGTGCGATCATACGCAGAGACGCCGACCTCCGCGTCGTAGGTGTCTGGCTCTCCCATGCGCCTGCGGAGGTTGAGTCGCGTCACCGCCAAGGGCAGCTGGCTCTGCTCGAGCGACTCGAGGAACTTGGATATCGCCAAGAGGCCTCCCTTCTTGAGGTGAATGACGGTCTGCCGCTCCGTATAGCGTTTACCGATCGGCACCGCGGGTCTGTCCGTGTTGTCCGTCACGTCGAGCTTCTGCTTGCGCGCGCTCTGCTCGAGCAGCGGGCCGAGCTCCGGCGATCTGGTTTTGTAGCGCGCGGCGATCGCGTCCTTTTTGGCCTGTTTCTCGCGGATTTGTGCGCGAGCGGACTGCACCTCGTCGATCGTCTGTCGCATCTCTGCGTTCTCGCTGCGCTTGGCAGCGACGACGGATTCGACCCCCAACGGTGCGCCGATGAACGCAGTAGCGATCGCGACGACGACGAACGCGCGCACGAGGCGCTGCTCGCGCGGGCTCAGGTTCCAGCGCTCGATGAAGGAGAAGAGTGCCATTCTACTTGCCTCCGGTCGCGCTAGGGGCCGCGCTCGCGGACGAGGCGGTCTTGCTGTCGGTCTTCTTCTTGGGCGCCTTGATGTCCTCTGGGCACTTGATGTCGAACTCGAGCACGTACTTCTGTCGCTCGCCTCCGACGACTTGATTGGTTCGCGACACGTGGACGTCCGAGAAGCACTTTTCGGTCTTCAACGACGCCTCGACCGATTTCGCGTCGGAGGTGGAGCCTGCCACCCCGTGGACCACGACGTGACCCTTTTGAATATCGAGCTCCTCGATGTCGTGGACCATCGATTGAGGGATGTGCTCGCTGATGCGGACCATCACGTCGAAGGAGTCCGCGTGCGGCATCGGGTCCTCGTCCGGCGCGCCTTGCTGCACGAGCAGCTCGTTCACGCGGGCGACGCTCGTGGTCTCTTCGCCCAACACGTCCTTACTGACCATCCCCATCGCGGCCTCGAGCGTCGTGTGCTCCTTGCTTGCAGCTACGTACGAGGCACACGACGAGAACACGAAGCTCACTGCGAGCGCGATACCGAGCCCGGCGAGCACGGGCACGCGCTCGTTCAACCAGCCATATCCGCGCTCGTACGCGAGCGGTCCACGGCGCAGATCGAAGCCGGTGGATCTCCCTGCGAGCGGCAGCGCGAGGGCAAGCGCCTTGGCATAGAGGGGAGCGTCGCTCGCCATCGCTTGGGCGCGCTCGCTCATCTCGACGGTCACGGACGGTAAGCGCAGCACCTTGAGCTGGAGTTCCGCAGACAGGAACGACTCGGCGCCGGAGACGAAGGCCCCGCCGCCCGCGAGATAGACGACCTCGGGAGGCTCACCGCCCTGCGCGCGATAAGCGGATATCGAGACCCGTATTTCACGCGCGAGCTTCGACGCCGTCGCGGGCAGCCCGTCGGTGCCCATCGAAAGCGTGCGCGCGAACACCGGCTCGCCCTTTACGAGCGCGAGAACATCGGCCGATTTCGCGCCGAGATCGACGACACAGATCGGACCGTCCGCGCCGAGAGCGCTGATCCACTCGACGAGACCTGCGAGCGGGAACGGACCGGCGCCGACACGCTCCGGCTCCACGCCAATGGCCTCTCTCACGATATCGATCCTCGCTTTGACGTCCTCGGTGCGCGCCAGCACGGTGAGAACTGCGAGCTTCTCTTTGTTGCTCGACGACAGGAGTCGATAATCGAGCACGCCCTCGGAGACGTCGAAGGGCGTCTGCGCCTCCATCTCGAACGGCAGGATGTCCGCGAGCTGCTTCTGCGCGCTGGCCGGGACCGACAGCGTGCGCACCACGAGCTTCGCGCCGTCCACCGAGGTCGCCACCGCGTCACCTGCGCCCACGCCGCCGACAGCTTGCTCGACAGCCGCCTTGATCGCCGCCGCGAGATCGTCACCCACCGGCACGGAGGCGAGCCCGTCCACCGCGATCTTCCGATACGCAGTCTTGACGACCGCCACCTTCACGCTGGATTTCCCGATGTCGATTCCGATGTATTTCGGCATTGCTAGTTCTCACTCAGTGGCGGTTCGAGCGCGCGAATCTGATCAATCAATTCGAAAGTAGACAGTCGTGCCGGCGGGGTTCGGCTGCAGCACGGCTCCGATGCCGGCGGCCGACGAGCTCGAAGAAGACGACGTGCCTGGAGCGGGGGGAATCCCTCCGGCGCCTCCAGCGGCAGGCGGCTGTCCGACGGGCGCGCCGATTGCGGGAGCGTTGCGGAAGTCGACGACGGTGGTGATCTTGACGCGCGTCTCTCGCTTGTAGCCTTTGACGACGCCCACCGCGTAGATCGAGAACACCTTGCTCTCGGTGGTGATGCTCTTGGCGAACTCTGTCTCCGACAAGAACTTCACCGGCTTCATTCCCATCTTCGTGAGCAGCGGGCCGAGCTGCCCCTGCCCCTTCATCGTCGCGATGAACTCTTGCGCATTGCCAAATAGCGGCGCGCCCATCGTGATACCGCGCGCCATCGTGACGCCCATCAAGAACATGCTCGCCTGCGACGGATCGACGCATATTTCAGCCGCAGGAGCGCCCGAGCACACGACGCCAAGGAGCGTCTGCGCGTTGGCGCTGTTCACGTTGATCGCGCCCTGTCCCCAGACCGTCATCACTCGCTTGTCGGGGCGCGTCGGGTCCGGATCGACGAACGTGGCCCAGTAGTCGTCGCTGATGCCGCGCACCATGTGCAGCTCCTCGATCGAATCGAACGGCGCGTTCTTCCTTCGATAAGGCTTCTCCAATAGTTGGTAATACGCGTCCTCCACGGCGTTGCCCGTGGGCGCTTGGCTGGAGGTGGAGAGATCACACGAGAAGAACTGCTCGTCCGTGTCGGACCAGTCGATGATGGCCGAGCAGATCGTCTGCCGATCGTGGAACTGGCCCGAGCCGTCGCGCTGCTCGAAGAGCGAGCTGTATTGCAGCGGCGCCATCACGCCCATCAGTTCTTTCGCTAATCGGATATGCGCGATGTCGTTCGCCGCGCCGAGGTTCGCGTTGATCTTGGAGTCCTCGTCCACGATCTCCAGCTCGAACCGACCGTTCGGCATGCCGAGATTCTTGCCGGATTCGATGCTTACGCCGAGCGTGGACGCATAGCCCGCCGCGGCCTCTTTGTCGTTGAACGCCGCGAGTAGTCGCTCCGCGAACTCCCAAACCGGCAATTGAGGCGGCGCGCGCTTCATCAGCAGGAAGAGCGGCGCGATGGACCCGCGGATCGCCGGCTCCGTCGCGATCAAGAGCCGCGAGAGGTTGATCGCAGAGCGCGCCATGTACTCGGCCTGGACGCTGTCGCGATCGGCCACCGCCGCCGCGACGTACGCGCTCGTGTCGAACTGCAACTCGGCGAGCATGACGGTCATCACGCTGAGCGCGCCGAGCACCATGATGATGGCGATGCCGCGCTGCTTGCCGCGCTTCTTCGCGCGCTTCCGCTGTTGGCGCGTCATCGCGGGATCCCGAAGGAGAGGGGTTGCTGCATCGGCATCATGACCTTCGTGGTGTAGACGGGGTCCAGACCGGACGGAGCGTTCTTGAGCGTGAGCGTGATGCGAACCTCGAGCGGCATTCGATTGAACTGCCCAGTAGGCTGCAGTGTGTCCCACGTCTCGGTCCACTGGTTGGTGGTGGGGTCCAGGTAGCGAATGTCGAAGTTCTCGATGTCCTCCACCAGCACGTTCACCGCGCCGCCCTTCTTCGGGTCCATGTCCATCGGCGTCTGCTCGCGCCGCACCAGGTCCATCTTTCCTTCGACGTCCGGATCGGGAGAGGCAAAGTAGCCAATCTCCGCTTGGTCCGACTCGTGCGCGTTCGCCTCCACACGTTTGTGCGAGAACGAGGCAAAATCGAGCCGATCGAAGGGAGACGAGTTCTGTCCGACGAATGCGGTCATGCGCACTTGGAGAGCGAGGTTCGCCGGGTTGTGCATCGAGAGAAACGCACCGGAGAGCTCGCGCGAGATCCGGAGCATGCCCGAGCGCGCTTGGCGTGCGCGGTCCCCGCGGATGGTCTCCACCTTCTTCGCGTGCCCAAGCGAGTCGAAGTCCGCATAGATCAAGACGGCGATCATCGAGAGGATCGCCATCGAGACGAGCACCTCGATGAGCGTGAGCCCGCGAGCCCTACTTCGTTTACGCGCGAGCCTCATAGGCCTCCTCCGCCTGGACGAAAGAAGCCGCCTGCGCCGGGGGAGGTCGAGGGCACGCCGCCGCCACCACCGCCAGTTACGGGTGATCCGCCCGCCGGTCCGACGGGCGCTCCGCCGTCGCCGAGCAAACCGCCGAAGCCTCCGCGCTGGGGGCTCGTCACGTACTGGACGATCGGGAACTCTTGCTTGTTGGGCCCCTCCTTCCAATGAACGACGATCGTGACGCGACGGATCGAAGACTCGAGAAGCGGCTTCATCGTCGGGTACACGAAGCCCATCACCATGCTGAGGAGGCCCGACGCGCCCTGCCCGCCCGACTGAGGTCCGAGCTGCTGGGCGATGCCGCCGAGGCCCGCGTCCAAATCCAAATTAGCGTTGAACGGCTGATCGCTCGGAGAGCCGCTGGGCGCACCAAGCGGCGACAAACCGCCTCCGTCCGCGCCGAACGCGGCTGCCGACGGCGGGTCCGGCATGGTGACCTTCTCCACCTTGGTGTCGCACGTGAAACTGCTCTTCTCGGTGCCCTCACAACAGAGGATGTCCGTGTCGATGGTGTCGATCTCGGGATAGCCGTCCTTGAGGAGCTTCTCCTCGACCTCGCTCATCTTGCATCGCGCGAGCTCGATCGCCTGCCCTATGTTCGCGGCTTTCCTGTTCGTCGCGGCGACGCCAGCTTGCGCGGCAAGCACACCGACGATCATAAGCCCGAAGATCGCCAAAGCGATCATGACCTCTAATAGGGAGAAGCCCGCTTCACGCGGCTTTACGCCTGCGTCCCGCTCTCCCGCGTCCCGCTCGGCTGCGTCCCTCACCCCTCGCGATTCTTGTGATTCTCGCGTCCCTCTCCCAAGATGGAAGAGGGGATATGATCGTTGTTTCTTTCCCCCTCCCATTTCGGGAGAGGGGCGCAGGTGACGAGCGATGCCGAGGAGAGCGACGCTCGACGGAGTGGCGCTCGACGGAGTGATGCGCGGGAAGCTCATAACCCCTTGTCCTCTCGGTCGGAGGCTTCGGTGTCGTCCTTCGGAATCGTGAGCGACACCGGGCCGGACTTCACGTTGACCGAGCCCGTGAGCGGAGCCACCAAGAGCGTCAGACACTGCGCGTCTTCGGTGGAGTCTCCGATGCGAATTTGAATCGATGCGCGCTCGGTCTGTCCGCCCGGCCAAAAATAGATGTATGCGCGCTCTGCCGTGCGTGGCTGATCGTCGTGCGTGGTTTGAATGGAGCGGAACGAGATGTTGCCGGGCAGCGCACGCACCGAGCCGTGCGTGTCCGAGTCGATCGCCAACAGGCCCATGTCGACCTGCTTGAAGTGCGCGCGGGGAGCGGCCGGTCCATTGACGAGGCGAGCACTCTCGGCGATCGACTGGCGCTCGAGCGCCGTGACAGCGTCCGCTCCGCCAGTTCCGGTCGAGTCCTTCGGAGTGACGAGCATGGATTGCTCCGCCTCCTCCATCCAGAATGCGCGTTGCCCGAAGTCGAACACGATGCGCACGCTCTTGCTCGTGGAGCTTGCGCGCGTATACGCGACGCGAATCACGCCGGCGAGGCTCGTCGCCGTCTTCTTGAGCTTGGCGCTCGCGAGCTGACCCGAGCCCATGAGTATGCCCACGGCGAGCAGCCCGACGATCGCCAGCACCACGAGCATCTCGATGAGCGTCAGCCCACGCGCGCGCGAGCGACGTAGCCTAGCCTTGAATGTCGTGGTGCTCGTCATTGGCTATTCTTGTTTGCGGGCTCGGGGATGCGGATGTCGTCTGCGGTGCCTTCTTTCCTGTCAGGGCCGAAGCTCACCACCGTCACCGAGTCGTCGTCGCACACGATCTTGAACGGAGTCTCCCAAGCGTCAGTGATCTTGCGGGTGGCGTTGATCTCGTGCTGCTCCTCGAGGAACTGCGGCGTGGGGCAGCCCTTTGCGTGTTCGGCGCGCCACACCTCGGCCGCAGCATCGAGAGCCATCCCGAGCTGCTTGGTCTCTCCTACACGGTTGCCATGTGGTGGATTGCGCGCTTCCACAAACGCACCAACCCAGAGGCTGACGGCGAGGACCGCCAGCGATCTATCGAGCAAGAGTGTGTGCGCAGAACTCATAGCTATTCTTGTTTGCTGGGCTCGGGGATGCGGATGTCGTCTGCGGTGCCCTCTTTCCTGTCAGGGCCGAAGCTCACCACCGTCACCGAGTCGTCGTCGCACACGATCTTGAACGGAGTCTCCCAAGCGTCAGTGATCTTGCTGGTGGCGTTGATCTCGTGCTGATCCTTGAGGAGCTGCGGCGTGGGGCAGTCCGACGCGTGACCCGGGCCCGTGCGCCAGTTCTCGGTGACGCCATAGAGAGCCATCGCGCTCTGCTTGGTGGTCTCCTTCTGCGCCTGCTGGAACTTGGGAATCGCGTATACGGCAATACCGCCCGCGATGAGGCCGACGATCGCGAGCACGATGAGAATCTCGACGAGCGTTACGCCCTGATTTCCGCGGCGCGCGCGCAGACGTCGAATTAGCTCCAAGCGGACTCTGTTAGTCACTTGGACAGAACTTGCCGTCGAGCCGCTATCGCGGCACGTCAGGCTCATCATTAATCCCTTATCCATGATTCCCGATCTCCTCTGGTAACAACACATCATTCCACGCGATCCATACCGCCGGGTGTGCCGTCGGGTCCGTCGCTCGATACATCGAATCCTTTGGGGTCGCGGCGGCCCGGGCACGCGAGGCGCAGTGGGCGGCCCCACGCGTCTACCGGAACGTCGCGTGTGTAGCCTCCGTTCGGCAACTCTGCCAGGTCTCGGGGGCACGCACCGGCGTGGTCCGCGCGATACTTCTGAATCGCGAAAAAGGCAGTCGAGATGGAGGCTCGCGTCGCGCGCACCGACGCGTCGCGCTCCTCGCGCGAACGAATCATGAAGACGACACCGAGCACCACCACCGCGCCGATCACCGCGCGCACACGCGTGCGCTGCAGCATGCCGAGCACGCCACGACGTTTCTCCCAGGGGAAGAATACGGCTTTGGTTCGCAGCGTGGCCAACTTGGTAATCTCCTAATCGGTTATTGGACGAAATCGTTCATCTGGATCAGTGGCATCAAGATCGAAAAGGCGATGAAGCCGACGGCGCCGCCGAGGATGACGATGATGAGCGGCTCCATGAGGCTGGTCATCGCCGTGACGCGCGTCTCGACCTGGCTGTCGTAGGCCTTGGCGACGTTCTCCAGCATGGCCTCGAGCTGGCCGCTCTTCTCGCCTACCGCGATCATGTGCGTCACGATCGGAGGAAAATCCCCGCTCCTTTTGAGCGGCGCGGCGATCGACTCACCCTCGCGAATCGAGCCGATAGCGGTGACGATCACCTGCACGAGCTTGGCGTTGTCGAGGACGTTCTTGACGATGTCCATCGCCTTGAGCAGCGGCACTCCCGAAGAGAGCAACGTGGAGAGCGTGCGCGCGAAGCGGGCGACCGCGAGCATGCGGAAGAGCGGCCCGAAGAGCGGCAGCTTCAGCAAGAATCCGTCCTTCCAGATTCGACCGTCGGGCGTGCGCACGTACGCCTGGAAGCGCGCGACACCGAGCCCGAGCACGAGCCCACCGACGGCGCCGAACACGAAGGCCCAGGTGGACTCCACGATGAACGCGCTGAGGAGCATGACGCCCGCGAAGACGGACGCGGCGATGACCCACATCGTGTTGGAGCCCGGCTCGCCGTCGTCCAACAAGTTCGCCCTCGACAGCGCGCGCCGGGTGAACGTCGTCGTCGCGATGCAGAGGACGAAGCCGAGCATCTGGTTGGACGCGATGATGTTGGACACCAAGATGAGCAGCGCCGTGTACCAAGGGAGAGCGCGATCGAGGCTCGCGAAGATCGCGGTGACCTTCGGCACGACCGCGACCATCATGACCGTGATGAGGCCGGTGCCGATAATCACCATCAAGATGGGATACGCGAGTGCGGCGGAGACCTTGGAGCGTAGCTTGGCTTGGTTCTCCATGAAGTCGCTCAAGCGCTCGAGCACGACCTCGAGTGTGCCCGAGGCCTCTCCTGCGGCGACCATGTTCACGTACAGATTCGGGAACACCTTCGGGTGCGGCTCGAGCGCCTTCGCGAGCGACTGACCCTCGTTCAATCGATCACGTACTTGAGTGAGCACGCGTTGCAGTTCGGGCTTGTCGACCTGCTCGGTGAGCGCCGTGACGGACTCGACGAGCGGGATACCGGCTGAAACAAGGGTCGCCAGCTGCCTAGTCATCACCGCGACGTCGCCCGGGCCGATGCGCCGGAACCACGCGAAGACGCCTCCGGAGCTACGAGTCGCGCCGCCCTTGCCACGCTTGTCGACCTCGGCCGACGTCAGCATCACGCCCTCGCGCTTCAACGCAGAACGCAGGACCTTCGGGTTGTCCGCGTCGCGGAACCCGGTGACCTGCTTGCCCGACGAGACGACGAGTCCGCGATACTGAAATACGGCCATGACCGCTTATGCTCCCATGCGCGCGCTGGTGGGGACTGTACGCGTCGAAGGCGGAGCGCTGGGAGCAGACGCGAGAGCTGCGTCCTCTTGTGTCGCGGCGAGGACCTCTTCGACGCTCGTCATGCCCGTGAGGACCTTGCGCGCGCCGTCGTCGCGAAGACTGTCCATGCCTTGTTCGGCCGCGGCGCGCTTGAGCGCTTGCGCGTCTGCGCTCTTGAGGACGAGCGGCCCTACGGCGTCGTCCATCAACATCAACTCGTAGATACCGCGCCTGCCGGAGAAGCCAGTACTCGCGCAGCGGTCGCAGCCCTTGGGCTTGTAGAACATCGGGCGGAGCCCCGGCTCGAGATCGAGCACGTCGGTGGCGCTCACGTTGCGTGGGAAATACCGCGACGTCATCAGCACGGACTCACGCGCCCGGCGCTGCCGCACGCGCTCCGGCGAGAGGCCGAGTTCCTCGAGCTCCGAGTCCTCTGCGGGATAAGGCACTTTGCAGTGCGGACACAGCATGCGCACGAGTCGCTGAGCCAAGATCCCGATGACCGAAGAGCGAATCAAGAACGGCTCGACGCCCATGTCGATCATGCGCGTGACGGCGCCCGCGGCGTCGTTGGTGTGGATCGTGGAGAGCACGAGGTGACCCGTGAGCGAAGCGTTGATCGCGATGTCGACCGTCTCCTTGTCGCGAATCTCTCCGACCATCACGACGTCGGGATCCTGCCTCAAGAAGGCGCGGAGCGCGTTGGCGAACGTGAGGCCGATCTTCGGCTGGACGTGCACCTGGTGAATGCCGCCTATTTCGTATTCGACCGGGTCCTCCGCCGTGAGGATGTTGAGGTTCGGCTTGTTGATGCGGTTGATGCACGCGTAGAGCGTGGTCGTCTTTCCCGAGCCAGTGGGACCGGTGACGAGGATGATCCCGTCGGGTCGCCTTATCAACATATCCATGATCGCGTAGTCGCGCGGAGAGAATCCCAAGTCCGGTAGGTCCAACAGGACGGACGACTTGTTGAGCAAGCGCATCACGATGCGTTCGTAGCCGCGGCTCGTGGGGATGGTGGAGACGCGGATATCGAAGCTCTTTCCGGCTATTTTCTTGGTGATACGGCCGTCTTGGGGGAGGCGTTTCTCCGCGATGTTGAGCGCACTCTCGATCTTGATGCGCGACACGATGCTGTTCATGAAGGCCCGCGGGGCGCGGCGCGCGATGTAGAGCTCGCCGTCGATGCGATATCGAACTATCGCCTCCTTCTCCTCGGGCTCTATGTGAATATCGCTCGCTCGCTCTTTCATCGCTTGGAGGAACAGCGAGTTGACCCAGCGGATGACGGGGGCCTCGTCGTCCGAGTCCAGGATGTCTCCGCCGACCTCGTCGTCCGCGATGGTCTCGCCCTCGGCCTCGAGCTCGCCGCCGCCGGCCTCGCGCTCGTACACGCGATTGATGGCGTCCACGATGCGCTCGCCCGGCGCCACGGTGGCGGACACGGGCTTGCCGAAGAGCACACGCACGTCGTCGATCGCGGAGGTGTCGAACGGGTCCGCGACGTACACGGAGACCTCGTCGGTCTCGGAGACGACGAGCACTTTGTGCGCCTTGGCGAACGCGATCGGCAAGCGCGTCGCGAGCGCGGTGGGGATGCGCTCCACGTCGAAGCTCTCGGTGAACGGCAAGATCGCCTCGTCTGCGAGGGCGTGTGCGAGGGCGCTCTCGTCCGCGATTTGCGCGCCTACGATGAGATCGATGAGGTCCACGCCCTTCTCGCGCTGGATCGCGTAGAACGACTCCAGCCGGTCTGCTGGGACCAAACCGCGCCTGGCGAAGATCTCGCCGTAGAAGCGCTGTTCGCTCAGAGCGGCCTTGCGTTCGCCGAGCTCGGGTGCGCGGTTGGTCATCGGCTCTACCTCTCGATTCGATCGACACCACGCATGGTGGGGACGATGTTGATGTTCGGCGGCGGCGCCGGCGTGACCGTTCCGGAGGCCGCATTCACGTTCTGGCCGCGTGGCCCGACTGGGAGCTCGATGGGATCGCTCGGCAAGTGACCCTTGATGTCTTTGGGTCGCGTGAGCTCGTCGAGCCGCGCCTGCTCGTCCATGGCGCGGTAGCTCAGGCGAATCTCCTCCATCAGCCCGGTCGTGCGCGAGTAGTCCTTCGGCGGCTGATAATCGGTTTGATCGCTGAATACGAAGTAGCGATCGAGGAACTCCTGGCGCTCTTGCATCTTGCGCTCGAAGATCGCGCGGAGATCGTTCTGCTCGCGGATGATGTAAGGGGTGAGCACCAACACGAGATTCGTCTTCTGCGTCGAGTCCGTGGATTTGCGGAACAGCGCGCCGAGCACCGGGATGTCGCCGAGCACGGGGATCTTCGACTGCGAGTGCACCACGCGATTGCGCATCAAGCCGCCGATGACGACGGTCTGCTGATCCTTGACGACGAGCGTGGTGTTCGCGGTGCGCTTGGTGATCGGGATTGCGCCGAGACTTCCGACCGGGGCTTGCGCCTCGCTGATCTCCTCGATGAGCTCCAATCGAACCTCGTTGGACTCATTCAAGTGAGGGGTGATCTTCACCTTGGTACCGACGTCCTGGAACGTGGGCGAAGCGCCGCCAAAGCCGAAGCCGAAGCCGCCGGCCCCACCAGCGGCGCCACCAGGGGCGCCGGGAATCCCGCCTATGTTGGTCGTACGAGGAACGTTCTCGCCGACGCTGATTTCGGCCGGGATGTTGTCGGTCGCGAGGATGTGCGGCGTCGAGAGGACGTCAGCGTCGCCGGTGGTGGCGAGCGCAGAGAGCGTGACACCGAACGCGGGGACCGACAGGCCGGT
>JAYVYD010000045.1:0-5748 GCA_043784605.1 Myxococcales bacterium | reverse complement strand
CGCGCTCATCATGTGAGCGACGGTCTCGACGACATTGACGTCGCTCTTCACGCACTCCTCGAGCACGTCAGCGGCGTATCCCGTCGCGCCGAAGCCCATGATCTCGAGCTCTGCGCCTTGATCGCGGACGCCTTGTCGCAACTGCGCCAAGAGCTCTTTGGTGTCTTGGATCGGGTTGCCCTTGGAGAGCTGGTAGCCCTTGGAGAGGATCTCACCCGTCTCGTAGTCCACCAAGACCGCTTTGCTCGAAGTGGAGCCGCCGTCCAACCCGATGACGGCTTGAACCTTCTGGCCCTTCTCGAACTTCACCGGCTCGAACTTCGGAATCTTGTAGAGCTCCTTGAACTCTTCGAGCTCCGTGCGGTCCTTCGCCAGCGGCGGGCCCGCGCTCTCACCCAATCGAGCCTTGCGGCCAGTGGTGATGTACTCGTTCAGACCGGCGACGCCGACGGTGAAGCCGACGTGCGCCTCTTCGTGCATGCCGTACATCACGGCGCCGTAGGCCGCGTAGTACTGCGCGTTCTTCGGGATGAAGATCAGCTCCTCGACCGGGATGTCTTTGGGGTACTCGTGCCCGCGCTCGCCCCACGACTGCGGAATGCGCAAGCGCCAGCAGTCTTGGAGGAATGGCAAATAGGTATTGGGGCCGCCCAACAACAGCACCTTGTGCTTGAGCGTGTTTCCGCGCGTCAGGACGCTGAGGTTCTGGAGCACGATCGCGTCTGCCAGCGAACAGAGCACCTCGTTGGAGGGGATTCCGCTCTTGATCAGGTTGACGATGTCCGTCTCCGCGAACACTCCGCACTTGGCGGCGACGTGGTGGAGCTTGGTGGCGTCGAAGCGCAGCGAGGTCACGAGCTCCGGCGGCGCGTTGACCTTCAAGAAGCACTTGTCGATCGTGGCGCCGGTGCCGGACGCGCACTTGTCGTTCATGGACGCGATGGCCGTGCGATTGCCGGTCTTCTCGTCGATCTTGAACATGATGATCTTGGCGTCTTGTCCGCCGAGTTCGATCACGCTTCCGACGTCCGGGTGCATGTACTCGACCGCGAGCGTGACCGCGTTGACCTCTTGGACGAACTTGCCACCCGTGGGCTCGCAGAGCGGTCCCGCTCCGGATCCCGTGAGGAACATGCGCCAACCATCTTTGGGATGTTTGGGGAACGCCTTGTAGATCTCCTCCAACATCGACAGCACGTATTCGGGCTGTTTGGTCTGGTGACGTTGGTAGTCGCTCCAGAGGATCTCTCGGTTCGCCGGGTTGACGACAACGGCTTTTACCGTGGTCGATCCGACGTCCATTCCGATCGCGAGATAGTGGCCTGCGCTCGTACCCATCCAATGCCTCCGGCACCAATCGATGCTGACTGACGTGTCAGTCCCCTTGAGTGGTACCGGAAAAGCTGGGCAGCGAACAGGGTTTTGTGGTGTACGTCCGAAGATGACACGTGCGTCAGTCGCAAAACCCGCCCCGACCGGTGCTACTTGTCGAGGCATGGAGAAGGGGCAGCGTCGCCAGCAGATCCTCGTGCATGCACGCGAGGTGTTCGCCAAGAGCGGCTACCACGCAGCCAAGGTCGACGACATCGTTGCAGCCGCTGGGGTCGCGCGCGGCACCTTCTACCTGTACTTCGAGGACAAGCGCGCCATCTTCGAGGAGATCGTCGACCGTCTTCTCGTTCGCTTCGGGATGGCGATCTCGCGCGTCGATCCCAAGGGGGACGTGGACGAGCAGATCCGCAACAACGTGCGAGGCATCGTGCACCTGTTGATGGAGGAGAGCGTCACGACCAAGATCCTCCTCACCGGGGTGAGTGGCGTGGACATCGCGTTCGACCGCAAGATTCAGCTGTTCTTCGGCCAAGTGCACTCGCTGCTCGAGGAGGCGCTCGACGACGGCCAAGAGCTCGGCATGGTCTCCAAGGGCAACGCGCGCATGCAGGCGACCTTCATGATCGGGGCGCTGAAGGAGAGCATGTACCAAGTCGTCATCCGAGGCTGGGACGATGACGAGGCGGACATCGTGGACGGGCTGCTCGGCTTCATGCAACGGGGCCTGCTCACGCGAGGCTGACGGTGACGCGAGCGGTTCGAATCTCGTGGGCGCTCGCCGCGCTGGTCGCTTGCCGAGGCGTGACGACGGTGACGACTTTTGTGAGCCGAGATGCGAGCCCTGCGCTGGAGGCAAGCGCGACGCTCGACGGGTCATTGATGGGGGAAACAGGGGATCGGGACGCGGTGGCAGACGTGTCACTGGCCAAAAGAGCCTCGATCGGCCCTTACGAACTCTCGATGCTGCCGCCGGATCGGAACGTCTGGTACGCGCTTCCGTGGTCTCCAGAGGATCATCGCCTCATCGCGCATCTCCACGGTCAGTGCGCTCCGCCCGTGTACTCGTGTGGCCAGTGGATCGACGCTGGCGCCGAGCGCGGTGTCTTGATCTGCCCAACGGGCAACGAGCACTGCAACGACTCGCCGACCGGCCCCGCGATGTGGGACGAGTCGTTCGCGTTGATGGATCAAGACCTCGAGAGGAGCGTGTCCATCGTCTCGAAGAAGTTGGGAGACGGAGGCGTGGATCGTCACGGCGCGATCATGACCGGCTTCTCACGCGGCGCTTGGGCAGCGATCGAGATCGTGCGCATGCACCCCGGACGCTGGCCGCTGCTGGTGTTGGTCGAGGGGGACGTCTGGATCAACAAGGCGTACCTGGAGAGCTCGAAGGTGCGCGCGGTCGCGATGGTCGCCGCGGAGCAAGGGACCGAGCTGCCCGGGATGAGAAAGAGCGTCGACGCGATGAAGGCCGCCGGTTACCCCGCAGAGCTCTTCATTATGCCGAAGACGTATCATCTATATTCGACCGATATCGAACAAGTGATGCGTCAAGCGTTGTCGTTCGTGATCGAGGCTCAAGAACGATAGAGCTCGGCGGCTTCTCCCCACGCCCCTCATCCTGTATTGGAACTGAGAATGAACCTCCGCGAACGAATCATCACTGCGTTTGGTGCTCTGAACGAGACCAGCGCCGGCAAGCTGGACGAGCTGCGCGAACTGTACGCGGACGACGTCCACTTCCAAGACCCCATACAGACCGTTCGTGGCTTGGACGCGTTCATCGAGATGAATCGTAGTTTGATATCGAAGGTGCGCGAACTCTCGTTCGAGGTGACGGCTAGCGCCGGCAGCGACGAAGAGATGTTCCTCGCGTGGACGATGACGTTCGCGCCAAAGCACGGGCCGCGCGTCAAAGTGGACGGTACGTCTCACGTGCGAACCGAGCGTGGCAAAGTGGTTTATCACCGCGACTATTGGGATATCGCCGGCATGTTCGCCGGAGCGATCCCGGGTGGACGACGGCTCTTGTCCGCCATCCTCAAGCCGTTCGTGTAGCGACGGTCACCGAACGCGCGAACCCGTCGCGCACGCGACCGCGCGAACCCGTCGCGCACGCGACCGCCGATCCCGCTGCGAACGACGCCTTCGCGAGCGCCGCGTCGCGGTCGAACGAGCGGCCGTTCCTCGCCGGTACGCGGACGCCGTGGTGATAGACGAAGCCCGCGACGGCGCACAAATTGACGACGTCGTCGCCGCGCTCGCATGCGCTCACCCAATCTTTGGCGAAGTGGGCGAGCGTGTTGCAACCGGCCATGCTCCCTTGGAAGCACGCGCACTGCGAGTAATCGAGGAGCGCCTCGCCGGTAGACCCATTCTCGCCGCGCGCGTCGACTTCTACCGCCGCGGCGTAGCAGCTCTGGCCGTCGTGGCAGCCGCATGTGATCTCGCCCGGGTCCGACGCGCTGTAGCCGGGCGACGGAAGGCACGCCGATAGGAGCGCGATGCCGAAAACGACCGTGACTCCCACCGAGCCTCGCCTCCTTGCAGGTCTCGGTGCACCGCAATCCATCACGGTTGGGCGAGCGCACGAATGCGCTTCGCAGTCTCGGGATTGATGCTCTCGAGCTGACCGCGAACGAGCTTCGAGATCATCCCTTGAGCGACGCCTAGGTGTTCGCCGAGCATGCGCTGGGTGCGACCCTCCGATAGCCAAGCGCGCGCGATTCGGCCGAGCTCCGCCATCTCTTCGCTCTCGCGTCTCTCGGGGCCCGACTTGAGCGCCTCGGGCTCCGCGTCCGCCTCTCCCTCGGAGTCGCCCAAGAGCGAGCGTAGGTCATCTTCGCTCAAGCCTCGGAGCGCGCCGTCGCCGGTCGCGCCGATCACCGAATCTGCCAGCGTGCGCTTGGTCGCCTTCAGCGCGGAGATTTTCTCTTCGACAGTGCCGGCCGCGACGAGCCGAATCACCGTCACGGGTTTGTCCTGACCGATGCGGTGCGCGCGATCGGTCGCTTGATCCTCGACCGCCGGGTTCCACCACGGGTCGCAGTGAATGACCGTGTCCGCCGCGGTGAGGTTCAGACCCGTGCCGCCCGCCTTCAACGAGATCAAGAACAGCGGCGCGACCCCGTTCTGGAACCGCTCCACGATGGAGCTGCGATCTGTGCTCGATCCGTCGAGATATTCGTACGCGATGTTCTCTGCGTGCAGATCGATTCGCCAGAGCCGCAGTAGCTCGACGAACTGCGAGAACACGAGAGCGCGGCGACCCTCGGCGACGAGCTCGCGCACGATCTCCAAGAACGCAGTGCGCTTGGCAGACACGACGACGGAGTCGGGATCCACGAGGCGCGGATCGCACGACATCTGACGGAGCCGCAGCAGCGCGGTGAGTACGTTCATGCCGGCGCGCGCCATCCCCACCTCGGCGATCTTCTTGCTCACGCTCTCGCGGAGCGTGAGCGCCAGGGCGTCGTACAGACGCTTGTGAGGAACGTCGAGAATGCAGGGGCGCTCGATCTCGGTCTTCGGCGGGAGATCGACGAGCACCTCGCCCTTCGTACGTCGCAGCACGAACGGACGGATCACGGCGCGGAGCTCACTCGCTCGCGGGCCCGTCGGGTTCTCCACGATCGGTCGCTCGAACCGCCGCTCGAACGCCCCGTGCGTGGCGAGCATCCCGGGGTTGGCGAAGTCCAGCAGGCTCCACAGCTCGCGCAGCCTGTTCTCCACGGGCGTCCCCGAGAGCGCGAGGCGCAGCTCTCCGCGGAGGCGCTTCACCGCGTGCGTCGTCGCGGCCTCGGGGTTCTTGATGTTCTGCGCCTCGTCCGCCACGACGAAGCGAAACGGGATCTTCGAGAGCGCCTCGATGTCGCGGCGGACGATCGCGTACGTGGTCACGACCAGGTCGCTCGACGCGATCGCCTCTGCGTCGCGAGCGGCTCCGTGGAAAAGCGTCGTGCGGAGCTCCGGCGTGAAGCGCGCGGCCTCCTGGATCCACCCAGGAGCCACGGACGTCGGGCACACGACGAGCGACGGCGCGTGACCGCTCACGCTCTTGCGCTGCGAGATGAACGCGAGCGTCATGAGCGTCTTGCCGAGGCCCATGTCGTCCGCGAGGATGCCCCCCGCGCCCAGCTCCTCGAGGAACTGCAGCCAAGCGACGCCGCGCCGCTGGTACGCGCGCAGCACATTCTTCAGCGAGGGAGGCAGCTTCGCGGAACCCACCGCGAGAGACCGCAGCCGCTCACGAAACGCGCTGACCGCGTCGTCCACCGTGCCGCCGTGCTCGTCTACCCAACGCGAGAGGCGCCCGAGCTGGTGAGCGCCGACGAGACCTTGCCCTCCGTGGAGGAGCTCTCCGGCCTCTTCGGCGAGCGCGGCCACCTCGTCGCTGATTCGCGAGAGCGCGCCGTC
>JAYVYD010000044.1:0-3630 GCA_043784605.1 Myxococcales bacterium | reverse complement strand
CTCCTCCAGCGATCCGTGGTTGCTCGCGAAGTTCACGCCGCCCACCATCTGGCGAGGGTCAGTGTATCTCGCCACGATGTCGAACGAGGTCATCGTCTTCGGCGTGGACCAAGACGGCGACAAGATCCCCGACGGTCTCGACAATTGTCCCAGTGTCTCGAACGTAGACCAGCGGAACACCAACGAGGACGCCGAACGAATGATGGGGTTGCCCCTACTGGGAGACGCGTGCGACCCCAACGCGACGACGCGACTTCAGGGCACCGCCGCGACGGTGACGGACAACGCACTCGCCAATAACCTCGTGATGAACACGGGCCTGTCGTTCACCGGCTACATCGGCAACGAAGCAGGGGCCGCAACGACGACGACCACCGGCAATACGACCGGACCAGCATTCTGCAAGTGCGCGAACGCGACTACTGACGAATTGTCACGCAGGAATTGTCTGCGCGCCAGCGGAGGAGGGGGAGGAGGCTGCAATGGCGCCGACGATCCCACGTTCCCACCTTTGGACGGCGGTACTGCTGCGAAAGCGAGCAACTGGAGACAGATTACGCGGATGCTAGGCGGTACGCCACAGCCGTTCGCGCCGCAGAGTATCACTCATAGCGAGCCTAATTTCGCAGGTCCAAGCGCATTCGTAGGTTGGGACTTTTATCGCGATTTGGGGACCTTCGGCCTTCCGAACGACGGTGGTGCGGGTACGGCACTTGAAGGAGTCGCGTGGAGTCACGTGCTGAGCTTCAATCCCGCTGATTCCACGGAGCTGCCAGCGCCCAGCAGCAACCCCGGCATCAACAATCACTATCCTGCGATGCTTGCGAAAATCTTGCAGCAGGCCTGGGTTCCGTCGAATATTGTGAACCTTCCCATCTACTACCGGATTCCGCCTTGCAACCCATGGGGTGGTAATCCGTCATGGTGGTTGTTGCCGTTGAACGGGACCGGGCTAATGGCCTCGTACGGAGCCGGTGGAGGCCTGTTGGACGAGACCTCTCGCTTCACCGCAGGCGCGCAGTCTCTGATGACCTCGCTCAACGGGCAGGGCAGCACTAGCGACCTCGTGCTCAATGACGGCGTGCGAATCATCAGTACACGAGGCATGGTGGGCGCGGTAGTGACGCGATCGGGCACGACGCTGCAAGTGAACGGTGCTCTCGTAGCCTCTGGCAACCAGCTCGATGCGTTGGGTACCTCGGATGGCGCAAGCACGCCGACCGTGGCAAACTTCGTGTCCTACGCCATGGATGTCGAACGCGAGATGCTTCACGTCTTGACGCGCAACCCCGGGTCGGGCGCGCAGGCGCTTCAGAGCGTGAACTTGCGCCAGACATTGCATGGCGTGGCGGGCACCGCTTACTCCTTGACGGGCAGCACGTTCGCGACGCCCTTGTCACTTCAATACGACAACCAGAAGGGTGCGCTCTATCTGTTGGACCGCCTGGACTCGGGCGGCAATTCCTCACTGCGACTTCTTTCCATAGGCCTGGACGGCACGAGTCAAGTCCTCTGGACGACCGTGGCGGTCGCGAGCGCAAACTTCCCAACGCAATCGTTCCTCTCCGCGGACAGCTCGGGTGCCTTGACGGTCAGCCTTACGGTTCCAAGCGGAGCCGCTGCTGAGGTCATGACCGTCGACGGCACAGGCGCTCCGCTGCACTCATTCGACGGTACCACCGCCATCGCGTCGAGCGTCATCGCAGAGCCCAATGGCTCGCTCTGGATGGTCGGAAAGATGCTTCAACCAGGGACCGCCAATTGGGCACTCAATCCAGCACGCTATGACCTCACCCAACTGCTGCCGAGCATCTGCGCCGCTAGCTGGTTGCGGTCCGTCGCAGGTGCAACGGGGCCGCTCGCGACCGCCGTCGCTGGGTGTGCTCCGGTAACCAATGGCAGTTTCGAGACAGGTGACTTCCAGTGGTGGACGCCTACGGGTGCATCCGAAACCCTCTCCACGACAGCGCGCAGCGGCAAGTACTCTGCACTCCTTGGACTCAGCACTCCAACCAACGGCGACAGCACCGTCAAGCAAACGATCACAGTGCCCTCTTCCGGCGGAACACTGACGCTTTGGTACTCGACGACTTGCCCCGACACCGTGCAGTACGACTGGTTCACAGCGTCTCTGCAGTCCACGCTCGGCGCCACGCTTGCCACAGTGGTGTCGAAGACTTGCGTCGCTTCAAGCGGGTGGACCTCGGCCACTTACAACCTCAGCGCATACGCGAACCAGACCATCGTCGTGGTGATAACCAATCACGACGACAACTACGGTTCCGATCCAACCTATACGTTGGTCGATGACGTGAGCGTGCAATGACCTCACGGCGCGTTCGCACTCTCTCGGCCGTCGCGTTGGTGGCTGGGCTTGCGAGCGTGCCGGCGCTGTCCATCCGATGCAGTGATCAACCGGACTCGCCGGACGCTGCGGTAGACGCCGCGATCGAGCGTCGCGTTCGCGATACGTCAAGCGTGGACAATGAAGTCGTGGAGCCAGACGCGGCCGACGCCGGGTGGGTGTGTTCGCCACCGCCGGGCGATGATGGCTTCGTGCATGATTGGCCTGGATGGCGACGGACGACTGAGTTCGACAAGTGCTGTCCCTCCGACATGCTCGAGGACCTGACCCAAGCGGTCCCCTACGATTGGGTCTCGTGCGGGACAGGCTGCTTGAAGTTCAACGCACCGACGGCGGACATCAATGGCCTTGCCCCCGTACTCGCAGCAGAGGTCGCACGTGGCAAGACTGGTCAAGCCACGCAGATCTCGATCGTGCGCAACGATCTTATCTGGGGTGGGGAGAAGACGGTCTACGACCTGGCGACCGGCACGCCAAGGCTATCGGTGCGTTTTGGGACCAACCCACATTGCTATGGGTCCGTTGCTGCAGCCACTGACGACTCGATGCTTCTGTACCACGATCTGTATTCAGTCCCCCAGGCACCTACCACGGGAATCGTCGTGGCTAGCGGAACGCTCACCAGTTTGACACAATGGCCGTCCGGAACGGTCACTGGGCTGGTGTGGGGGGAGGTCAACGCACTCTACAACAACGGCCGGGCCGCGTTCGCGTACCTACCTGGTACACTTGCTACCTGCGATATGCACCAACCGGGCAACCCGAAGTGCACTATGGCCAATGTCGCGAGCATCGCGCCAGCCTCTCTAAACCTGTATCCGGAGTTCTTTATCGAAGGCGACTATGTCTATGCTCCCAGCGGGCCGGGCTCGGCGGGTTGGGCCCAAGTCTACATCGTTGAGCCCGCAGGGGGCGTGAAGCTCTTGCGCGGTGTATCAAACACTCACGTTGGTGCGATGGCGAGCGACGGGAAGAACTTGACCTGGCTCCAGGTGCAGGGAGATATCGATCAATCGAACCCTCAGAAGCCTGCAGAGGTCTGGAGTGCGCCGCTCACCAACGACCCTACCCAGCTCGCCCTGTCCGCAAAATTGATTGCGACAGTCCCAAGCGCGCGGGCACCCGGCGCGGGATTCTCATGGAACGGATACTACGCGGCATATATAGCCCCCGACGTCTATATCGTTCGTGTCAGCGATGGCGCCTTCGTCAAGAGTCCTGCGCCGCCAGCTCCCTACAACAAATACTTCGCAAACGTGTTCTAC
>JAYVYD010000043.1:0-3435 GCA_043784605.1 Myxococcales bacterium | reverse complement strand
TGTGTGTTCCCCGGCCGAGCTCAGACCCACGCTGCTCTTGTCTGCGTGGACTCGCAGTCGCCCGGCCCCGCGCAAGCCGAGGCGGCCGACCAGCGGCGGGCCCGATTCCCCCACCGGCACCTCCACTCGCCTCACGTTCACGATTCCTCTGCCGCTCGCCGTAGCGCGGCGGGGATATTAGCGGTGACCGCTGCGCCGTGTCCGAGCAGGATCATCTTGATGTCCGTGCGCTCTGCCAATCCGCGGAGCCACCGCCGGACTTCGTTCCTGTCGTCCACTTCGCGCCAGCGGACGGCTCGGTTGACACCGAAGCCTCCGCCCGGCGGCCCGAGGAGCTTCATGAGTAGGCCGAGAAAGCCCCGCGTCGAGAGGGCGTTTCCGAGAAGCTCGCACGTGCAGAGGGCGACGCCCCCGTCGATCGGCAGCTCCAGGATGACTTCGTGGTACGTGGCTCCCGGGAGCGGATAGGCGCAGATCCCGAGCGCCGTCAGCGCATCGAGGTCGGCGTCGACCCGAACTCGCCTCGCGCTCGACGGGGCCGGCGCGAGCACGCGCAGCTCTGGGTAGCGTTGCTTGTAGAACGGCGCGTCCATCTGGTGACGGTCATGCGGCATCACCATGATTGCCGGCGTCCCCAGCGCCTCGAGCGCACGCATCCCCTCGTCATGCATAGCGATCACGCTGTACAGAAGCAGCTTGCCGTCGGGCAGGCGGTACACGGTCATGTAGCGCGGGAGCACCGGAATCGAGAGCGACCCTCGGATCTGCCAGAGATCCGAAGCGAACTGGCGGGGCGCTTCGTACGGGTAGATGGGCGCCAACGTGACCGTCGGAGGCGGGACGTCGGGCGCGCCCTTCATTTCGATATCTCGTTTGCCATCGATGGTTTCGGCTCGAGTGGTCTGCATGGGAAAGTCCTTCTCCCCAGTTGTTGTAGACAAGGCGACGAGAGGTGTTCGTACGTGGCGAGGCTTGGCGCGAATTTTACTCCCACCTGGGAGCGTCAGATCGCGTGCTGCGCTGGCATCGACCGCGTACTTATTGTCGGAGCGTTGCTGCTTCGCTGAGTCCGTCCACACACTTCCTGATCTTTTGATCTTTCTGTTCCACATTCTGCCTGGCCCGGATCAGCGCTTCAGGCCGTCGAGCACTTCGAGCGCCAATTCGTATTTGCCTAGCGGCGGCATGAGATAGGCGCCTTGCACGCGGTCGCGGACTTGAAAGAGCATCTCGCGCGCGATGGCGACTCCCTCTTTGCGCGCCTCCGCGCCTGGCGTGGCCTTGCGCATGCGCTCGCGGATCGGCTCGGGGATCTGCATGCCGGGGACTTCGTTGTGGAGGAACTCGGCGTTCTTGTAGCTTGCGAGCGGGAGCACGCCGACCATCACGGGCATGGAGAGGTCGCGCGTGCGCTCGAGCATTCTATCCAACAGATCGATCTGGAAGACCGGCTGGGTCATCACGAGATCCGCGCCCGCAGCGCGCTTCTGCTCGAGGCGGCGCATCTCCTTGTCGAAATCCGCGGCGGCGGGCTCGAAGCCAGTCGCGCATACGAAGGAGGTCTTGCCACCACCGAACGATTTGCCCGCAGGGTCTATCCCGCGGTTCATGTTGGAGGCCATTTGCAACAAGCCAATAGCGTCCAGGTCGTAGACGGCCGTCGCTTCGGGATAGTCGCCGACCTTCGGCGGGTCTCCGGTGATGACTACCAAGTTGCGGATGCCCATGACGTGCGCGCCGAGCAAGTGAGCCATCTGCGCGAGCAGGTTTCGATCGCGCCCGCAGATGTGCATCAACGGCTCGATGCCGTAGTCGCGCAAGAGCAGCGAGCAGAACGACATGTTGCTCATGCGCGCCATCGCGCGCGGGCCGTCCGCCACGTTGACGATGTCCACGCCGTGGGCGAGCAGCATCTTTGCAGCTAGGAGTGCGGGCTTCGGATCGAGCCCGGGGGCGGGGTTCACCTCGACAGAGACGACGAACTGCCCCGCGGCGATCTTCGCGGCAAAAGAGCTCCGCTCCGCGAGCGGTATCGGCACGAGACCCACGGGCGCGTCCGACATCGTCTTCACGCGCGCTGTGGGGGCAGGCCTATCGCCGCCGCTGAGCATGCGCGCCGACTTTGCCATCCACTTTACGTGCTCGGGCGTAGTCCCGCAGCAGCCGCCGACCATTCGTGCGCCGGCTTGGATCATGCGCCGCGCGAATACATCGAAGTACTCGGGAGTCGCCATGTAGAGCTGACGTCCGTCCACGGTACGCGGCAGGCCTGCGTTCGGCTTTGCGCAGAGCGGTACGCCGACGTCGCGCATGCGCTCGATCATCGCGAGCGCGAGCTGGGGACCGTCGCCGTGGTTCACGCCCATCGCGTCGACATGCATGCGCGCGAGCCGCTCGGCGACGCGCTCCGGGCCGGAGCCGTCCGCGATGGTGCCGCCTTCGTCGAACGTGATCAGTGCGAGGATCGGCAGTCCCGGAGCGCCCTTTCGCGCCGCGTTCACGGCCAGCTCGACTTCGTCGATGTGACGGAACGTCTCGAGCACCAGCAAGTCCGCGCCGCCTTCCGCGAGCGCCGCAGCCTGCTCGGCGAAGGTCAGTGCGACGAGCTCCGCGTCCCAGTCGTTCGAGACGCCAGGCACCAAGCCCGTCGGTCCGATCGATCCGCCGACATACGCCGTGGTCCCAGCGACCTCTCGCGCGATGCGCGCACCGGCGAGGTTGTACGAGCGCACCTCGCCGACGAGTCCGTGTCGCTCTAAGCAATAGCGATTGGCGCCGAACGTGTTGGTCTGCAGCACACTCGCGCCCGCGGCGAGGTAGTCCCCGTGGATCTTGCGGACGATGTCGGGCTTGGTGACGTTCAGCTGCTCGAAGTTCTGCGTGACGAAGACACCGCGCTCGTACAAGAGCGAGCCCATGGCGCCGTCGAAGACGAGCAGAGAGTCAGAGACTGCTTCGAGGAAAGGCTTGGGAGGACGCGGAGACGACATGCGGGTCTCCTCTTAGCAGAGACGCGCAATACGTCACCGCTTCGCTCGCAGCCGCGCAGCAGCTCCGAGTGAGAGCCGTACTCATCCAGGACAGTCAGCACAGACGAGTCTGCCGCGGGGCTCAAGGCGCAACCCAACGAAGCGAATCGCAAAAGGCTAGTTCGTTATCGCACCATGTGGTACAGCGCTCCGCTTCAAGAGGTACCTCCGATGCCGTATTCGTCGTTTTGGGGCAGAGCTTCGCTCGGGCTCGTGGTTCTCGCGCTCGCGTTCGCGGGCGGTTGCGCGCAAGAGCGCGATCCGATCAATCACGTGCAGGCGGCGGCGATCGAGAAATCGTTCTTCGTCGGCGTCCTCGCAGACCCCACGGACGACCCCGAGTTCTACATGCGCACCACCGTGGTGGACGTCGCCGCGGGCGCCGGCACCGGGTCTCTCTTCACCA
>JAYVYD010000042.1:0-36611 GCA_043784605.1 Myxococcales bacterium | reverse complement strand
GTCTCCGGCGACGCCTGCGTTGTCTTGACCGCCGAGGGTCGGGCTCACTTCGTACTCGCTCGTATCGAACAGCAGCGCATACGCCTTTCGCGTCCCGGTTGCCGGGGCCGTGATGTCCGCGAGCTGCACGACCCACGAGCGCGAGCTCTGCTTCGCGTCCTTGTGCCATTGCACCGCGGACAAGAAGAGAGAGCTCGACGTCCACGAGCCGTCGGGGCGATCGACGCCCGTCACTCCGTATCTCTTGGCGAGCACGCGCAGGTACTCTGCCAAGAGCTCGTGAGCGTGGACCGGTCCGCCGCCGCGCTGGCACGCGCGCTCCCAGGCGCCGTCGGCGGCGGCGTTGCCGAAGAAGAAGCCGTCGTTGCCCGGCGCCATGAGCCACGGCTCTTGCGAGAGCGCCATCGTCGTGAAAAACGTCGACATCTCCACGACGCAGGATGCGCCGAGCGCGCCGCCGAGGTGCAAGACCGGAAGCTTTTGGCCGTCGTCGTTGAACGCGAGCGTCCAGCGCATCAGGTCCTGTCCGTACAGGTCGAGCTGTACGGGTCGAGTGATCGCGGGAACGATCTTCGCGACGGCGGGCCCGCGCATCCACGACGGATCGCCGTAGAGGTGCTGCGTGTGATTGTCTGCGAGGAGCAGGACGGGGATGCTGGCGAGCGCCCAATCGGGGCCGCTCACGGCGTTCGGAGCGATCTCGTACTTCGCGGGTAACTGCGGCGCTGGCAACCCGCATGTGAGCGTCGCGGCCGCAGCAAACAAGCGTATACACGCGGCGCGAAGCGCGTTGGAGTCCACATCCTCATCGCTACGTGGCGGGGGCCCCACGGTCAACGAGATCAGCTCCAGGCCATTTCCATTGACGCCGGGCCGTCTTGTTGGCACTCCCACACGCCAGTCGCGCTACGTGAGCGACTACGGGAGATGAAACCATGAAGAAGACTGTTCTTGGCGCTGCGGTGATCGTTCTTGCTGCGTGTGGTGGTGGGGAAGCGCAACCGACGACCCCGACGACCATGACATCCGCCTCTGTCGCTCCTCCGACGACGGCCTCAGCGCCTGCGTCCGCGACCAGCGTGACCGCACCTCCGGCGAAGCTGCCGCTCGCAGATCTCATGAAAAAGAACATGGCGGACTCTGACGCCGCGTGGGCCGCGCACGACGCGAAGAAGCTGTCGGCGACCTACGCCGATGACGTCGTCATGAGCATGCCGACACCGATGGGTTGGATGGACGCGAAGAAGGCGGACATCGAGACCCAGATGGGCCAGCTCTATACGGGCTTCCCCGACTGCAAGGCGACCGCAACGCGCGTGTTCTCCAAGGGCAACGCCGCGATCGTCGAGAGCGTGTTCACCGGCACCAACACCGGCGCCATGATGGGCAAGCCGGCGACTGGCAAGAAGACCGGCTACCACGCGATCATGATCAATACGTACAACGACGACGGCATGGTCAAGACGCAGCACGTCTATTACGACCACGCGACGATGTTCGGTCAGCTCGGCATGGGCGATCCGAAGGCCAAGATCCGCGCGGTCGAGAACGCGCCCGCTGGCGCGCCCGCGATGATCGCCAGCAAGGACTCGCCGGACGAGGCGAAGGCCATCGACGCGGTGAGGGCTTGGTATGGCACGTTCGAGAAGAAGGACGAGAAGGGCTTCCTCGGCCCGCTGGCGGACGACGTCATGCACTTGGACTATTCGCAAGCTGCCGACCTCAAGGGGAAGGACGCCGCGAAGAAGGAGTGGACGGAGACCTTCAAGGCGTTCCCCGACGCGAAGGTCGCGCCGAGCAACGTCTGGGCGTTCGACACGTTCGTCGTCGCCGAGTACGCGATGACCGGAACGATGAAGGGCTCGCTCGGTCCCATCAAGCCGACCAACAAGGGCGGCACCTGGCACGGGGTCGACGTCTTCGAGATGAAGAACGGCAAGGTCGGCGCGGTCGAGACCTACGCTTCGATGATGGAGACGGCCAACGCGGTCGGCGTCCCGATGCCCGCAGCGCCTGCAGCGGCCCCCGTCAAGGACGCGCCGAAGCCGGCGACTCCCGCGACTCCGAAGAAGTAATCAACGCTAGCAACAACTCGCTAGTTCGCACTCCAAGAAGGGGATCCAGCAATGGGTCCCCTTCTTCATTTGGAGACAGCGAGAGCTCACCCTAGGCCGCTTGCTCGCGAGACGCGGCCCGGTCTATAAGCGGACAAATGCAAATCACTCATTTCGTGCTTTCGCTTTTTGTAGCGACCGCTCTCGCGCCTGTTTCGTGGGCCGACGACGACCACGAAAAGTCCAAACCGCAGCTCGGTGCCGACGGCGGCAAGCACGGCGGCGACGACAGCAAGCACGGTGGCGACGACAATGACAAGCGCGACGGCGCCAAGCACGACATGGGGCACGACGGCGGCGCTGAGGCCGATGAAGACGAGAGCAAGGGCGAAGACAAGGACGAGCCGGCCGAGCACAAGGGCAAGCGCCGCGGCTACATCCACAAGATCAAAAAAGAGCTCGACGAGGCCGTGCACGCCAACGGCAAGGATCTGAGCGACGACGAGACTCTCGCGATCAAGGACCACTGGCACGACACGATGCGCCTCTGGCGTATTCGTCACCTCGCAGAAGCGGACAAGGACAAGGCCACGGTGGCTCGCGTGGACGCACTGCTCCCCAAGATCGACGCGCACACGCTCAGCGCGATCATGGCGTTGAATGCGAAAGCGCCAAACGCGGCGGGAGGTTCGAAGTGAAAGCGCTCGTCGTCATCATCGCGTTGGCGCTCGTCGTCGGCTGCGACAAGAAGGATGCAGCCTCGTCCACCGCCGGCTCCGCGTCCGCCGCGTCGTCTGCACCCGTCGCCTCTGCGTCGGTCGCGCCGTCCGCATCGGCACCACTCACGACGGTCGCGATGGGACCCAAGAAGATCCCGTCACAAGCCGACGAAGCCGTCGCCGCGAGCAAGGACATCACCAAAGCGAACTACAAGTCCGAGCTCGACAAGATCGAAAAGGGCTTCGCCGCAAAGAAGTGAGTTCGCGCGAGCGACTCTCAGAAATGAACGTTGCGAACGGCTTGGGCGCTTGTCTGCCTAGCCTCGAGCACGCCTCCTGCGGCCGTGTCGACCTCGACTGTCGACGCGAGCCACGGGGCGCCGTCATGGATGCTCGCTCCGCAGCGCCGACGGGGCGCTTCGTTCGATGTCGCAGACGTATCGGTGGTTGATGCATCAATCGATGCTCCGCGGGGCGCGCCGATCACGCTCGCCAGCTGCCGGCCATCTTCGAAGACGGAAAGAACATCGCAGTCGGCGCGACCGTGCGAGACAGCGAGCGTATGCACCAGAACTTGCGCGATGACCGTGCGTTGGAGCGAGTGTCGTCGTCCGTGCCGATAGTTGGCAATCCCTCCAATTGGTACGGGTAGTTCATAATGCTGAAGTGGTTCGGCTTGTGACTGAGGGCGGAGACCACGCGCGTAACGATGACTTCAAGACCTCTCGCAAGACGGCGCCTTACGTGTGAGCGCGCCGTTCCTTCGTGAGCCTGACTGAACTCGATGTCGCCATCGTCGCGGACTTTCACGCTCCACTTGCCATACGTGCGATCAATCTCGAAAGCGCCGTCGCTCCGTACTCGCCCCACGAGCAAGCGACGTTTCGTCGCGTAACATGGCTTGTGTGGACGGGGTCACTCGATTGTGGACCGAACGAGCATGGCTCGTGTGGAGCGTGCGTCATTCAGTAACGATGGTCACTAGGTCCCTCGAGCCGATCGCCGGGTGCGCCTCGCGGCGTCCCTATCGTGATGCCGCAGTTCATACACGCTTTGGTGAACGGGTTGCTCAGCCTGGCATAGCCCGCGCCCATTTTCGTGATTGTCAGGTTGCAGTTCGGGCACTTGGCGCGGAAGCACAGGTTGACTCCGGCGAGGAGAGCGATCGGCGTAAGGCCGCCGAGCACGAGGACAACGAACGAATTGCCGAGCAAGAGCTTCCCAACTGCAGTCACGAGCGAGTACGTCGGAATCCAAGCCAAACAGAGCCCCAGAGCCGCGAGGCGTCGCTGCCGGAATCTTCGCCACGCAGCCAGATACGGGTCGGGCTGGACGGACGGCGGATGCGGCTCGCGAAACGGCGACGACACGGCAGGAGTCTGCAGCGGGGCGCTCGAGTGCGCAAGAGTCGCGCTATGAGCAGAACCCGTACGCGCCATGCGAGTCGCCGGCGCTCGTGGTCCGTCCCGTGTTCGATTTCCACCCATTCGCTAGATCAACCGCATTCCGCTCAGAGCGCTGTCGCAAGCGACGTTTCGCATTCGACGAGGCGTAGCAGCCGATCTCGATGCCGATGCTTGCCGACCGTCACGTAGCGAAGACCCAGCAGGCCGGGCACGAGCGCCACCGCTCCCACGAGCGCGACCGCCGCCCTAGCCATGACCCATCGCAAAGAGGACGGCGCCCATGGCGGAGCCCGCGCCCAGGAGGCCTACGATATATCGGTAACCGTCGACGCCGTAGTCTGCGCGCTTCGCGGTGCGTCCGGTCTCTATCTCAGAGCTCCGCTCAGAGAACGATCTTCTCGTGCCTCACGAGCTGCTCGAGCGCGCGCTCCATTATCGCCCGCGCTTGCGCGGTGTGTTCGTAGAGAGCTTTGTGGATCGCCGCGTCGGCGTCTCCTCGGCTCTCGCACTTGGCCGAGTAGGCCTCGAAGCTCACGAGCGATTGAAGGAGCGTCGACAGGTGGTTCGGACACTCGCACTGCACCGAGCTCTCGATCTCGGCGAGGCGTCCGAGCTGTGAGTCGGTGAATGTTCGGGCGGGAGTCGCATGGGACACGGGAGTTGCCTTCGTGGGTGTGGCGAGCATGGAGCGAACGAGGACACCCATCATTTGACTGCGGAGGGCCTCCACGGAAATGGGCGCTCTCAGCGCCTTTCGACCGTCGCGCGCGAGCCTCTCGATCACGTCTCGCCGCGCGAAGCGGTACAGCGTGATGACGAGCTCCGCGCCGGATTGAAGCTGAAGATCTATGACCTGCGCGACGGGATCGTCAGCAGAAAGAGTGTCGAGATCCACGACGAGCACGTCGAGCTTGGCCTTGCCGACGGTGCGCCGGAACTCATCCGCGGACGCGCCCTTCCAAACGATCTCGATGCCCTCGAGGTCTTTGGGTCGCTCCGCGAATTGGGCTGGCAAGACCGAGTCTAAGATTGCGATCTTCAGCATAATCGAGAAGATGCTCCGACTCGGGGGAGCGTTGCCCAAGGTTCGTACAGCTTTGGTCTGCCAACCTTACGGGCTCGGTTGGACGACCGTGTTCGCTTCAAGCGTGATGGCGCTCTGCGCGAGCAACCGGCCGTTCACCGAGGCGCCGGTCTTCACGGCGATCTGGGTCTGCGCCAAAATCACGCCTTCCATGTGGGCCGTGGTTCCAAGGTCCACGACACCTGCCGCCTGCCAAAAGACGTTCCTGGCCACGGCACCGCCCGCCAGGATCACCTTCGTACCGGAAGCCTGGGTAATGCCCTTTGCGATCTGGAAGATCCAGACGTCGTTCGCGCTGCCGCTGAGCGTGACGTTCGTCGGAATCAAGACTCCGGTGCCCCATTTGTAAGTGCCAGGGGGAAGCGTCATGCCGCCGATATTTCCGGCGCCGATTTCAGTGAAGTCAGCAGCTCGTCCCGCGGCATCGGTGTATGCGGTCATCATGTCGCCGACCGCAGCAGTCAGGAGGGCAGGCGTCGGGCACGACGCAGGAATGTTGTAGTTCGCGGCATAGACCTTTCCGGTCACCAGACTCGATGTCGAGAAGCACCCCCCGGCGTCCAGCGTCAGCGCGAATCCAGTGATGTAAGTCGCAGCGGCCGGGCTCACGCCGAGGTCTCCCGTGATGGCGGTTGTCCCAGTGGTCGAGATGCCCGTTTTGGCCAGCATCACGAAGTTGGAGGTGACGACAGTTCCAGGGCCAGTGACCTTTCCTAAAATGACTGGCGGTGGACCATGACCACCGGCACCCGTGCCCGTTCCGGTGCCCGGTGTGATGGGGGCCGGTTTGGTCTGTCCTGTTGCAGGCGCCGGGTCAGAGCCGCACGCGACCACGAGGGCGACGAGTAGAAACGCCGTGGAGCACCCAACCAGCTTGGTCACGCTATCGAACTTGTTCACGGTCTTCTCCTCGGATGATCGATCACCCTTTTGACGCCTGAGGCGCTTCTTCAATCGTAACGCATTGGACGTGCCACGCGTGGCCGAATAACGGGCGTCGTTCGCCAAGGGCAGCGACAATGTGCCGAATTCGAAGGCAGATGAAGCGCTGAGCACGGCATTCACGCGTCGGCTTATGGCGCGTTCTTTGCGCGACCCGCGCCCTTATTGCACGCGGTCTGGTAGCGGTTTGCGTCTTTGACCGGCTCACAACGGACCCCCAGGTTGGAGGCGCATTCGACGATTGCGCATATGGACATTTCATGGTCGTACGACTGCTTCGACATCATGTAAGGCGAGGCTTGGCAGGGTGCACAAGTGATGCTGGCGAAGCCAATCCGGTCAGTTGTTGACGTTCGCCGAAGGCGAAGACAATTAGCGTGGTGACCAATAAATGGTCGCGCCGATCGCGCGGCCCACACCGCTGTAGTCGGAGTAGCGCGCTCCGAGCGCGAGCCATCCGGGGTTGGACATATAACGAATGAGCCGAACCTCGGCGCGGTCCTCGGTGAGGATGTCGGCCTGGTAGTCGGGTAGGCTGTCGGTTCGCCACAAATGCACATAGCTGGCTTCGAGCTCCCATGGGAGCAGACGCGCAGACAAGTGACCGCCCAACCCATAGTTTGGGGCGAGCGGCACAACGAACGAGTCCTTGCTCCCCATACCGTCGAGCCCGCCGCGCGCCACGCCGGCGAGGCCAAACCCTCTGACGCGATATCCCAAGGCGAGCGCGCCCCAGGTATCGAGCGCCAGGTCGGCGTTCGTATCGATGCCCAGCTCGACGGGGACCCTCAACTCGAAGAGCAAGCCAGTGTTGCGGCGCGATCCGAGATGACCTTCAATGCCAACCTTCACGGCGCCGGTGAAGCCGGGCCGCGGCCCCTGAAGGTTGGAGAGTCCGAGAGTGAACGGAACTCGCACGTCTCCGGACTCCACATAGTCGGCCATCGCGTCTTCGCTCTTCGCGCCATCCAACGTGGTTTGGTCCGCTATCGGAACTGGCAGTGTGTACGCATACGAGAGCGGCGGCTCGACCGATGCGTCGAGCGTCCCGACGAGTAACGCGCGCGTCTCCGCCTCGTCTAGAGCGTAGACCGTGCCGATGGTCTTGAGGCTTTCGGTGTCCGTCGAGTGCGTCATCAGGCTCGCGAGCACGTGATCGTGGATGACAAGGTGACTGTCGGTCTCGCGTAGCGCCGCGGTGATGAGCTTGTTCGCTCGGTCCGACTGCACGTCTCGCTCGAGCCGGGCCAGCGCGCTCGCGGCGTTTCTCGTGGCCGCTTGGACGAGCCCGTCGATCGACGGCACACTCATCGACTTGCTCGTATGTGCGCCGCGCCAGCCGTGGTCGCCAGCCACTTTGCTGTACGCGAACGGCTGCGTGAAGCTCTTGCCCTCGAACGTCGCGGTGGCAGACCCGTTCATCGAATAGGACACCTCTGCGTATTGCACGCTCACGGTCTCGCGGTCTGGGATCTCACGCGTCTCCGTGTGGGGGACCTGGATCGTCTGGCACTCCGTGACGGTCGGAGCTGGGTCGCATTTCGTATTGTAATATTGGTCTTGCGTGCAGTTCGCCGATCCGACGGTGTGCTCGCTGCACTTTTGCTCACTCGTGTAAGTCGTAGTGATCTCGGTTCGCATGAACGGCTTGACCTCGACCTCCGTCCACTCTTGATGACTGCCCGCGCAATCATCGACGTGAACCTCTGCGCGGACTCCGTCGGACCCCGAGGTGGACACCGGCTCAGCGGGGAGCGAGTCGCACGATGCACCGCTCGAAGTCATCGACCAGGACAGGCCCGATTGCACCTTGAGCTTGCCTAGGAGCGGCGACGAGAGGTCTCGTGCGCCGAAGCGCTGCGCAAGGACGGCCTCCGCAAACGCTTCGCCCGGCTGCTCAGCCGCTCCGAATCGCGCGAGATGGAACGAGCGTGCCTCGCTTCGCAACGTCTCCAGCCGCTGCGTGGTCTCGCCTGCGCCCCTGAGCGCCTCGGCGAGGCGCTCGCCGAGTGAGACCGCCGCCAGGTAGCGATGCTCTTGCTGCGCAGCCACCACCGCGGGCCAGAGCAAGAGCGCCGTTTTGTCGAGCTCGAGGTTGATCGAGGTCACCAACGCTTGCTCGTAAGAGCTCCTTTGCGCTTCGCGAGCGAGAGTCGAGAGCCCGCCGAAAGACTCCTGCAGCTTGCCGGCCGCGCGTGCGTCGACCGCGCGAGCGATCTCGGACGTGACCCACTGCTGTCGCGCAAGGCCGCGCTTGACCACGACGACGGCCTTTTCGTCGTCCGGCAAGCGGCTGCGCGCGAGCTCTGCGCCGTAGTCCGCGACTGCCTCCCCATAGCGCCGCTGAGAGATCGCCCGGTCTCCCTGGCTGACCAGCCCGGACACGGAGGTGGACGACTGACAACCCAACAACCAGAGCCCGACGAGCAAACCGAAGCGCAATGAACGCATGTGTCGCAATATGCGTCGGCGAGATCCCGATTACTACTTGAGAGGTCAATCGCTAGTTGGTAACGGTGGTGGGTTTGGCTCCCGGGTCACCGCTTCGTCGACTCAGCTGTGGAAGGCGTACCTACGCACGGCTCGCTCAGCCCTCTGGGATCCAGCCGACTCCGACGAACGTTACTGCGATGTCCGACTTCTTCGGTCGCACGACGATCGTCTCCAGCTGCACGCGCTCTGGCGACAATGAGGCGGTGACTTCTGCGGCCTCCGCTTGGAACGTGCGGTCGAGCTCGACCCACTTGGCGTTGAGCTCGGCGAGCTTTTGCTCGGCGCGAACGACGTCGCCCTTCTGCTTGCCCATTCGCGCTTGGTCCTTCACGGCCGTAGCCGCGGATCGGACGAGACCCCTACGACTCCCCAAGAACGCGCCCATCACGAGCGCGCCCGCGTCCGCGACGGTGGAGACCTGTTGAACGGAGACGTCCGAGCGCTCTTTGGCGAGGCTCGCGTGCGCGGCCTCGATCTTGGTCTTCAGCGCGTCGAACTTGGGCGTGTACTTCGTCCTCAGCTGGGCAACTGCGGCGTCACGCTTCTCACGCAACGAGTTGGTGATTCGGGCGCGAAACGCGTCCTCTGGCTCGTCCGGCCGCGCCATCTCGTCCACGCTCGGCGCGGAGATGTTCGAGAGTCCTTGGCTGGCGACGAGCCAAGTGACGAACGCCTTCTGCCAAGTGGATAATGACTTTGCAGATATCGAAATAGGCAATGGCTGGAACTGCGCGCCGCTCGGTGCCGCGCCGCCGAAGTCGCGCTTGGTCGCGGACACCCACTGGGCATCTTCCCAATGCGCGGAGATCGGCCCAGCAGCGAACGGCGTCTGAAACACGACGTCGCGTGTGACATCGACCCCGCTCTTTTTGTCGACGAACCGCACGGAAGCCGCGCCGACGAGAGCGGCGCGAAACCTCGGCGAAGTTCCAGAAGTGGGCAAGAACATCTCGGGGATGCCTGCGCCCAGCGCGGGCTTCTCGCGCGACGATTGACCACTATCGCCGACCGGTTTGGCGACCGCGGCGGTGCTGGCAGGGGCGACCTGCGCACGACGGAGTTCGTCCTTGGTGAGAGGCCCGCGCAAGTACGACATCGCCCAGCGAGTCTCGATCACCTCCGGCCCCTTCGCGTGGATGTCGTGGACCAAGAAGTTGCGCTTGCCGAGGCCGGACAATAGCGAGTCCAACTGCGCTCGAGTCGCTCCTCCTGCGAGGGCACCTTCGAGGCCGTCGAGGACTCTCAATTTGTCTCGCTCGGTCTGCAGCCGACCAAGAAACCAGACGCCCGCGTTGGACAGAGCCTTGTAATCCAGGTCTACCGGGTTCTGAGTGGCAAGCACGACGCCGAGGCCGAACGCTCGCGCCTGCTTCATCAGCAGCAGCAGCGGGGCCTTGCTCGGCGGGTTCGCGACGGGCGGCATCGTGCCGGCGATCTCATCCATGTAGAGCAGTGCGCGTAGGCTCTGCGTTCCGGACTGCGTGCGCATCCACGCGACCACCGCGTGTAGCAAGGCCGTGACGACGAACATGCGCTCGGCGTCGTTCAAGTGCGCTATCGAAATGACGGATAGCCCTGGTTTGCCGCTCTTCGGGAACAAGAGGGCGCCCACGTCGAGCGGCTCGCCGCGCATCCAAAGCTCGAATCCCGGACTGGCAAGTAGTCCGTTCAGCTTCATCGCGAGCGAAAAGCGTTCCTTCTTGGGGAACATCGCCTCGAGGTCGAGCACGCCGAGCTTGTCGAACGCGGGCTCTTGCACGCGCGTGATCAGGCGCGCCAAGTCGAGGTCCTCACCAACGCTCCACGCGCGCTCCGCGATCGCGGTGAGGAGCATGTGCTCGCGGCTGGCCTGCGCGTCGCCCTCGATATCGAGCCAGCCGAGAAGACTCGACACTGTGGCTTGCACGCGCGCGCGCATCGCTTCGGCGTCTCGACGCGTTGCCTCGGCCGGTGCAGCCAGGCTCGCGAGCATGGCGAGTGGAATGCCCGCGTCGCTCCCTGGAGTGAAGACGCGCACCTCGCGCGAGGCCTGCAGTCTGCCGATCCGCTCGCCGTCTTGGTCCCACGCGCGCAACCCCTCACGCCACGCGCTCGCCTCTTGCGCCGCCGATCGCCCGTCGTTGACCCACGGTGCAAAGTCCGTCTCGGCGAGCGACGGAAAGGTGAGCAGCAAGTTCGAGAGGTCCCCCTTCGGATCCACGACGATCGCGGGAATGCCGTCGATAGCGGCCTCCTCGAGCAACGCGACCGCGAGTCCCGTCTTGCCGCTGCCGGTCATGCCGACGATCACGCCGTGCGTGAGGAGATCATTGGCCTCCAACAAGAATGGCGCAGGATCGCCCTTTCTTCGGCCTAGATAGAACGCGCCCAACTTTTCGTACGCTGCGAGCATCGACGAAGAACTAGATCACCTACGCATCCGAGACAATTGGGCCGTCGCGTCGTCGCGACACGCGATGGACAAACTCGGAAGTGAAAAGCGGGAGCCTGTTGGCGACAAGTCCTCATGCCGCGAGACGTAGTTGCCGCGACGGGCTAACGGAGCGATTCGTCGGTCGTGAGCTCGAGGGCGCGTGCGTGCTCGGGAATTCGCTCCAAGAAACTGCGCCGCCACTCTTCGTTCTTGATTCGTGGCGCTCGCTCGCGGCGGCGATCTGCTGCCGCGGAGGTCGACGTCTTGGCGCCCGCGGTGTCGCCTGCGGCGAACAACGACACCGCGTACACGAGTCGAACGCGTCGTCTTCCGCGCTCGTTCCCGGCGGCTCGACCTGCGCCAGGCGTCGCGCGGTGTCCAGGGCCTCCGCGACACGGTGGGTGGCGAGGAGTCGTCGGAGGCCTCGTCCTGGGCGTCGCCGCGGCGATGTTGGGCGCGTCATCGCGCAGCTAAGCCGCACGTACGCGTTCGGCGTGGCTTGTCTCCGCCCGCTCACACCACTACCTCCGCCGTCACCATGAGCGACGATCTCTCCACCGATCTGGCATCGCTTCGCATCGACAGAAGCAGCCGACAGCGCGGCCCTTGGGGGCGCATCGCGATCGTCCTCGGCGTGTTGGTCGTGGTGGGTGCGGCCGTCTCGCTCGGCAAGCCCTTGCTCGAGTCGCGCGTCTTCAAGGTCGAGGTGGAGGTCACGGAGATCGCGATCGTGTCGCCGGCGCAGGCCTCCGTGGAGCTCACGGCCACCGGATACGTGACCCCTCAAGTCACGGCCAAGGTGGGCGCCAAGGTGCTCGGTCGAATCTCGAAGGTGAACCTCCGTGAAGGCCAGACCGTGAAGGCAGGGGACGTGCTGTTCGAGCTCGATCCACTCGATCAGCAGGCGGCGGTACAGTCGTCGCGCGCTCGGGTGTTCGCCGCACAAGCACGCGTAGCGACCGCGCAGGCGCAGTCCGCGGAGAACCGCGTGAACCTCGACCGGCAGAAGAAGCTCGCAGACACGGGGTCCGTGGCCCGCGCGACAGTGGACGATCTCCAGGCGCGACAAGACTCGCTCGACGCGCTGATCAAGGCCGCGCAGGCCGACGTGAACGCAGCGCAGGCAGAGACGCACGCCCAGGATACGGGCCTCGCGAACCTCCGTATTGCCGCTCCAATCGACGGGACAGCCGTCACCAAACCGGCGAGCGTCGGGGACATCGCCGGTCCGTCGGGCATGAGCTCGCTCGTCGAGCTCGTCGACTACGACAGCCTCCTCGTCGAGGCGGACGTGCCGGAGGCGCGCCTGAGTCAGGCGAAGGTCGGGGTGCCGTGTGAGATCGTACTCGACGCACTTGCGGGTCAGCGCTTCGCCGGTGTGGTCGCGGAGGTCGGGCCGCGCATCAACCGTGCGAAGGCGACTGGCCTCGTGAAGGTGAAGTTCGAGAGCGCCCCCAAAGAGCTTCGACCCGAGATGAGCGCGCGCGTGTCGTTCTTGAAGAAGGCGCTCGCCAAGGCCGATCTCCGAGAGGCGACCAAGACGGCGGTCCCGGCGAGCGCCGTGTTCGACGTCGAGGGTGGCAAGGCCGTGTGGGTCATCGAAGAAGGCAAGATCCACAAAACGCCCATTTCTTTGGGCGATCCGCTCGCGAGCGGATTCGTGCTGGCGAGCGGCCCGATCCCCGGCACGCGCATTGTGAACAACCCCAGCAAAGATTTGGTCGACGACAAACCCATCAAGGAGAAGGCGGCACCATGAGCGAAGTTGCGACTGCAGAATCGGCGCCGCCGTACCGCGAGAGCACGGGGACGCACGCGGACGTGCTCATCAGGCTGCGCGGCATCACCAAGAACTTCTCGCGCGGAGGCGAGACCGTGAAGGTCCTTCAGAGTCTGGACCTCGACGTGCCGCGCGCGGCCTTCCAGGCGCTGATGGGTCCGAGCGGCAGCGGAAAGAGCACGCTGCTGAACTTGATCGCCGGGCTCGACGCACCCACCGGAGGCACGATCGACATCGACGGCAAGCGCATCGACCAGATGAGCGAGGGCAAGCTCGCCAACTGGAGGGCGAACCATGTCGGCTTCATCTTCCAGTCGTACAACCTGTTGCCCGTACTCACCGCCGTGCAAAACGTGGAGCTCCCGTTGTTGCTCGCGCCTGTCCCCGCGAGCGAGCGCAGAAAACGCGCAGAGATCGCCCTGAAGGTTGTCGGCCTCACGGACCGCATGCACCACTTTCCGCGTCAGCTCTCGGGCGGACAAGAGCAGCGCGTCGCGATCGCGCGCGCCATCGTCAACGATCCCCTGCTCATCGTGGCGGACGAACCCACCGGCGATCTCGATCGTCAGAGCGCGGACGACATCCTCTCGTTGATGGAGCGCCTCAATCGCGAGATGGGCAAGACCATCCTCATGGTCACGCATGATCCCGCCGCGGCGGAGCGCGCGCAGATCACCCACCATCTCGACAAGGGGCGGTTCAAATCATGACCTTCCTCGGTCTAGCGGCGCGCAACCTGTTGCGGAACAAAGTCCGCACCGTGCTCACCGTGATGGGCGTCGCGATCTCGGTCGTCACGTTCTTGCTCCTTCGCACGGCCGTGGCGGCATGGACCGCCAGCGCCGATTTTGCGGCCAAAGATCGCCTCGTCACGCGCCACAAGGTCACGTTCGTGATGACGCTTCCGAAGCGCTACATCGACACGCTTCGCGTCGAAGGGCCCGCGCTCGGCGTCAAGAGCGCCACGTTCGCGAACTGGTTCGGCGGCAAAGACCCCAACCACGATACGGAGTTCTTCGCGACGCTCGCCGTCGACAGCAAGAGCTACTTCGAAGTGGTCCCCGAGGTCCTCGTGCCGAAGGACCAGCTGCAAGCGTACATGGACGATCGCACCGGGGCCGTCGTCGGCGACGTGCTCGCTCAGAAGCTCGGCTGGACCGTAGGTCAGAAGGTGACGCTCGAGAGCGGCATCTACCCGAGTGATCCCGACAAGCCGTGGACGTTCACCGTGCGCGCGATTTACACCAGCCGGTCCAAGAACGTGGACCGATCGACGTTCCTGTTCCACTGGGACTACCTCAACGACAACATCCCGCAGACGCGCCGGGACGAGATCGGTTGGATCATCTCGCACGTCGACGATCCCAGCCGCACGGCGGCGATCGCCCTCTCTGTGGACAAGCTCTTCGACGAGAAAGACATCCAGACGCTCTCGCAGGACGAGCACGCGTTCAACCAGTCATTTCTCGCCGGCTTCTCCGCGGTGCTCACGGCGTTCGACATCATCTCGGTGGTCATCTTGGCCATCATGATGCTCGTGCTGGGCAATACGATCGCCATGGGTGTACGCGAGCGCACCAACGAAATAGCGACGATGCGCGCGATAGGATTCTTGCCCAAGCACATCGCGCTGTTCGTGTTGGGCGAGGCGGCTGTGCTCGGTCTCGTGGGCGGTCTTGTGGGGCTCGCCCTCGCGTATCCCATCATCGAGCGAGGGCTCGGCCGCTTCGTGCAGGAGAACCTCGGGAACATCTTGCCGTTCTTCGACATCCCGCCTTTGATGACCGTCGTATCTCTCGCGCTCGCCGTGGGCCTCGCGCTAATCGCCTCGATTTTCCCCGCAATCAAGGCCGCACGCCTGCCCATCACCGACGGCCTCAGGAGGCTTGCTTGACATGGCAATGATTCCTCTCGTCTACAATCTACGCAGCCTTTCGGTGCGCAAGACGACTACCGCGGCGACCTCCATCGGCATCGCGCTCGTGGTGTTCGTGCTCGCGTCCGCGCTGATGCTCAGCGAGGGCGTCACGCGAACGCTCGGATCCTCGGGCCACTCGGACGTCGCGATCGTCCTGCGCAAGGGCAGCGACAACGAGCTCAGCAGCGGAATCGAGGACCCCCAAGTCGGGCTCATCGGATCCATGCCCGGCGTCAAGAAGGGGACGTCGGGACCGATCATGAGCGCCGAGTCCATCGTCATCACCTCGATGGAAAAGGTCGGTGCGCCGGGCGTCGTGAACCTCCAGCTCCGCGGCCTGGGCGAAGAAGGCTACGCGCTCCGCCCGAATTTGAAGGTCGTCGCGGGGCGCAAGCCGGCACCCGGCGCCGATGAAGTGATGGTCGGCGCTCGCCTGCGCGGTCGCATCAAGGGGCTCGAACTCGGTCAGAGCTTCGACATCAAGAAGAACCGCCCGGTCACCGTCGTCGGCGTCTTCGAGGACGGCGGCTCTTCGCACGAGTCCGAGGTGTGGGTCGATCGCGACGTGCTCAAGACTTCGTTCGGGCGCGTTGGCTTGGTCTCGTCGGTACGCGTGAGGCTCGAGAAGCCGACCTCGTTCGACACGTTCAAGCTCGGCGTGGAGCAGGACAAGCGCCTCGGGCTGATGGCGATGCGAGAGACCGTCTATTACGACAAGCAGTCGCAAGGGCTCTCCATCTTCATCACCGTGCTCGGTTCGCTAGTCGCGTTCTTCGTCTCGCTCGGCGCGATGATCGGCGCGACGATCACCATGTACGCGTCGATCGCCAATCGGCAGCGAGAAATAGGCACACTGCGCGCGCTCGGCTTCTCGAGGACGTCCATCCTCGTGTGCTTCTTGCTCGAGTCGATCGCGCTCAGTTTGATCGGCGGGGTGGTGGGGTCGGTCGCATCGCTCGCCATGGGTGCCGTGCGCTTCTCGATGCTCAACTTTGCGAGCTTCTCCGAGGTGGTCTTCACCTTCGACCCCACGCCACGCATCATCGTGACTGCGCTGATCGCCTCGGGCGTCATGGGCGTGCTCGGCGGATTTCTGCCGGCCCTCCGCGCCGCCCGGGTGTCACCGCTCACGGCGATGCGCGGCTGACCCCGCGCGAGGTGTTCCACCATGTGGGGCGTCACGTGACGTCGCTGTCGGGCCGCCACGTGGGCCGATAGAGATGAGAGTGTGAAAACCCGGCTGACCCTCGCGTGCGTGGTCTTCATCGCGCTGTCCTGCAAGAGCAAGACGGAACGCGTGGTGGACGCGGCCCCGGCGGCGACCGTCGCGGCCACCGCTCCCACTCCCACCGAGACGCCCGTGCCGAGCGCTACCGTGAGCGCGCAGCCGAAGCGGCCGTCCGCGAAGCAGCCCAGCGTGCCGGGTTGCCAGCCGGGCTGGACGCGAACGACCAAAGGCGTCTGTGTCGCTGGTGCGAGATCGATGACGACTGCGACGACGGCAAGACGTGTCAGGCCTCGCCGCACGTGGATCCCGATCTCGGCAAGATAAAGACGTGTCAAACGGCAGTCGCCGCGAAGCCCGCGGCCGGACGCGGCGTGCCGAAGTGCAAGAGCGGCGAGAACCTCGACGCCACCGCGGTGACCGCTGCGCCGTTCTGCGCGAAGTCCTGCAGCGCAGACAAGGACTGCTCGTCGCACTCGTGCGTCTCGGTGGTGGAGCTCGACGACGACGGCAAGCCCATGCGGGCGATGAACGGCAATCCGATCTCCGACACCGCTTGCGCGCCGGCAGCAGCCGCGGCGGACGACGACTGTCCGGGCTCGCTCAGCGTCCGATGCAAAGGGGTCTGCGTGAACATCCAGACCGACGACAAGAACTGCGGCGCATGCGGAACCGTCTGCAGGGCCGGCACTCACCGCAACATGGCGATGACGTGCAGAGACGAGCAGGGCAATTTTTGAGCATCGAACGCTGATGATGGATGAGAACATAGTGCCGTGCCGGAGCTGCCCGACGTTACCGTCTATGTAGAGCGCATCGCGGAGCTCACCGCCGGTGCAACGCTCGACAAGGTCAGGCTCGCGAGCCCGTTCGTGCTGCGTACCGTGACCCCGTCGCCTCGCGACGCCGAGCAGAAGCGCGTCAAGGGCACCCGCCGTATGGGCAAGCGCATCGTGCTCTGCCTGGAGGACGAGCTCTTTGTCGTCGTGCATCTGATGGTCTCCGGCCGTTTTCGCTGGGGGGAGAAGGGCGCCAAGATCCCGGGAAAGCTGGGCCTCGGTGCGTTCGACTTCTCCACGGGGACGCTCCTGTTGACCGAGGCGAGCAGCAAGAAGCGCGCGTCGATCCACGTCGTGCGCGGCGAGGCGGACCTCGCGGCCTTCGATCGCGGCGGGCTCGAGGTGATGACGGCAACCGGGCCCGCCTTCACTGCCGCGATGACGCGCACCAATCACACGCTCAAGCGCGCGCTCACGGATCCCACGATCTTGAGCGGGATCGGCAATGGGTATTCGGACGAGATCCTCCACGCGGCGAAGCTGTCGCCCATGCGGTTGACGAGTCAAATGTCCGATGAAGAGTGGTCGCGCGTCTTTTCTGCGACCCAAAAGACTCTAGAGGAGTGGACCGTGCGGCTGCGCGCGGAGTCCGTCTCATCCTTCCCCGAGAAGGTCACCGCGTTTCGCCCGGAGATGGCGGCGCACGGCCGCTACGGCAAGCCTTGCCCGTCGTGTGGCAGCAAAATCCAGCGCATCACCTACGCGGACAACGAGACGAACTACTGCGCGACCTGCCAGACGGGCGGCAAGCTCCTCGCGGATCGCTCGCTGTCGCGGCTGCTCAAAGACGACTGGCCCAAGAGCCTCGAGGAGCTGGAAGAGAAGCGCCCCGCGCTCGCGACTTTGCCGGCCAAACCCGAGCGCAGCACCAAAAAGCGCTAGTCCAAAGACGGAATCGCGAGGCGGCGGTCATCTGACACGTGGAGCGGACGATCTCTCGGGATCGAAGGCTCCCCGTGGCGAGAGCCGGTTAGCGCGCCGCCAACATAGTTGCCTGATGAAGGGCGACACAGGAGAACTCCATGTCAGTCATGAGGGCGCGTCGCCTAGCGACGCTCGGGTGCACCGGTTTGTTTTCGACCATCGTGATCTCGGGATGTTTGGCGCGCCCCGTGGGCAGCCATGATCCGACGACGAAGGCGAGCGTCACCAAGGCGCTCAAGCAATCCTCGGTCGACAAGGTCGATCTGCTCGTGCTCGTCGACAACTCCTCGTCGATGGGTGACAAGCAGGCTTACTTGCGTGAGGCGATCCCCGATCTCGTGAAGCGATTGGTGCAGCCTGGATGCGTCGATGATCAAGGCGGCGCGCCAGTTCCCGCCGACGCTAATGGTCAATGCGGCAATGGGAAGAAGCTCGAGTTCCAGCCCGTTCATGACATGCACATCGGGATCTTGTCGTCGTCGCTGGGGGCGCGCTTGGGCGACCTCTGTGATCCGAACGACAAGCGCGTCAATCACAACGACGATCGCGCTCATTTGCTCAATCGCGCGGGCGACGACGAACACGCACAGGCGGTGATGGGGACTGCCAACTATCTCGCGTTCCTCCCGCCCGTCGCAGAGAACGCGAACAAGCCGATGCCAACAGGATCGGTCGCGATCACGGATCCCAACGCGCTCGTGAGCGCGTTCCAAGACGCGGTCTCCGGGGTTCACCAGAACGGATGCGGCATTGAGTCGCAGCTCGAGGCCTTCTATCGCTTCATGATTCAGCCGGATCCGTATGATCAGCTGAAAGGGTCTGGCGGCGCTTCTGCGTGGTCCGGCGTGGATGGGACGATCTTGAGCCAGCGCAAGGCGTTCCTCCGGCCCGACTCTCTGATGGTGGTGCTCGACCTCACGGACGAGAACGACTCCGAGATCGACGTGCGGTCGCTGGGCGGACAGTCCAACGCGTTCATGCGTGCTAGCTGGCAGCCGCCGCGTGCGACGAGCATCTGCGCGGTCAACCCGCTCGATCCCTCGTGCACCTCTTGCAGCGCGCTCGTCAATCCCGGGAGCGACCCCTCGTGCGCTACTTCGTATACGCAATCCTTCGACTGGGGCTTCGACCCCAACCTGCGTCACGTGCACATGAAACAGAAGTATGGAGTCGATCCTCAATATCCCATTAGCCGATACGCGCACGGGCTCACATCCAAGCGAGTGCCCAATCGAGACCGCGAGTACCCGGCGGGCTCTCACCGCTACATCGGTGACGACAAATGCACCAACCCACTGTTCGCTGCGGAGCTCCCGGACGGCTCCCGCACTGACGTGGCGTCGCTCTGTGATCTTCCTCTGGGCCCGCGCACGGCCGACATGATCTACTTCGCGCACATCGGCGGGGTGCCGAGCGCGCTGCTGCATGACCCTCCCAACGACCCGAAGCACGGCAAGCTGGACGCGGCCGATTGGCAGAAGATCCTCGGCGCCGATCCCGAGCGGTTGGATACGACCGGCATCGATCCACACATGATCGAGTCGTACGCTCCGCGACAGGGATTGCCCGCACCCACCGACGCGTTCAACGCCGATCCGATCTCGGGTCGCGAGTCGATCACCGATGCGAACGGCCGCGTCGATCTGCAGTATGCGTGCACGTTCCCGCTGACGACCCCACGCACGTGCGCCGACAACGACTACACGTGCGACTGCACGAACGCCGTGGGGCGCCCGACGTCTCAAGTACCGTCCGTCTGCAACCCGGGGACACCCAACGTGCAGTCGCGTGCGAAGGCGTATCCGACCGTGCGAGAGCTGTTGTTGGCGAAGAAGCTCGGCGAGCAAGGCATCGTGTCGTCGATTTGCCCCACGCACGTGACGGAGCAGTCGCCGGGAGATCCGCTCTATGGATATCGACCCGCGATGAGCGCCATCGTCGATCGCTTGAAGACTCAATTGGGAGAGCAGTGCCTGCCCGAACCACTCACGCTCGAGGGAGGCTCGGCGCCGTGCCTCGTCATCGAGGAGTTGCCCAGTGGCACGACGAGCTGCGCGCAAGTGCCGGGCTTGTCACCGCTCGCTCCCGAGATCCGAAAGAGGTTCGACGCGCAGAGGCTCGCGGCCGATCCCGAGCTCAAAGCGAACGAACTTCCGCTCGCGTGCGAGCTCGCTCAAGTCACCAGCGCAGACGCGTCGAGCTGCGAGGCCTCGAGCGATCCGGGCTGGTGCTACGTGCTGAAGACGCGCTCCTGCTCGCAAGCGATCCGCTTCTCGAAGACCGGCAGCCCCGCGCCATACGTGAAGCTGTCGCTGCAGTGCTTGGCGCTCCAATAGGCGGACAAACACCGATACCTGGTAATGACAACCATGTTCAAGAAGGAAATAGACCACGAAAACAAGGCTCGAATAATGATGTTGAAAGTCACTTTCAACTAGGCTACACCGTGAGGCATGAAGTGGACGGCTCTCCTCGCAGCGGGTTTCGTGTCTCTCGGCCCGGTCGCGGCTCACGCCACGCCGCGCTCGTTGCCCTTCACGTATCCCAACGAGACGCTCTCCAAGGGCGAGGTCGAGGTGGAGCTCTACACGGACGCGAACACCGTGCGCGTGCCGGCAAACGCGACCGACGCGACCGCAGGCAACATTTGGACACCCGAGTACAGACTCCAAACCGAGATCGAATATGGGCTCTCTGATCGCTTCGAGCTCGGTTTTTATCAAGTCTTCCAAGCGACGCCGCAGGCGGGCGGCGATAACTCTCTGAAGTTCGACGGCCTCAAGTGGAGACTCCGCACGCGTCTCGCGCAGCCGGGTGAATTGCCGGTCGACATCGGGTTCTACTTCGAGCTCGAGACCATGCACGACGAGCTCTCCTTCGAGGCGAAGGTGAATCTGCAGCGCCGGTTCGGCAATCTGCGTTGGATGGCGAATCTCTGGGCAGAGGAGACGATCACTCGCCCGCTCGACACGGCCGCGCACGGGCGCTCCGCGCACTTCATCGTCAATCCGACGACGGGCATCACCTACGAGGTCACCCCCACCTTCCAACCTGGCATCGAGTATTGGGCAAGAGGTCAAATCGCGCCCTCGGGGATTACCGATCAGGAGCGCAACAACACCGCCGTGCACCACTTCGTCGGCCCCACTATTCACCTGAATCTGAACCGATTTTGGTGGTCTGTGGGCGCCTACCTGCACCTCAACAGTCAGAGCACGCCCGCGCCCGGGGACGCCTACGGCCCCGTGTGGTTCCGGAGCGTCATCGGTCTGGATCTATAGGCCGGGGCAGGGCGTGCCGAGCGCTGCCGGAGCGGGGATCGTCGCGTGTCCGTTCTTCTGGTAGGTCGCGAAGAAACACCCATACTGGTATTTCACCGCGTCGAGCTGCTGGAAGACATAGTGTGGGTCCGCGGCGCCATCTCCGGCATATTGAATGACGGCTCCCGTGTATTTGGATTTGCCGTCGTCCGTCGTCAGATTCTGATTGATGGGATAAGGCTCTATCCCGCCGCGTCCGCCGAGGGCGAGCGCGGTCTGCATTCCTTGCCACACCTGGTCGCCGGCTTCTTTGTTTCCGTACGCGAGGGCCATCGCGTCATAGATCTCCGTCGCGAAGTACTCGTCGTCTTTGCCGGCGGGTTCGTAGATGTCGCGCGGCGGTGCGCTGAGGGGTAGTCGTGAGAGGCGGCGCATGTAGACGATTGCGTCGGCGGACTCCCACGCGGTCTCGAGCAAATGGAGCGCGGGGTGCAGGAAGGTCAGCTTCTGCGCCGTGCCCAGCAACAGCCCGACATTGCCCGACGTGTTCGGGATCACCTTGTTGGTCAATACGACGTTGCTCCAATATCCACCGCCGCCGCTCGGGGCGACCGCGCCGACGCGGGGCTCTACGGCAGTCACCATGTTCACGTATTGAGCGCCCATGGATTGGCCCTGCATCGCGAGGCGCGTGACGTCGAACTTGTACGAACTGGCTCCGTTTGGCAGCGAAACGCCGTTCGTGCACGTCGATACGACGGACGGTTCGATCGTGAGCAAGGAGAGCGCGTCGATGAAGAGGCGCTGCTCGAACACGCCTTGGCGGAACGTGTACGGGAAGGCGGCGAGGTTGTTGAAGTTGATATACGCGAGGTCGGTCGCCCCTTTGAGGCGCTCGGGGTTGACCGGCATCGCGCTGCCCGCCATCGCGAAGCCGAACGGCGCCATCACGAACGCGGGCCCCTCATGGAGTGTGCCGTTGGGGCTCGCCGCGGTGATCTTTCCTCGGTCAAGCGCCTGCACGGATAGTCCGCCCGAGCCGTGGACATAGACGATGAGCGGATAGCCGCCTTGGGGCATCGCCGTCTGCGGTAGTGAAATACTGATGGGAGCGACCTCGTCCCGCTGCTTGATGGGAGCGCCGTCTGGGCCGAAAACGAACTGCCCGTCCGTATCGAACGGCGGAGTGCCCTTTTGATACTGGGGATATGTGACGGTGCCGACGAGCTCGCAATTGCGTAGTTGATTGCCGCTCGTGCGCACGGCGAGATTCTGGATTAGCACTTTGGTATTGGCGATGACCTTCGAGGACTCGTCGAACGTGGCCTGCACCACGTCTCCCGTGGTGAATACCGTGGCCGACGCGACCTGCGCGGCGTCGACCTTCGCCTGTCCCAGCGTCTCCCAGAGCGGCTGATACAGCGCCCACGCTGGGTTCCCATCGGCCGGCGCGAGCGGCTTCTGCAGCGCAGCCAGCGCGGCCGGAACGCCGAGCTGTGCGCCCGTGGCGTCCTTGAGTGAGCGCATCACGACGAAGGCGTATTTGCGGAGCGGATGAAGCAACATCCCCGGTCGTGGGGTCACGGCCAAGAACGAGTCGGGAACGTAGCGATCCGCTGGCGGCGTCTCTGCGACCACCGGGAACAGGCTTCCCCGCTCGGGAGAATCGCGGTCCACGTCGATGAGCATGATCGGCTGAGTGGCATCTGCCGCAATGACGTCCGTGAAGTGTCGTGGGCTGATCGGCGCGTTGAATTTGAAGTACGCGACGGGCAAGACCGGATACCCCTTTCGCGCTTCGACTGTCCCTTGGAGCCCAGTGATGATCGCGGCATTGAGCGTATTGGGGAATCCGCGTACGTCAGGCGCGCCGTTGGCGGTCAAGCGAAGGTCCGACGGGTAGGGGAAGTCCCAGAACTGCTCGGCCTGCGAGAGGTCAGCGCCGAGATTGAACGAGATGACCGTGTTCAGCGGCGGGCGCGCGGAATCGCTCGAGGAGCACTGAGAGAGGCAAAATAAGGTCGAGGCGGCGATCAGACCGGTAAGGCGCATGGTCGCAGACTAGCAGCATCCCCTTTGGTGTAATGAGGACAGAGGTCAATGATTCCGTGGCAAGTGCTTGGTGAGTCGCGGACCCCGGACGGGACCGCGATGGCGCTCACGCGGCGGGGCAGCGAGTACATGATCCTCGCAGACGGCAAGGACCTCATGTCGAGCCGCATGAAGGGCAGCGAGGAGGAGCTCGCGACCGTGGCGTGCGCTCGCGCGCGTGTGCTCGAGAGTCCGCGCGCGTTGGTCGGAGGTTTGGGCATGGGCTTCACGCTGCGCGCCGCGCTGGACGCCCTTCCTCCGCAGGCGACCGTCGTCGTCGCGGAGCTCGTGGATGCCGTCGTCGAATGGAACCGCGGACCGCTCGGTCCTCTCGCCAAGCACCCGCTGCGTGACGCGCGCACCGTCGTCGAGCTAGGCGACGTGATGGACGTGATGAAGGGGCAGCGCTTCGACGCGATCATGCTCGACGTCGACAACGGACCGTCTGCGTTCACGCAGGCGTCGAACGCGGGTCTCTACGACAACGCGGGCATCGCGATCGCGCGCGCGGCGTTGAGAGAGAACGGCGTCGTCGTTTATTGGTCCGCGAAGGACGATCGAAAGTTCGAGCATCGCTTGCGCTATCACGCGTTCGAGGTCGAGGTCGTCCATGTACGGGCGCGCGGAAAAGCCGGCGGGGGCCCTCGTCACACGCTCTTCGTGGGACGCCTGTAGTCAGCGCGTCGCCATGACCCTGTTGGGCTTGGCGACGTCGATGTTGGGGAGCGTGATCGGTGGCAGCGTCTTGGGCGTGGCGGGCGCGACGTTGGGCACGACGACCTCTTCATGCGTGGCCGTCACCGAGTCATCACCGCCACGCATGAGCACGATCGCCCCAGCGCCGATGAACAGGGCAGCGATCGTGAGTAGTCCGTGAACGACGATGCGAGCTCGATTCGAGGCGAGCTCTGAGACGTGACCCATACTCACGACCAAGCACGTGTCGTTCCATGTGCCTGGATGGGTGATCCTGCGCAGCTTCCGTGGCTGGTGGACAACGCCGCGTCCAGGAAACGCGCGGCTTTTGTCCAGGAGTGCGTTCGTGGCCTACGCCGTTCGTTCACGGTCATCGCATGAACGTTTCGTACTCGAGGCGGTCCAGCTTGTACGACAACGCCCCCAAGCTGAGCAGGCTCGTGAGCGCCGCCGAGATCGCGAACCCGAACCCGTAGAAGCGCGGCCCGAGGATCTGACTCGCGATGGAGAGCCCTACGTTGGCGACTACGAAGAACGCGCAGAGCGCGAGCACGAGGCGTCTGTAATCCAGATAGAAGAGGATGGTGAAGATGCCGAGCAAGACGACCTGGAACGCGACTCCGATGACGTCGATCTTGAACAGGTACTCGTAGAAGATCGGGATATGAAACGCGCCGAGCACGCGCCCGCCAACGAGCAGCAGGACCGCGGCGGTGAGGCCTTGGATTCGGAAGATGTCGTAGATGCCCGCGCGAGCCGCCTCCACGAGTTGATTGCGCAAACGCTCGAGCTGAGCGAGCGAGTCACCCTCGCGCACGGCCGTGTAGAATTTGTCGTACGCCTCTGCGAAGTCCGTCTCGATGCGCACGAGGAAGACCGCCATTCCCGGTACGACTGACAAGTACGCGACGAAGACGGGTACGTCGTAGACTACCGAATAGCGAATCGCGCCGACGAGAACCTCGCTCGTGACTGGGTTTGCCCAGAAGATGAACTTGTCCACCCACACCGCGAGGTTGAACAGCGCGCCCGTGAGCGAGAGCTCGATGAAGATGTTCTTCTTTACCAAGAAGTCGAACGCGACGAGCCGCTTGGTGGGGTACTCACGGAAGACGAGCACGAGCATCGCGAAGAGCATGACGACATGACCAATGCAGAAGCCCGCGAGGTAGCCCGCGAGGCCGAAGCGCTCGAGCGAGATTCCGGCGAGTACGTTGATCGAGTAGCCGCCCAAGAACACAAGGACGACGCTGCGGTACGCCTTCATTCCACTGAGGAGCACGCTCAGAATCCACACGTTGCACAGCGCGACGAACGCGACGACGAAGAGCGCGCGGAACGTGTAGAGGCCGTTGAAGCCCACGAGCACGAACGTGGTACCTGCGGCGCCGGCGACGCACGTCATCACGAGCATCGCGCCCATCACGTTCGGCACCACGGTCTCGGGGTTCTTCTCGAAGAGGCGGTCTGCGACGAAGCGAACGAACAACAGTTGCAGGAGCGAAGAGAGGATGAGCGAGCCGCTCATCAGGTAGGTGACCGACGCGAGGAACTGGGTGACGACGAGCTCGTTGCCGTGCGTGTGCTGAGCCCAGACGCCGATGAAGAGCATGCTGACGATCGAGATGAGCCACGGCCCGGACCCGATGATCCCGGCGAGCAGGTATGCGCTGGCGATGCCGCCATACGACTCCTTGCCCAACCTGCGCAGCGCGAATCCGATGCCTGCCATTAGCCGTTGATCGCTTTTCTGTAGATGTCGCTGTAGCGCCTGAGCATCTGGGCTTGGGTGTAGTGGAGCTCGACCCGCATCACGCCGGTGCGGTGCGCGGCGAACCAGCGATCGGTGTCGCCGAGGAGGGCGACGATCTCGCGCGCGGTGGCGTCGGGATCCGCGATGTCGACGATTGCGCCCGCGGAGCCGAGCGCGCGATCCGACGCGTCGACGCCTTCGATCAGCTCTCGGCAGCACCCCACGTCTGACGCGACCGCAGGCACACCGGCGGCCAAGCCCTCGAGCACGACGAGCGGCTGCGCCTCGCTGATCGACGTGAGCACGTTGACGCCCATCCCCGGAAATAGGTCCTCGACCTTCTGAAAACCGAGGAACTGCACTTTGTCCTTCAGACCGAGGCTCTCGGCGAGCTCGCGGCACTCGGCGGCGTACGAGGCGTCTTCGTCGTCGGGGCCCGCGATGAAGCCGGTCGCCTCCGGCAACATCGTGCAGACTGCACGCATCGCGCGAAGGAACGTCTTGATGTCCTTGATCGGCACCACGCGCCCGATGAGGCCTACGGTCTTCGGGATGGCGGGTCCGCGCTTCTCGCGGAGCTTCTCCATTCGCTCGAGATCAATCCCGTTGGGCACCACGCGTGTGCGCTCGCTCGACGCGCCGTCCTTGATTTGGCGTGCACGGTTGCCCTCGTACAGCGAGATGATCGGGTCGGCGGCGTCGTAGGTCATCTTACCGAGCGACTCGAAGAAGCGGATCCACGTCTGGCGAAACACTCCGATGCTGGCGTTTTCGGTCGTGCTCGTGACCTCGTCGTCGTCCTTGATCCAGCTGGCTTGGAGGAGCTCGATGCGGCGCTCCTTGGTGTAGATGCCGTGCTCGGTGAGGATGAGCGGTCGCTGCCACGCTTGTCGCAGTAGCGTCGCCAAGAACCCCGCGAAGCCGGTGGAGATCACGTGGACGCACTTGGATCGTGGGACGCCGGCCGCGACCGTCGAGAGCATGAAGAGTGGCGCGTGCATGCTGCGCACAGTCCAGAAGTACTCGAGGAAAGATTGGCCGCTCGCGTTCTGCTCGTATTTGTCGCAGATGTCCTCCCAAGCGCGCTCACTGAATAGGAAGTCATCGCGGTGGCGCTTTGGATCGGCGAGCAGGCGCTTCACGGTTTGGCGGAGCTCGGCGTCTATGCCTTTGCCGGATCGAAGCGCGTCGTGCATGCGCGCGGACGCGTCGTAGAACGCCTCGTCTCCGCGTCGCGTGACGACGCGATCTCCCTTCGGCACGTCGCTCAAGAAGTGCTCTTCGAGATGCAGCACGTTGGGAGGGAGCGTGTACTTCATCTTCGCGTACGTCTCGGGCGAGGCGCCGATGAAGACGAGGCTGAACGTGATGTCGGGCAGCCCGCTGATGATCTGGTGCACCCAGCTGGACACGCCGCCGCTCACGAACGGGTAGGTGCCCTCGAGCACCAACGTGACGTCGGCGCTCTTGCCAGGCGCGAGCGTGGGGCCTCCGTAGCGGCTCACGTCCAGAGGTCCAAGACGGGCGCGATGTACTGGTTCTCTGCGGGCTTGTGCGCGAGCTCGCGCAACATCGCGGGGAGGACGTCGTATTCGCGCCTGCGAAACGCGCACTCGGCCAGATACACGACCACGCGTTTGCGCGGATAGCCGAGGTTGAAGGCTCGCGTGAAAGACGCGGACGCCGGCACGTACTCAGCAAGTGCCATCAAGATGCGCCCGAGCATGAAGTGAGTGGGCGCCACCTCGGGAGCGAGGTCTGCGGCCTCCTTGGCGTGCTTCCTCGCCTCCGTGAGCGCGTGCTTGCGCATCGCGCCCTCCGCGAGTCCGAGGTATGCGAGCTCCCAGTGGTTCTCCGCCAAGCGCAGCACGACCCGCGCGGCGTCGTCCCCGCCGGCGATGCGCGCCTGCTCGAGCGCCTTGATGTTGCTTTCGATCGACGAGCGGAAGCGCTCGATGCGACTGAACGCGAAGAGGCGAACCTCGTCCGAAGGATCCTTGAGCGCGAGCTTCAAGACGAGGATCGCTTGTCGCGGTGGGAGAAAGCGCGTCAAGAGGAGGGTCTGAAACCGATGCTCCGCGTTCTCTGCGGAGCGATCCGACAGCGTGGCGAAGAGCTCCGAGACGACGACGTTGCGGTGCGCCGTCCTGCGTGGTGCGCGGTCTACGATCTCCGCTGGGTCCAGGTGATCCCACGCGCGCACTGGCACGATCCGCCTCCCCACGAAGCCGAGGTAAATCGCGATCGCGAGACCGAACGCGCCGAGGCCGGGCAGGAACACGCCGAACGCGAGTGCGAGACCACCGATCGCGAGCGACGCGCGGCGATCGAGCGGAGTGAGGTCGACGTCCTTTTGACTCGCGAGCGCCGTTGCGAGCGTGACGACGCCAGCCGCTCCGGCCGCGGCAAGACCGAGGTGCAACGTGAGCACGCCGACGACCATCGTGGGCGTTGCGCTGTTTGCGGCGTCTCGCACGACCAGCGAACCGAGACTGGCGGCGTCGAGCAGGCCGACGCTACTGAGCAACGCCAAGAGGAGCGTCTTGCGCATGGTCTCGCCTCCTTTCTACCGCGGCCATCGCGGAGTCGACCGTGTCGAGCGTGTCGAGTGCGTGGTACGTGAAAGACGCGCCGGCGGTCTCGAGAGTGGTTCCGGTCTCGCGCTGCACCATCTTCGAGATGCGCTCAAGCAGCGACAGCGCGACGGCCTCGTCGCTCATCGGCAGCAGGACGAAGACGGACAGATCTCCGCCCGGGTCTCTCGTCGCGTACGGAAAGTCGAGCTCGCGGAGCGCGCCGCCAAGCACGAGCTCGAGGACGTCGTTCGCCTTGCCGGTGGCCGCGACGCGCAACAAGACGAGTGTCGCGGGGACCTTGAAGCTGCGCAGGTCGGAGAGCGCGCGCTCCATGATCAGCTGGAGATCGAGGCGTGTTCCGTGCTCGTCGCGTGCGCCTTCGAAGGCATCGGCGATGTGTCCGCCGAGCACGACCATCGCCTCCAAGTTGCGGCGCTCGAACGCGACGAACGGCATCGACTCGATCGCGAGCACCGCGTGGACGTTGCCCGAGGTGTCGATGAACGGCACGACGGCGAGCAGCGCAGTTGACGACGTCCTCGCGCCGCGCGCCATCGCCGCGGGGAAGAACGTGAGCGCTCCGGTGGCGATCGCGTCGGCGATCTGCGCGTCGTTCGGGTCGACGCGTCGTGGCTTGCCGAGCGCGCCGAGTGACTCTCCCACCACGCGCCCAGATTGCACGGCGAAGAGCGAGCAGACCTCCACCGAGAAGTACGCGCCGAAGATCTCAAGCATACTCGGCGCGACGTCACCGAGCGCCTTGCTGCCGCGATCGGCGACGAGCTTGCGAGACGACGCGATCGCGTCACGTAGGTTGGGCGCGCCCGCGGGCTGCTGCTGCACGATGCGATCGTGCGAGAGTTCGAGCAAGAACTGCGCACGCGAGAGAGCGTCGAGCCGCCTGCGCGCGGTCTGCAGTCCGCGCCTCAGCCTCGCGGTGTCACGGCGGAAGACGTCTGAGAACTGACCAGTGATCATCGCGACGACCACGATGCCGATCACGAGCTCGCCCGGAAACGCGACGTGATGCGGCTGTAGTGTCGAGCGCCAGAAGAGGGTGATCCCGACGTCGGTCATCATCGCTGTGGCGAGGCCGAGCGCGAAGCCATGCCGGGCGCCGACGAGCAGCGGGGCGACCGCGAGCCAGGAGAACGAGTGCGTGAAGAAGAACGGGTCCGTGCGATCGACGAAGAGCCCGACGAGCGGGAACAGCGCCGTGATCACGACGGTCTCGAGGTAGACGTGGACCGGTCGAAGCTCCTTCGGCGCCGTCTCCGTCGGCAGCACTGCGCTGTAGCGCGGTATCTGGACCGACGGCTCGGGCGCGGGCGGCGCGGCCGTGAGCGCGCTCTCCTCGCCCGGCCGCTTGACCTCGAGTCGATCGAGGAAGCGTCCCGAGAGGGACGGACGGTCCGGCGGTCCGCGGCGGTTGCTCACGACCCGAGGAGGTCCCGCACCATCGAGTCGAGGAGTCGCAGGGCCGCCCCGCTCACGGTGTCGCCGTCGTCGCGCGTGCCCGTCGCCGACCAAACCACTTTGTTCGTCGAGAGCTCCACGATGCGTACGGTGACGCCCACCGCAGGGTCGCCCTCGAGGCCGCTCTTGTAGCGCCACTCGCCTACGCTGCCGGAGACTCCGTAGTCGAAGTGCTGTTGTTGCGCCCACGCGAGCGACTCGTCGTAGCGCTGTCGCTCGCTGATGATGAGGTGCGCGTCGTCCTCCTTCAGGGCGGGGTAGCGATCGAGCTGCGCGACGCCTTGTTTGCGCAGCAGCGTGTCGAGGATCGCCTCCACTCGCTCGCCCGCTTGCGGAGTCTCGGAGTAGTTCGAGAACGGGAGCATCACCCAGCGCGCGGCGGCGCGTGGCGTTGCCGTGCGTTGAATGGAGGTCGTCTGAGGCGAGCAGCCGAGCCCTACGAGGACGGCGATGGCCAATAATATTCTCATCGGAGCGCGCATTGTAGTTCGAGCTTTCATGGGTCGTTCAAATTCGTCATAGGGGCTGAGTAAAAAAGAGGTTCGCATGAGCGTTCCGTTCGTCGTTGCCGCCGACGCCGCGATCGTAGCTACCGGAGCCGCTCAAATAGCCGCCGCCCGCGATGCGGAAGCTGAGCGCGCACGAGAAGTGGACCCAGGGTAGGGGCTTCTCCGTTGCGGTCGTGCCGGCCGAGGTCGTGAGCGCGCTGTGTGCGGGGAAGATCACTCCGGCGCCCGCGTCGCAGTCGTAGCGTGGGAACGACCGCCGGTCTGCACGGTAGCGATCCGCGAAGTCGCCGCGTGCGAGGTGCGCGACCGCCGCGACGACCTGATACGACTCGGGCAATAGGCAATTGGTGCACCCGTTGATCGGGTCGGCGTCCTTCAGGGTGATGTCGCTCTTGGTGACGTTGTTGACTCGACGCAGATCGACGTTCCATCGCTGGACGGCCTCCGCCTCGACGCCGATGTCCAACTCCGGCGTGCCGCGAAGAATCTTCACGCCGCTCTCGAAAATCTCCTCGGTGCCGAACCCGAGGTGCTCGAAGCGCCGCGTATGGTCCTCGATCGCTCCGACGTCGACCGCCGTGTACAGGCGCTTGGCGTAGTCGACGCGCACTCCGACAATGCCACGAGAGCGCGCGCCTTCGAGCCGCAACCAAGGCGTGTCCTCGATGCGGTCGTGGAGCGTGAGGTCCAGCTTCGTGGAGAGCACTCTGCCGAAGAGACGCTCGTCGAAGAACGTCGCGCGAGGGATCGGCCGGTCCGGCTGATAGTCGATGCCGGCGCCGAGCTCGGTGACGCCGCGCGTGTCGACGCGCCGTAGCAGCACACCGAGAGCGGCCTCGGTGCGCGGACCCGCCATCGAGAGCGTGTCGATCGCCGGCGAGCCGCTCGTGAGCGAGATGTTACCACCGCTGGCCGTGTAGACTACACGTAATGGCCCGAGGTCGTGCGCGGCGCCGACCTCCACCGCGAGCGCCTGCAGTCCGTTGACGTAGGCATAGCCGCCGCCGAGCTTGAAATTCGGGGCGTGTCGGGCCTGGAGCTCGCGGAGTCGCTGCGCGCCCGCTAGGCGATCGGCCTCGGGCTCGTTCGTCCACGCGTCACGCAACCCACCGCGCTCGTCTGCGTCGCGCTCGAGGAGTTCGTAGCCCTGGGCGCGCGCGCGCGGCGATGTGAGCGCGGGCATTGCCAGCAGGCGGCGCGTCGCACCGTAGTCGCCGTCCGCGATGGCGAGCGTCATCTGCGCCTCGAGAGGCACATTCTTGACGTGTCGCATCGCTTTGCGTGCGAGCTCCCATCGCTCGTCGCTCGAGTATGTGGTGAGGGCCAGCTCGTTCACGGCCGATTCGTCGCCGTGCGAGGCGAGTGTCGCGCGGAGCCAACGCTCGCCCATCGCGACGCCAGCGTGCTCGCGGACATACTCGACGTGCTCCAGCAGCCGCCCAAGCTCCTCCTTCGTGACCGTCCCGCTCCGCACCGTCGCCTGCGCGCTCGTCTGCCGCTGGCTCATTACGTGACGCCTCAAGCGTCCGGCGATCTCGGCCGCGCCGGCGCTCTCCAGGGCGTCGGCCAGCTCGAACGTCATCGACTCGTCCTCGGGGTGCGTGCGCCAGGCGCGCAAGATGAACTCGAGCGCCTCCCGCCCGCGCCCGATGCGCTGCAGCGCGACGCCGAAGGGCGCCCAAAGGTCCTCGGAGATCCGCGCGTTCGGCCTGAAGAGTTCGACGTCCCTCGTGATCGCTCGGACGTCGTCTTGATCCACGTCGTGCCACAGGACGGCGGCTTGCGCGGTGCTGTTGTTGGGTCGCAGCGCCAGCACCTTCTTCCACGCGAGGATCGACCCGGGCTCGTCGCCGAGCTCGGACGCCACCTCCGCGCGCAACATCCAGTACTCCTCACGCCGCTCGAAGCCGGCGGGATCCGCCTGCGCGAGCGCGAGCGTACGGTTGACGCCCGCCCAGTCGCGCCGCTCGGCCTGCACGTTCGCCGCGAAGAGGAGAGTGGTCGGCTCGTGGCTCAGCGCATACTCCGCGAGCGCGACGCTGATCGCCTCCTCGTCGAACCCCTCGTCCTTTGCGAGGTTCATCAGGCGCGTGCCGACGTTCGGTGTCGTCGGCTCCAGGCTCCAGACCTTTCGATACGCTTGGAGCGCGAGCGGTTGGTCTTCGAGGAGCCACGCGAGAGTGCCAAAATCGATCCAAAAAGTCGTAGCGTCATCCGCCGTACCGGGCGCGTGCGCCCTCAGCACCGCGAACGCCGCTTCGATCTTGCCGGCGCGTGCGAGGTCTCTCGCGTAGCTCGTGATCTGCGGGATTGTGAGCGCGAACGGGTCCACCACGCTGTCCAACGTCGCCCACATCGCGGCCGCGTCTGCGGATCGTCCGTCGCGTTCGTAGAGCTCCGCGAGCATCTCTCGCGCCCGCTTGTTCTTGGGCGATCTCTCGAGGCGCTTCGTCAGCAATGAGATCGCGCGATCCGGATCGCCGATATTCTCGTACGCGTCGACGGCCTCAGCGACCTCGTCGTCCGTCGCGTTCTTCGCGCCGCCGCGCGCGGCGACGAGCATGGCGATCGTTCGATCGTCATAGAGCATGCGTGCCAAGCGCAGCGCGTTGCTGAAGGCGCTCGAGCCCTGATGAGAGCTTTGGTGCACGGCGGCGCGCTGCTCGGGTCGAACGGCGTCGTCCGCTCGCGACGTCGACGCGCACGCCAGGATAAACGCGAACGCTGCGGTGCCGACGCGCCTCATGGCCGACCCGAGTAGCCGTGCTCCAGCAGCCAGAGCCAGTCGTCGAGCGCCATCTCGGGCTTGCCGGACCACTCCGCGACGTGCGCCTCGAGCTCACGCAGCTTCGGGTCATTCGGGTGCTGCGCCCGAAGCTTCACGATCAGCGGCAGCGCCGCTGCTGGGTCGCCCGCGGCGAGCTCGCGGGTGGCCTGCCCCAAGAGCCATTCGCCGTTCTCGGGATCGGTCGCGAGCAGCGTTCGACCGAGATCACGCGCGAGCTGCACGCGGTTGGCGGCCGAAGCGAGGGTGACCGCACGCGATAGCGCGCCGACGTCACCAGGAGCTGCCTTCGAGAAAGCGATCGCGAGATCGCAGGCGTCGCCGACTCGGTCCGCGGCCAGCAACGCGTCGAGCGCGAGCATGCGATCTTGTCGCGCGAGCTCTGGACTCCGCTCGCTCTCCGCCGCGCGCTTGTACGCGTCCGCGGCACCAACGCCGTCACCCCCAGCGCGTTGCCACTTTCCGGCGGCGGCGAGGTATTCGCTCCGGCGGGCGTGGTCCGACTCCGCCGCGCGCGCAAAATACTTGGCGGCCAAAAGCGGCTCGTCGAGCTCCACGGCGAGTCCGGCGAAGTGGACGAGCTCGTCCTTGTTCTCAGGGAGCTCTGCCATCTTAGCCAGCTCGTCGGCGACCGTGTGGAACGCGATCGCGCGGCCAGGGTCGCCCTCGGGAATGGCTCGAGCGCGCGCGAGCAGGAGTTCGAAGCGCAGGTCGCGAGCGTCAGCGCCGAGCGCAGGATCCGTCAGCACGGGGGAAACGGCGAGCAGAGCGTCGTCGAAGCGACCCAGCGCCTTGAGGTGTCGCGCGTAGAGCAAGTGCAGGTGCATGTCGGCCGGGTCTGCGCGCGTGAGCACGTGCAGGTAGGCGATGGAGTAGGCGTTGGGAGACTCATCGTCGGCGAACTCGGCGTACTGCTGACGCGTCGGAAAAACAGCCGCCAAACCCGCGCCGAGCACGAACGCGAACTCCGTGAGCAAGCGCACGCCCGCGAGCGACGGCCTGTCGCGCTTGGCCTTGGGCGTGACGACGTTAGCGGCAGTCAAGCGTGGCCTCGCCCGTGTCCGTGACCGTCGACTTGAACGTCACCGTCGTGCCCGCGCGCACCCCGAGGACAGTGCCGTTCGTCGTGACGAGCCTGCACCCAGTGGCGCCCGTCACACCGCCGATGACCAGCGTGATCGGGACATGTCCGGAGACGCGCAACGAAGCGCCGTGATCATTCGGAGTGAACGACACGGGCGTGCCATTCGCTTGCAGGATGAACGGACGCGTGGGCGCATTGGGCGAGAGCGCGAGCAACGCGGAGTCGCCAGTGACGTGCACCCATCTGCCGTTGCTCTGGTCGCGAACGCCCGCGACGTTTCGGCTCGCGCTCATGTCGGGCCAGCCGAGCGAAGCGTCGAGTCGAACTGTATGGACGTCACCCATGTTGCCGAGCTCCCACGCGCCGTCGAGGCGCCGCGCGAGCGTCGCGCTCCTGAAGCTCAACACCTTGCGGGCGTACTCGCTCAAGTAGAGCGGAGTCGTCTCCTGTTTCATCGCCCAGTCGTACACTTGAAACAACGCCTCGAGCGCCGCCGTCTTGGCCGCCGAGTAAAAGTGATAATAGAGAGTGATAGTGCTCAATCGCCGCGGCGACTCGTTCAGCGTGAACGTGTCGATCACCTGCCGATAGCCGTAGAACGGCCCGCGCCAGTCGTTGGTGTAGACGTTCTCGTTCTCGACCGGCGCGAACACCTGATACGTGGAGCCCTGCGGGATCCCGAGTGCGGACGCGCGCGTCATGCTCGGCGTGTCTTGGGTCCGCGTGGCGCCGCCGCCGTTCACGTTCAAGAGTCCGAGGTCGCCTGCTGCCTTCACCGCAGTCGCGCTCGGCAAGCAGTCGCCCGTCCACTGCACGACCTTCACGCGTTTGCCCGGCGGCGCCAGCGTGTTGATGTAGTCAGTCGAGCCGCTCATCTCGCGCGTGAGATCGTAGCTGTAATTGGGTATCGGCAAGAACGGCAGCGGCGGGCCGCGTAGTCCGGCCTCCGCTAGTTGCCAGTCGAACGGGTGGCTGTACAGGTGAGTACCGATCTCGACATTCGGTAATGCAAATATCTGTCGGGCGATCGCCTCCAGCTTTGGAGAGTCTCGCGGGTAGAGCCCTTTGGGTCCGACCTCGCCCTCGATGATCGAGACCGTGTGCGGAATTGGATACTTCTTGAGCACCTCGTCGAGGATGACTTGCCCGCAGAAGGGATTTCCGCGTCGCTCGGCGCGGCTCACGAAGGCGTCTCCGTCGATGTGCACGGTGAAGATGCGCCGGCCCGACTCTGTCGTGACGTCCGGGGCGGGGATCGCGGGCAGGGCGAGCGCGTCTTTCAAGAAGCGATACGGATCGAGGATCCATCGTCGGTTCTGCTCGAGGCCTTCCTCGATCATGTAAGGCGAGAACACCGCGCCTCCCCAAGACCCGAGCATGGCGCCGTCCCACGCGTTTCCCGCGCCGTCCGTGAGGTGCAAGAGGCTCTGCGTGGTGGAAGATGCCACGGTCACCGGCGGTCGCTCACGCAGGCGCACTCGGAGAGGCGCCTCGAATCCGAAGTATGGAGTGCTCGTCGCGATCGTCATCGGCGCCGTAGCGACGAGAGGCGCCGTCTTTACGCCGAGCCGCGCGAGGAACGCCGGATCGGGCTCGAACCCGAACCCCTCGATGAACGCGACGCGGATCCCGCGCGACATCTGCAGCTTGATCCATCGCTCGTACGTCGGCTCGTCGTCGACGCCCTCCGGGAGGAACGCGACGATACCCGCTACTTGATTGACGAGATCGTCCGCAGGCAGCGCGCCCCGTACATCGATGTAGTCGATGGCGTATCCGTAATACTCGAGTATCGGCCCTACGAGCGTGACGGAGTCGTGCAGCGCAAGCGCGACGGTGGGGGTGCTCTTGTAGAGCACGGCGATACGCCGGGGGACGATCTCGACGCTCCCGATGCCAACCTCGTCGAGCTGCGGCACGGTTACCCAAGGCTCGAAGCCCGCGGCGAGGATCTTCTTGGCCGTCTCTCGCCGCGCGTCCGGCATCGTCGCCGGCACATAGTCGATGATGTTAATCGGTAGTCCATACTTCGTATGGGCCTCGTTCAATCGCGCGAGCAGCGCCGAGCTGGACTGCGGGTCGACAGCGTCATATTGCAGGCCGCTCGCGTCCGCGGTGCGAAAGAGGGACTCCGCGACGAGCGCGTCTATTCGCAGCGATTGCAGCTTGGGCAGCACGTCGAATCCGCGGTTGAAAATGACGCGCGCGTCCGGGTGGCGATCGCGGAGCGACCGCGTGATGAGCGCGAGCCCCTGTGCGTATTCCGCGCGCTGCGCCGGGTCGCTCGTGACGCGCTCGTAGCTGTCCATCGTGTCGAAGAAGAATCCGCGAAAGCCCTTTTGCCAGAGCGGCTCGAAGACCTTGTCGACGAGGAACGCGCGCCACTCCGGCTTGCGCGTGTCCATGATGTCCGTACCCCACGCGGGATTCGCGCCGGCGATGAGGCCCGCGGGTATGTCCTTTCGCCACGCGCGGCTGCGATTGACCTCGCCCACGCTCACATACGCGATCGGCATCGCGCGCGGTGAGCTCGGCGCTTGGTCGAAGTAATCGGGCTCGACCACAACACGATCGAAGTGCGCGA
>JAYVYD010000041.1:0-16589 GCA_043784605.1 Myxococcales bacterium | reverse complement strand
GATCAGCTGGAAGCTGGACGACGCGATGCCGGTGGGCACCAACCTCGACTACACGAAGCCGTTCCTGCCCGAGGAGCTCACGCTCACCACTCAAATCAGCTGTTCGAACGCCAATGAGCGAAAGGCTCTCAATCAAATAGCGGCGAACGTGTACCTCGATCTTTTCGCATTCGTCGAGGAGTACATCCTCGCGACGATGACCCAACATGCGTTCGCGGAGATGTTCGGCGATCACCACGCTATCCGCGCGTTGGCGCGCTTCGTCGATGAAGAGGTGAAGCATCAACAGCTCTTCGCTCGCTACAAATACGCCTTCGCGCGAGGCTTTGGTCTTCTTGGTGTACGGGATGCAGAGCCAAACCTTCAAGAGGATGCTGAGTCAGGTCTAAAAGGCCAACGTCGCACGAATCGACGCGCTTGCGGCCGAGCTGAGCTGACGGTGTCCGCAGAGCGCGCTCTGGACAAGCTACGACACCTATTGGGCCCAAAGGCCGCGGACGTCCTCATCGAGCAAACCAAGAAGACCATAGGTGTGACGACGCTCGACGAGGCGAACGACCTCGCTCGGTTCGCGAACTAAATGGGCGGTCGTGATTCGGGATCACGAAAGGTGTTGCTGAATACGGGGTCGACCATGGAGAGTTGGGTTGTCGAGACTCAACGTCCAAGGAGACCCCGTGGCAACAAAGATACCTCGAATGACCTCGTTGATGCCAAGGCCCTCGCCAAGCATCGCGACGATCTAAAAGCGAACGCAAGTGTTGGCGTCCGCGCCTTTTCGGCCGCGCCGCTTCATAGAGATCCAAGCTATCGTCGCGGGCGTGTCCACCGAGCGATGCGCGTGTGCAAGCCCCGAAGTCCAAGCTGGGTCAGTAGCCGCTGTCCTCCGTTCATCGGCCGAAAACCACTTTGGGGTGCGACCGCTCTGCTAGTCTTCCGAGGCCCATGGTTTCAGCGGCCCAGCCGGTAGACGAGCGACCCCGCGTCCTCATCGTCGACGACGAGAAGTTCATCCGAGACATCCTCGCGGACTTCCTCGGCATGGAAGGCTTCGTCGTTCGTACTGCAGAAGACGGTGCGGCCGCGCTCATCGAACTCAACGCGAGCCCATACGACATCGTCATCAGCGACCTGAAAATGCCGCGAATGGGCGGCATCGAGCTGCTCGAACAGATGACGCGCGCGGCGCCGAATGCGCTCACGGTGATCATGACGGGCTTCGGGACCGTGGAGACCGCGATCGACGCGATGAAGCGCGGCGCGTACGACTACATCCTGAAGCCGTTCAAGGTCGAAGAGGTCATTCACGTCGTACAGCGCGGCATCGAGAAGCAGCGACTCACTGCGGAGAACCTCCGACTTCGCGAGGCGCTGTCGCTCTATAAAGTGAGCGAGGCGATTCAAGCGAGCCTCTCACTCGAGGAAGTGCTCGCGGCTCTCGGCGACGCCGCACTGAGCGAGATCGACAGCGATCTGGTGAGCACATGGCTCGACGCCGGAGACGGCACGTACTTCGAACGTCAACGCCTGCACACGAAGCGCACGGACCAATCTGGGAGCATCCCGGACGGCGCCTCTTTCGGGCACCTCCAGCCGAAGGCGTTCTTCGAGTTCTTCCAAGACGGATCACCGCTGCTCGAGCACGGGCCGAAGCTGACGCGCTTCTTCTCGACCCAACCGGACATCCCGCCGATCTCGATGGTGGCGGTGCCGCTCAAGATGCAGTCGCGCACGCTCGGCTTCATCGCGGGGGTGTCGTTCACCAAGGGCAAGCGCTTCGACGAGGGCCAGCGCAAGCTGCTCGCGATCGTCGGCTCGCGCGCGGCAGCCGCGATCGAGAACGCGAAGCTGTACGCGGATCTCCAAGCGACGTTCCAGCAGACGATCGAGGGCCTAGCGAAGGCGATCGACAAGATGGACCGCTACACGGCGGGGCACTCGAGTCGCGTCGCGATGTACGCGACCTACCTCGCGCGTCGCCTCGGCATGAACGCTACCGAGCTCGAGATCGTGCGGCAGAGCGCGCTGATGCACGACATCGGCAAGATCGGCTGCGTCATGAACCTCAACAAGCCGGGCAAGCTCACGCAAGACGAGTACGAGATCTTCAAGAAGCACCCGGGCTTCGGTCGAGACATCCTGGACCCCATCAAGTTCTTGCACCCGCTCGTTCCGGGAGTGCACCTGCACCACGAGCGCTGGGACGGCCGCGGCTACCCGCTGGGTCTCAAGGGCAACAACGTGCCGGTGATGGCGCGCATCATCGCGGTCGCCGACACCTACGACGCGATGACGAGCGACCGCGCATATCGACGCGCCCTCCCGCACGACGTCGCCATCGGCGAGATCGAGCGCTGCAGCGGATCGCAGTTCGATCCCGAGGTCGCCGCGATCTTCATCCAATGGCTCGAGGAGTTCCGAGAAGAGCTCCGCGCGCTCGGTGAGACGATCCCCGATTAGGAGGACGTCGGAGTTGCTCGTGCTCTCCGAGTGGCGTGCTCTCCAGGTGGCGGCAGCGGCGAGTGCGACTCGTGCTGGCCAATTGATCTTTGCTTCGACGCGACTCGTCGATTGCGAAAGCCCGTTGCCATGTTCTTCTTGCCCCGATCGATCCTCGCAACATTGCGGCTCATGGGCTGCGCCGCCGGACACGCGTGGGATGCGAGCGCCGTCAGTCGATTGGCCTCGAAAGAGCTTGATTGTCCCGTCTCGGAAGAGGCAGTGAGACAAGTCGGCACGACGTCCGTTCGTAACGTTGATCTCGGCGGCACCGAGACCGTCCCGACGTACGAGGTGCAAGCGTGCGGCCACGTCGCTCGGTACGTCTGTCGTTTCCGCCCGCAGCGCGCCAGCGATCGCAAGTTCGAAAGCGACAGAGCACCGCAGTGCTGGGCGGAAGGAACTTGGTCTCAAATACGGTGACTCTCCGTCAAAGGCGGTGGGAGTGACGTAACCCCGGCGATTGCGTGAATCGGGTTCGCGATTGTAAGCATGCTGACAATCCGGATCATTCGAACGCGACGAGGCCCATCGCGCCGAGCGCGTAGACGCGGGTACCCGTAACCACGGGATCGTGAAGCGCGCCGAGCGTGGCGTCGGACCACGCAAGGGTGCCGTCGAGGGCGCTGAACACCGCAAGCCCCGTGCCGGTGGTGACGACGAGCGTGTGGCTGCCACCTGCGCCGGCGATCGTCGTTTCCTGATTGGGATATTGCCCACCCGAGCAGTTGTTGCTGAGTGCGCTCGTGGGCGATACGAACGACGCCGACGGGACCATCGTCTTCCAGCCGGCCTTTCCGGCGCTCGAGAACGACACGAGGCTGCCCTGCGACATGATCACGATTTTGTTGTCGATGAGCACCGGCGCCTGGTTCGCCGAACTCATGACGGGCTGGCTCCAGGCGACGCTGCCGTCAGTCTCGGAGAGCGCGAAGAGTGTGGCGGACGAATCGATGAAGTAGACTTTGCCCTCGCCGGCGCTGATGGAGCTCGTGGGCGTGTAGGGCTTGAACCACTTCTGGGCACCGGTCACCGCATCAAGCGCATAGACGCCCGATGCCAGCGGCGCCGGCTTGGCTTGGAAGACGTAGCTCGCCGTCGTGAACAACACGCCTCCGTCGAGCGCGGTGCCTCCTGCGATCTCGCCCTCTGCCTCGCCGCACTTGGCGTAGGTGTTCTTCTGCCAGATGGGCTTGGTGTCCGTGCCGAACGCCCACACCTCGAGGCCGGGGCCGTCGAGCTTGAGGCAGTTCGACGCGTAGAGCCGCGTGTCGTCGAACGCGATTTGGCCCCACCGATCCACGCCGGTGGTGGCGGTCTTCTTCCCTGTCGCTCCGTCGAGGACGTAGACGCCGTCGTCGTCCAAGAAGAGAGACCCGAACGCGAACGTCGGCCAGAACTTGAGGTTGGAGTCCGAGCCGCTGTCGAACGTCCACACCCGCATGCCGTCGATGCTCACGCGATCCGCAGCGGTGGTTCCGGTGTATGGATCGTCGCTCGCGGCCCACTGCAGGAACACGGCGTCGCTCTGGGCGATCGCCCGGTTGAATGCCTTCGACGTTCGGCCCATGGGCGGAGCCGGCGTATAGGTCCACTTCTTCTTCAAGTTGCCCTTGATGCACGCGTCGCTCGTGAACGTTCGCCGCGAGTCGTGACCATAGGTGAGCCAGGCGTTGGTCCCGCAGGACGGCGCGGCGTCGGCGGCTCCTTCTCCCGAACCATCGCCAGCGGAGGCCTCCGGTCCGACCCCGGATGCGTCGCCCGTTGACGCGGTATCGTCGCCTCCACACGCTGCAAGCGCCAGCAGCGCAACCACGGCCGCCTTGATTTTCATCCCTGCAAGTCTAGCAGCCACGAGTGCGCGCGGCGGTCTCGGTTCATCTCGAGCGATCGAGCTCACTTCTGCGCGACGACGGTGATCGGAAATGGGGACCTTGCTCGTGTACGTTGGGCAAGACACGTCGATCGACGCCGTCCCGGGCCTCAACGCGGTCAGGACGAAGATGCGTTGATCGGAGACGTTCACGGCCCGCGTGAACGTCTACACTTCGCTTCCCGTGACCGTCACCGTCACCGCCGTGTTGCATTGCCAATGTCGCCCTTCTGGCTGCGGAGGAGGCTGCGCGTCGAGCTTCGCGCCACTACTGTCGGCGCAGCCTATCCACACGGCGGCACAAAGAATCGGCGATCTCTTGGTCTCATCCTAACCGATCCCGAGCAGGCCTTTTTTTGCTAGAGAGAACCATGGCTCTCGACCACCTCACTCTTGGGCTCCGCGAGTGTTTGACCTTCGACGACGTCCTGCTCGAGCCCGCGTACAGCGAGGTGCTCCCCAAGGACGTCGATGTTCGCTCGCGGCTCTCTCGTAACATCGAGCTGAACATCCCGCTGTGCAGCGCGGCGATGGACTCGGTGACCGAGGCGCGAACGGCGATCACCATCGCTCGCGAAGGCGGCATCGGCATCGTGCACAAGAACCTCCCGCCCGAGGCGCAGGCGCGCGAGGTCGAGAAGGTGAAGCGCGCGGAGAGCGGAATGGTGCTCGCGCCCGTCACCGTTCGTCCCTCGCAGTCTTTGCGTGAGGCGCTCGCCATCATGCGCGAGCACGACATCAGCGGCGTGCCCGTCACCGAGGGGGACAAGCCCGTCGGCATCCTCACCGCGCGCGACATCCGCTTCGAGCGCAACCTCGATCAGCCCGTGAGCGCGCTGATGACGAAAGAGCTCGTCACCGTTCGGCCCGGCGTTCCTGCAGAAGAGGCGAAGCAGCTGCTGCACCAGCACCGCATCGAGAAGCTGCTCGTCGTCGAAGGCGGCAGGCTTGTCGGTCTCATCACGATCAAGGACATCCTCCAAGCGGATCGCAACCCGAGCGCGATCAAAGACGGCAAGGGCCGCTTGCGCGTGGGTGCGGCGATCGGTCCAGGCCCGGATCGTGAGGCGCGCGCCGAGGCTCTCGTCGCGGCGGGCGTGGACGTCATCGTCATCGACACCGCGCACGGACACTCGAAGGGCGTCATCGATGCCGTACGCGTAACGAAGAAGGCGTACCCGAACCTCGACATCGTCGCCGGAAACGTCGCCACCGCAGACGCGACCAAGGCGTTGATCGACGTCGGCGCGGACGGCGTGAAGGTCGGCATCGGCCCCGGCAGCATCTGCACGACGCGCGTCGTCGCGGGCGTGGGCATCCCACAAATCACGGCCATCGCCGACTGCGCGCGCGTCGCCGACGATCACGACATCCCGATCATCGCGGACGGTGGCGTGAAGTTCTCGGGCGACCTCGTCAAGGCGATCGCCGCAGGTGCGAGCACGATCATGATCGGTTCTCTCTTCGCGGGCACGGACGAGTCACCCGGCGATCTCGTCTTGTACCAAGGCCGCTCCTACAAGGTGTACCGCGGCATGGGCTCGCTCGGCGCGATGAAGAAGGGCAGCAAGGATCGCTACGGCCAAGCGGGCGCGGCGGACGAGAAGCTCGTGCCCGAGGGCATCGAGGGACGCGTGCCTCACCGCGGCTCACTCGCGTCGATCCTCTATCAGCTCGTCGGCGGCCTCCGCTCCGGCATGGGATACACCGGCTCGCCGAACGTCGCGCACCTCCGGAAAAATGGGCGCTTCGTGCGCATCACGTCGCAGGGCCTTCGGGAGAGCCACGTGCACGACGTCATCATCACCGAAGAAGCACCGAACTATCGGAGCTGAGTGTCGTGAAGAGGTCGATCACCGCGCAGTGGCTGGGTCGTATCGAGTACGGCAAGGCGCACGATCTCCAAGAGCGCATGCTGCGTGACAGAATCGATCAGAAGATCGGCGACACGCTGCTCTTGCTGGAGCACGACCCGGTGATCACGCTCGGGCGCGGAGCCGATCTCGAGAACGTGGTCGTCAGCGATGACGAGAGAGCCAGGCTCGGCATAGGCCTGTACGAGACCGGCCGCGGCGGCGACGTGACGTACCACGGCCCGGGTCAGCTCGTGGCGTACCCCATCTTCGATCTCAGACCCGAGCGATGCGACGTACGCAAATACGTCCAGGATTTAGCCCTGATCATGATTGGACTCTGCAAGGATCACGGGCTCGGCGCGGGAGTGGTGCCCAACGATTCGAAGTACGTCGGCGTTTGGATCGATCGCGACTCCAAGACCTCGTGGCCCCTGATGACGGACCCCGCAGAGCTGTCGCCGTTCCGTCGCATCGCCAAGATCGGTGCGATCGGCGTGAAGCTCTCGCGCTGGTGCACCATGCACGGCTTCGCCTTCAACGTGAGCACGGACATGGGCATGTTCGACCGCATCGTCCCGTGCGGAATCAAAGAGCTCGGCGTCACGTCGCTCGCCGAGCTCGGCAAGAAGGTCAAAGTGCGCGAAGTCGCGGACCTTGCAGCAACGCATTTCGGAGAGCGCTTCGACGCGAAGGTCGAGTGGGCCCATGACGAGTCGGAGGCTTAGATGGAGCTCTTCGTTTACAGTCGCTCGGCGTTCGAAGCCGTCCGCCCCCATGACGTTCCTCATGTCGTCATCTCGATCACGAGCAGCACGGCCGACATCGCGCGCGTTCGTGACAACCCGTTCCGTCGGGACATACTGCGCCTCTCGTTCCCCGATGCGGACGCGGCATCGGCGCTCTTCGCGGAGCGTGACCTATTCTCCCGAGAGCATGCGTCGTCGATATGGACGTTCATTCGACGGCACAAGGACATCGAGCGAGTCATCGTTCACTGCGATGCAGGCATCTCGAGATCGGCCGCAGTCGCGGCTGCTCTGGCGCGCGTGCTCAATGGATCCGACGCGGAGTTTTTCGGTGGTCGCTATCGCCCGAACATGAGGACCTACCGAATGCTGCTCGATATGGGGATGGAAGGGATCGTCACCTAAATGACCGAGCGCGGAACGGCTTGTCATCCTGAGCGAAGCAAAGGATGACAGTTGGGTGTTCCTGAATCGCGACAGAATCAAATGGGAATGGCAGTCTTCGGCTTGATCGCGAGCTCGTTGCGCATGGCTTCGATGATCGCCGTGACGTCCCAGACCCCGTGGGTGGCCATCGACTGCTTCAGGAATAAGTGGGTGTCAGCGTCCGCGTCGAGAGAGAAGAACCACTACGCGTTGAGCAGCGGAGAGCGCCAAACATGAGGGCCATCCGAGCCATAGTCTCCGCGCATCGCCGCCAATACCAAGGCGTGTACGTGGCTATTTCGAAGCCCTCTCTGATTGGCAACTACGTATTTTACCGCTTCGAGGTCCTCCGCCGGAGTTCCGATCGACGTCCGTCACCACGAAGTAGGGCGTCTATGCCGTCGATCAATACGATGGTGTCGATCTCGAGGCTTTGGACCAAGCGGCGATAGGCGGCGACGAGCGGGACAACGCCTGTCTTGTCGAAGGCCCAGACGGAGGTTGGCTGCCCCGAGCGCTCGCCGATGAATCGTGCAAGCCAAGCCTCCGGGCGATACTCCGACGCCTGCGCCGCAGTCGAAGGAACCTCGTACAGGTTCGGGATCGAGGCGTCCTGCAGGGCTCCATCGAGGCCGTTCAAGTACGTGAAGCTCAGGCTCGCGAAGTGGACCTTGCATTCGGACGCGACGAGCTCATCGTAGAGCGGAACCGCGCCGAGGACGTCTTAGCCGCCACCGCAGCCCGCCAAGAGGACGTTCTTCGCATCACGCAAGACCGCATCGATGGGCTGCTGGAACATCAAAAGAGCATAGACCTTGGATTTGAGGTCGTCATGACTCTATTTATGTTTTATTTACCTTTTCTCGCGGACGCCGAAACTGAACCGTGGTGCGTGTATCGTTCGAACATGCGCGTGTTCGTCACGGGCGGCTCCGGTTTCGTCGGATCGTTCCTCGTCCGTGAGTTGCTCGCCCGCGGCCACGAGCTCACGCTCCTTACGAGGGATCCGTGCCGGGTCACCGGTTGGGGCGTCGACGTCGTCGAGGGCAGCCTGACCGACTTCGATCCTGAGCGTTTGCGCGGCCATCACGCGCTCATTCACAACGCTATCGTTTGGGAGGACGAGCACAGGTTGGACGACGTACGGCTCTCGCTCCGGCTGTTTCAAGCCGCTCTGGAGTGCGGCGTCGAGCGAGCGATCTTTACCTCCTCGACCGCAGTCCACCGGCCCTATCGCGCGCTGATGAACGAAGACACGCCGCTTCGCCCGTCCGACGTCTACGGAGCCACCAAGGCCGCGAGCGAGACGATGCTCTGGGCGTCCAAGCTCCCAGGTGATGTCGTTCGCGCAGGGCCCGTCGTCTGTGCACCCGCGTTCAAAGGGGCACCATTCAAAGCGGAGCGCCGCGTGGCCGAGCTGTTCCGCGCGGCGCGGGCGAACGAAGACCTCCGCATCCGGCGGGACGAAGGCTTGCAGTGCATCGCAGGCGTGGACCTCGCGAAGGTTTACGCCGCGCTCCTCGACCGTGATCCCGGTGGGCAAACGTTCATCGCGACGAGCGCGGACTTCATCACGTGGGAAGAGATCGCTCGCGAGGCACTCGAGCTCACGTCTTCAACGAGCAGGGTTCTCGTGGACACTAGCGATCCGCAACACGCGCGCTTCGATGTCAGCAAGCTGGACCGAGAGTTGAGCTTGCGCTTTGCAGTGAGCGGTCGCGCGAACTTCTTCATCGCCGCTTACGCACATGCGACTTGAAAGGCGAAGGCGGCTCGGACCGTCAGCGACTCGCGATGACCGCGACGTTCGCGAACGGGGTGCTTCCCCAGCTCGGCTCCACGCGCACGGTGAAGCCGGCCGCGGCGAGTCGCTCGGTGATGCACGAGATCGGGCGGATGCGAACGCGCGCGCCGACGTTGTAGCGGAAGAACGTCGTGATGGACTCTTGTGCGCTCGTCACTGAGCTTCGCCACCCGCGATCCGGATCGAGCTCTCGTACGATGACGGTGTGTCTCGCGCTCTTGGCGGCGCGTTGCACGAGCGCGTCTTGCTCGTCGTCCGTGAGGTAGTGCAGCACGTCGAGCATCAGCACCGTGTCGCACGGTTGGATCTCCTCGGTGCGCGTGTCGCCGACGTGGAAGTGGAATTGCTCGTCACCGCCAGCGGCGGCGATCGCTTCGTCGATCTTCTCTTGGTCCCAGTCGTACCCCACCACGCGCTTGGCCTTGCCGAGCTCGAGCAGCAAAAAGCCCATTTGACCGCGTCCGCACCCGACGTCCACGAGCGTGCCGAGATCGCCAGCGGCAAGGACGACCTGCGCGCAAATCGGATCGCTGCCGAGCTTGCCATGCACGTAGAACTTGGTGCCCGTACGCGTGTACCTCTCGGCCACCTTCTTGATGACCGCCCTGTCGATGCCCGTCATGAGGTCTTCTCGCGCAAGCGCCGCCCGAGACGAGCGATCACGTAGGTGAGCGCGCCGCCGACGAGCGCGATGGACGGAGCGAGCACAGCGACGCCGACGACGACGTCACCGAGAAACGGCCTGAGCCCCTCTCGTTTGATGACGTCGATCGAGAGCGCTCGCCACGCACCGCTGCGAACGAACGATCCAATCTCGACCTCCGCGAGGCTTAGAAATGGGGAGATCAGCGGCATCGAGATGTTTGCTGCCAAGTAGGAGATCGGCACGTCGAGTCGCAGCGGTATGCACACGGCGATCACCAACAGCAAGTGAAGCCCGTAGAGCGGAGTCACGCCGATGAACAAACCGACGCCCACGCTGAGCGCCGCGCGCAGGGGCGTGAGCTCACCACCGCGGAGCCGCTTCCAAGCGACACGGAGCTGCTCACGAACTCCGAGCTTGCGCCACTCGCGGATTTGTTCTCGAAGACTTGGTGCAGTGACGGAGGCGGTGGGCGCGGTGTCGGTCGGCTTCACTCGCTCGTCTTCTGACGATTGGCGGCGGTCATGCGCAAGTACATCTTCGCCTGCGTGTTCTCCGGCTCGATCTCGAGGACCTTGTTCCACTGCTCCTCCGCGTGCGACGCGTCGCCGAGCGCCAAGAGCGTCACGCCGAGCTGCACACGCGCGGGCACGAAGCTCGGTCGAGCGGAGATCGCCGCCTCGTAGTGAATGCGCGCTCGTGCGGGCTCGTTCGACTCTCGGAGGAGCGTGCCGAGCTTGGTCTGCAGGTCCGCGAAGTTGGGGCACAAGAGGACGGCCTTCTCGAGCTCGTCTATTGCCTCGCGAGGCAACCCGCTGTCGGCGTACGCCTGCGCGAGGTCTGCGTGCATGTTGGCGAGCTTTCCGCGCGCGAATGGATCGAGCCCGGCGATCTGCCCGGTGGGCTTGCCCTTGATGCGCGCGTACACGGCCCGTGCCGCTTCGTACTTGCCGCGATCGTTGTACGTGACCGCGAGATTGAGCGCGGCCTCCGTGTACGAAGGGTTGATCTCGAGCGCGCGCTCGAAGTGCTGCTCGGCTTGGAGGAACGAGCCACGCGCGTGAGCGATCACTCCGAGCATGTCGTGGACGTCGGCGAAGCGATCGTCGTGCTCGAGCACTTGCGCGAGCAGCTGCTCGGCTTTGTCGAACTCGCGCTTGCCGTAGTGCTCTCGGCCGACCAAAAGCATTTGCTTGACACGCTCATCCATGGGGAGTGACTAGATGTAGCGAAAACGCGCTAGCCTTGCGAGACAGAAAGTGTCCGAGAGCGAAGAGAAGCCCCCGTCGGCAGAAACCGAAGCCCTGCCCGTAGCTCCAGCTCCCGCCGAGCTCGTCTCGGTCTCTGACGCGCGGCCCCCTTCGCCAGCGCGCTCCTTTGGTGATCGATGGAGTCCACGAACCGCCTCCGCGCTCGGCTGGATTTTAGGCGCGATCGCGATCCTCGGTGTCACGCTTCCCGTCGCGATGATCGCGCGTAGGCCCATCGTGGTCGCACCTCCTGCTCCGATCGTCCTCGTGGAGGCGCCGCCGGAGATCACGCCTGCGGCGAACGTGGAAGAAGACGCGGGTCCCCTGCTCCCTCCGCAGAAGCCGCACGTGTGGCGCATCGCGGATGACGTGAGCGACTCGCGTGCGAGCGTGCTCACGGGAACGGTCGGCAAGAAAGGCATGCTCGCGGGGATGCTCGCGGCCGGCCTCACCGACAAAGAGGCGCACCGTGTGATCCGAGCGTACTCGGGCCGGAAGAACCTGGACCGAGCGAACCCGAAGGACACGTTCTTCGCCGAGCGCAGGACGGAAGGTGGAGTTCGGACCGATGCTTCGACGAGCGCGGGCTCGCAGCTCTTCGCCTTCGAGCTCGTGAGCTCTCCGTTCGACGTGTGGCAGGCGAAGGTCGACGAGGCCGGCGAGATCGTGATGCACAAGCTCGAGCTCGAGCCAGACCAGACGCGCGTCGCGGTGGGCTTCATGCTCGGGGACGATCTCAAAGCGACCCTGAAACAAGCCGGATTGAGGGACGAGATCGTCGCGATGATCGACGACGCCCTAGACGGTCATGCCGAGCTCTCGGACCTGCGCGCGGGCGGAAAGCTCCGCGTCGTTGCCACCGAAGATCGCCTGGACGGAGAGTTCGTTCGATACGGCGCGCTCGATGCCGTCGAGTGGACGGGCGTGGGACGCGCACCGATACGCGTGTATTGGTTTTCGAAGGGGTGGACCGAGCCCGCGCACAAAGAGGACAGGGGCTCGCGCGGCGGCTACTACGACGGCAAGGGTCATCAGCCCTATCACGGCGGTTGGCGCAGCCCGATCCCGCTCGCGCGCATCTCGTCGCGCTACAACCCGAACCGCATGCACCCGGTGCTTCATGTCGTGATGCCGCACAACGGCGTCGACTTCGCGGCACCGAGCGGCACGCCGATCTACGCGGTCGCTTCCGGCGTGATCCGCAGCGCAGGCGACGGCGGACCGTGCGGAAACATGGTGCAGATCGATCACCCCAACGGGCTGACGAGCGCGTACTGCCACATGTCGCGCATCGCCAACGTGCACGCCGGCGAGCACGTGGAGACGAGACAGCTCATCGGGTACGTCGGTCAGACCGGCCGCGCGACGGGGCCCCACCTCCACTTCGCGGTCAAGCGCGGGGACATCTTCATGGACCCGCTGACGCTCAAGCTCGATGGCGTGCGTATGTTGCCGAACAAGGACAAAGACGAGTTCGACGAGCTCCGCAACAAGGATGACCAAGCACTCGACGCTGTCGTGATGCCGACCAACGATCCGGACGCGGGCCCCAAGAACGACACCCAAACCGACACCGACACGCCTGAATTCTACGAGCAGTGAGCCGTTCGTCGGGCTTGCGTGGTGGGGCGTTCTAATGCGACTGTCTATAGGGTGCCCTGAGCGTTGTTTGCTCTCGGCACCGAGGGAAAGGTCGCCATGCGCAACGCGCTGTTTCTGGCATCGTTGGTCTCGCTCACAGCGCTCGTATACGCGTGCGGTAGCGACGGGGGAGTCGGCACGACGATCGGCGGCGATCCGGATGCGGGCTACGACTCGGGCTACCTACCGGGACAAGACGGCGGACCGCTGCCGGGACAAGACGGCACCGTCCCCGATCCGGGACTGGACGCGAGCCTCGACGTTTCCTTCCCCGATGGATTCACCGTCCCCGACACGGGCGGCAACGTGGACTCCGGAACGCTCATCGACAGCGGCTGCTCACCGCCCGGCATCAGCTGCACGGCGAACGTCGCGTACACGTGCGACAAGAACGGCAGCCTCTTCGCCGACGACTGCACGCCGAAGAACCTCACGTGCGCCGACGGCTACGGTTGCGTCAAATGCATCCCCGGCTCGGGCACGTGCAACGGCTCGAAGGGAACGCTCTGCAACAGCAAGGGCGACGGTTACATCACGAACGACTGCGACCCCAACCTCGGCCTCACGTGCAACCAAGGCATCTGCACGGGTGACTGCGCCAACGTCGGTCAGAGCTACATCGGCTGCGACTACTACGCGGTCACGACGCTCAATCACTTGCTCGACCAAGGCAGCTTCCCGTTCGCGGTCGCGATCTCGAACACGACGAGCACCAACGCTACGATCACGATCAGCGGCGGAAAAGGCGGCTCGTTCATCAGCCCGCAGACGTACACGGTGAACGCCAACAGCTTGTCGTCGATCACGCTGCCTTGGGTGAAGCCGCTCTCGTGCGGTGTGGGACCCTGCGACGGCAATCAATTTGTGCAGCCGCCGGCGCCGACGACCACACTGCAGAAGGGTGGCGCGTACCGCATCCAGAGCACCGAGCCCGTCACGGTCTACCAGTTCAACGCGCGTGACTACACGCTCAACGGTCTGTTCTCCTATACGAACGACGCGTCGATGCTCCTGCCCGTCAACGCGATGACCGGCAACTACTACCTCGCGACGTATCCGTCGTTCTATCAGTGGCCGGGCCTGTGGGTCGTCGCCGCGACCCAAGACAACACGCAGGTCACGCTCACGCCGAGCGTCACGATCGTCGCCGGTGGCGGCATCGCCTCGAACGGCGGCACGATCACGATGAACCGCGGTGACGTCATCGAGGTGACCAACCCAGTACCGGGCTCGGTCAGCTACGGCAACGACATGAGCGGCTCGGTCGTCAGCGCGACCGCACCCGTCGAGGTCTTCGGCGGCCACGCGTGCGTCTACGTCCCGGCGAGCCAGGCCGCGTGCGACCACATGGAGGAGGCGATGTTCCCGACCGAGACGCTTCGAAGCGACTACTTCGTCGTCCCGCCGAACATGACCGGGATCACCACAGCCAAGAAGCCGAGCCACTTCGTGCGCATCATCGCGACGAAGAACGGCAGCACGTTCACGTACACGCCAGCGCAGGTCGGCGCGCCAGCGAGTCTCAACGCGGGTCAGGTCGGCGTGTTCGAGACCTCCACGCCGTTCGAAGTGACCAGCAACAGCAGCCCGTTCGTCGTTGGCGAGTACATGGAAGGCGCGGAGAACTACGGCGGAGGCGTGCTGAACGGAGACCCCGCGATGAGCGTGGCCGTCGCCAAGGACCAGTACCGCAACGCGTACCAGTTCACCGCCCCGACCAACTACCAGATCAACTGGGCGACGCTCGTGGCGGCGAACAACACCGTCGTGAAGATCGACAACGTGGTGGTCGGCGGGTGGAAGGTCATCGGCGCGACGGGCTACTCGTCCACGTACGTGCAGCTCTCGAAGAACAGCAGCAACCATATCGCCACGGGCAACGGACCGTTCGGCATCGAGGTCTACGGCTACGGGAGCTACACGAGCTACTGGTACCCCGGCGGGCTGAACCTCTCGCGGTGATGGTTGAGGTCTATCTGGCGGCGGACTAGCGTCTCGGGCTGCAATGGCGTCTAGGTTCACTCAAGCGGCGAGGGTCGGGGCGTTCGTCCTCGTATCCGCGGCCGGCGTATACTTCGTCTATCGCACCATCGCGCGGAGCGTCGGTGTCGGCAGCGGGTACATGGTGCACGGCTACCTGGACGACGCGAGCGGCATCGCGAATCACTCGCGGGTCACGATCGCGGGCATCCCCGTCGGCAGCATCGACTCCATCAAGCTCGAGAACGGCAAGGCGCGCATCGACATCCGCGTGAACGGGGACATCCCGCTGTTCGACGACGCGACGATGGGAAAGAAGGCCGCGAGCCTCCTCGGCGAGAACATCATCGTCCTCACGGCAGGCGCACGCGACCCACGGAAGCATGACGGCGATCTCATCAACACGGTGGCCGAGCAGGACTCGATCGACGACATCAAGAAGAACCTCGACGACGTCAGCAAGCTCGTAAAGCAGGTCGCCGAGCAGCTCGCGAAATCGATCGGCACCGAGCAGGGCGGCCTGAACATCAAGGCCATCCTGCAAAACCTGGCCGACACGACGGACGCGTTGAACCAGACGGTCCGAGAGAACCGCGAGAGCATCAAGGGAACGCTCGCAGCGCTCGACCGCATGACGGCGCGCGGAGAGCCCGAGGTCGGCGCGATCCTCGAGAACATGAAGGCCATCAGCGAGGACCTCAAGCAGGTGACCGCGGCGCTCAACGGGCGCGCGGGCAGCGCGAGCGGCGGCCAGATCAAGGACACCATCGAGCGCGTCAATCAGGCGAGCCAGAGCCTCCAATCGACGCTCGACCACATCGATCACGTCGCCGACCGCCTCGACAAAGGCGAGGGCACGATGGGCAGGCTCACCAAAGACGACGCGCTCATCAACGAGGTGCAAGGCATCGCCGAGGGCGTGAACGATCTCGTCAGCCCGATCTCACGGCTCCAGGCCATCGTCGGACTTCGCAGCGACTACAACTTCCTCGCCAACACCATCAAGAGCTACGTCGAGGTGCGGCTGCAGCCGCGCGAGGACAAGTACTACTCGCTCGAGCTCATCAACGACCCGCGCGGAAAGACGACGTTCACGCAGACGGACGTCGACACCACCAACCCCACGCAGCCCGCGCACTATCGGACCATCACGACGACGACCACGGACGCGTTCCGCTTTTCATTGCAGTTTGCACGCACTTTGGGCCCGTTCACGGGGCGATTCGGCATCAAGGAGTCCACCGGCGGCATCGGGCTCGACATTCACTTGTTCAACAAGCGCTTCGAGATCGTCAACGACCTCTTCGGGTTCGGCGAGGAGGCCCAGCCGCGCTACCGCGTGTACCTCTCGTACCAGTTCATCAACCGGCTGTGGATCCTCGGCGGCGTGGACCACCTCTTCCTCGCGAACCGCCGCGACTACTTCGTCGGACTCATGCTCCGCTTCACGGACGACGATCTGAAGTCCGTGTTGCCGTTCTCCGGCGGCATCAAGCCCTGAACCGTGGGGCGCTCGCGCTGCTCGCGGGCGCTTGCCATCGCAAGCAGGCAGCGACTGGCCCTCGCTCCAGGTTGGAGCTCGTGATCGTCGATCACGTGAACGACCCGCTCGCAAGCCTAGCCAAGGCACCGCTGCCCGATGGCGTCAGGGCCTCCACCGAGGAGCGCAATCGGAATACCGTGCATTTTGCGGAGGTCGTCCCGACCGCTGGAGAGAGCGTGGATCAAGCGGGCAAGAGGCTCGTGAGCGCGCTCGTGGGTCTGAAGCTACCGCCTGGAGACCGATGGGCCTTCGGCAAGACGAGCGACGACACCGTGCGGTCCTTGCTCGTCGCAGGGGCGCCGGTGGTCACGGAGGCAAACGTCGCCGA
>JAYVYD010000040.1:0-2947 GCA_043784605.1 Myxococcales bacterium | reverse complement strand
TTGGTCGGCTTGGTCGATTTCGACGATCAACTTCGTCCAAGGGACGTTCGGTAAACTTTCGCCGAAGCTCTTTCTTTTCGGAAGTGCCTTGGATCACCTACGCTCCGACGAGCGACGGCGGAGCGATCGATGCGATGGTCGGTTTCACAGGCAGCGCTCCTCATAAATACCACCCGCCGCCGAGGTACGCGGGAGTTCGCTGACACTTGGCCGAATTCGGGATCGTTCGATTTCCTGACGGTATAGTCGCGCTCTCGGGCAAATTATTGCCGTCCGGAGAAACGGAAAAATGATCGAACGGCGCGCCGGCTTTACGTCGATGCAGGAAAGCACGAAGGATGACTGGGAAATCATCTCGTCCCGCCACGGGGAGCGTAGGAAAATCAAAGCGGTTTCTCCGGGACTCGACTGAACGGAGGGCGGGGGCTTGAGAGCGTTGGGATGTATGTGGACGGAAGCAAAGCCATTCCACATCTACCGCAGCGCGATCCCGCATCCCTGAGCGACGTACCCCGCCGATGTGACGACTACGGACCTGACTCCCCGGGCCGCTTCTTGACGAGCTTCGCGATCTCGTCGCCGTTGCACTCCTTGGCCGTTCGCAGGTTCGTCCGATCGAAGGTGTCGTGAATCGAGAAGAACGCGTGCACGGGCGGCCCGCCCACCTTGGCCGGCTTCTTGGTTCGTCTTCGCCCGCCATGGTGCCGGTGTCGAGAATAGCTACCCCCCAGGCGTCGGTTCGCCGCTTTGCTCGTCTTAGCGCACCAAGGGAAGGCTAGGAACATCTGAGATGACCGCCTCGCCTATCAGCAGTACGCTATAACCGCTACTCCACAGCGTTATTCGTCCATTCGGCTGTGCGAGATCAAACTCAAACAACCGTTGCGGCCTGCCCGTGGGCGTCGTGCGCGATGTTCTCACGGTCAACGCCGCAATCTCGAGGTCGAGAGCAGACTCGGACCAATCCAGCGACAACTTGAGTTCGTCGACGTCGTGGAAAGTCAAGCTAGCTTCAGAAATGAGGAACCTAAAACTCGTTTGGGGAGCGCTCGGCGCAATCCACTTCAAGATGTAATTCAACTTCATCGAGAAACAGAATTCATCTCTAAGCCAGCTTAGCCCGTGTACGTGACAATCGTGGAAGGACTCGGGAGGGGCGGCCGATTCGGCAAGTAACGGTTTTGTTGTCACAACATCTCCTCATTTTGGAATCTCGTCGGGCGTTGCTGGCCGGACCCTGATTTCGTTTCCGGGTACAACTATCCTGTCGCCGGGTTGACGTTTGGCGGACCATATTCGTGCGTGTGACATCCAAAGCCTTCCCGGCCCCTGTTATCGTGTCCGCATGCGCGTCGCCGTTGCCTTCGTCAGTCTCCTCGCGGCCTGCGTGAAGCCCACGGAGTCCGTCACGCAAGAAGCCTCTCCTCCCGCTGCGTCGGTCGTCGCCACAAGCGCAAAGACCGACGCGGCGCTCACCGCGCTCCCGCAGCCGCCCGCGAAGAGGCTTCCGCCGCTGGTCGCGCCGCCCAACGAGGACTTTCGTCTGACGAGCTTTCCGCCTTCAATGCGGAAGGTCGGCGCGGTCGTCGTCGACACTGCCGGACGGCCATTCGTGGAGATCGCCGGGATCGACGCGCCGGATGAAGTCCACGCCGAAGACCCGTTCGTAGTGCGTCTCTACTATCGCGTGCTGGCGACTACCTCCAAAGACCTCGAGATAGGCTTCCACATCGACGGCATGAAGGCGCGCTTCAACGCGGACCACGCACCGATGGCAGGCGCGTACCCGACCTCCCAGTGGAAGAAGGGCGAGCTGCTCGTCGACACGGTCGCCGCGCGCGTGGCTCACCAAGGTAGCTACGTGATCTACGTGTTTGTGCAGGTGCCGCGTGCCGGCGCGAGGCTCGTGGTGGAAAGCGGTCCGAGGGAGGACGCTGGAGCGGACTCGCGGATCGTGGCGACGACGCTCCACGCCGACTGAAGGCCCGACTGTCCGGGTCACTGCGCTCGGCGGAACGAACGAAAAGGACGTCTGGGCCGGCGGCGCCAACGGCCTCGTCTTGCATCGGCCGTGAGCCCCCCGGGCGCAAGTGCGCGCAGGCCACATCGTCGATGCGCAAGGTGATCGACTGGGGAGGCGAGGCAGGTATGCTTGTCCTTCGATGATCGAGCGTTGCGACCTGCCGATGGATCCTCGAGCAGGACTACTCTCGCGGACGAAGCGAGGTGTCCGCTGACCAGGGGGCACGTCAGCGCGCGATCGGCAGCCATCTTGTTGCTGCTGTCGGTGCCACTCCTCGCTTGCGGTGCGCGTGCGGCGAGCGTCGTCACCGCTCAAACGATGGGCAGCGCGCCGACTGTGCCCGCATCGCCTTCTACCCGCCCGCGATGGGTACTGGAAAGCGTTCCGGCGCAACCGACATACGAGCGCGTCGACGTCATCGGTGGGGATCGTGTGGTGCGTTTCATTCAACGAGGCGGAACGATGCGAATCGCTTCGGCGCGGATCGGCGAGGAGCCCGGCGACGGCATCGCCCACGACGAGCTCGCGAGCTCAGACGGCCTTGTCCCGCGCGCCATCGCCACGTTCGAACGCGAGGTGGTCTACCTGCGAACGGATCCCCATGACGGCAGCGGCACGCATTCGACGCTCTTCGAGAGCCATGATGCAGGCGTGAACTGGACGAAGGGCACAACGTTTCCAGGGACGCTGGGCGTGGGCGCGGCGATCGCGCTTGGTCCGCGCGGATGGACGTACCTCCCGGCACTGGAGGACTACGCGAGTGAGACCACGCCCACGCCGCACATTCGCGTCGCAGGTGCGACGTCGTTCGTCGCTGCGCGCATGCCCGATCACGTGAGCTCCGCTCAGCGGTTCGTGTTCGATGTGGGGCACGGCAGGGTGGCGGGCATTGGGTTCGGGGAAGTCCCGGGAGGGTTCGCGATC
>JAYVYD010000039.1:0-16396 GCA_043784605.1 Myxococcales bacterium | reverse complement strand
GGCGAGAAGCTGGTGCTGGTGGGCGTCTTCGAGGCCAAGGCCGGACCACACGCCGCCGGTGAGCTCAGCTTCGCGCGCGACAGCACATCTGGCCTCAGTCAGAGCGAGCGGACCGAGCTGACCGATCTCCAGGCGAACGCCCGCGACGCGTGGCGTGAGCAGCGCGCCGCCGCGAAGGCCGCCCAGCAGCCTTGCACCAAGAGCGTCGAGGACGTGATAAGGGAGTGCGCATGCCGATCTCTTTGACCGGGACCTTGTCCAAGTACCCCTTGGTACCCGCGTAGATCGCGAGGACCTGCTTCTCGACGGCGAGCGGCTGATACTGGCCTTGCTTGAGCAGTTCGACGAGGCGCGCGCCGCGCTCGAGCTGGTTGCGGGTGACGGCGTCGAGGTCGCTCGCGAACTGCGCGAACGCTGCCATCGCGCGGTACTGCGCGAGGTCGAGCTTGAGCGTGCCGGCGACTCCCTTCATCGCCTTGATCTGCGCGCTGCCGCCGACTCGGCTGACGGAGATACCGACGTTGATGGCGGGACGAACACCTGAGTAGAACAGATCGCTCTCGAGGAAGATCTGGCCGTCGGTGATCGAGATGACGTTCGTCGGGATGTACGCCGAGACGTCACCGCCTTGCGTCTCGATGATCGGGAGCGCGGTGAGCGAGCCGCCCGAGTGAGCGTCCTTCTCGATGACGTAGTCGCAGTCCTTCACCTTCGCGGACATCTCGGCCTCGATGGGGCCTTGCTCCTTCTCCGCGGTCTTCTCCCATTTCGCGAAGAGCTCCGGTGCGGCGAGCTTCCACAGCGCGCGCTTGGACGAGCCGTGACCTTGCTCACCGACGTGCACCATGCCGTCGACGCCGACGAACTTCGCGTCGCCCGTGGGGAACGTGCTGCCCTTCTTCACGATCGCGAGGCGATCGGCCATTTTTGCAGCGCGCTCGAGCAAGCGCGAGTGGATGTAGAATACATCTCCCGGATAGGCCTCGCGGCCCGGCGGGCGGCGCAACAAGAGCGACAGCTGGCGGTACGCGACGGCCTGCTTGGAGAGATCGTCATAGATGCAGAGCGCGTGACGACCGCTGTCGCGGAAGTACTCGGCCATCGTGACGCCGGTGTACGGCGCGATGAACTGCAGCGGCGCGGACTCGCTCGCGCCGGACGTGATGATGGTCGTGTATTCCATCGCGCCGAACTGCTCGAGCTTGGCGACGACGGAGGCGACCGTGGACTGCTTCTGGCCGATGGCGATGTAAAAGCAGTAAACGCCGAGGCCCTTCTGGTTGATGATCGTGTCGATCGCGACCGCGGTCTTGCCGGTCTGGCGGTCGCCGATGATGAGCTCACGCTGACCGCGGCCGATCGGGACCATGGCGTCAATCGCCTTGATTCCCGTCTGGAGCGGCTCCTTGACGGGCTGCCGCTGCAAGATGCCGGGCGCCTTGATCTCGACGCGGCGACGGTGCGGCGTCTCGATCGGCCCCTTGCCGTCGACGGGCTGTCCGAGCGAGTTCACGACTCGACCGACGAGCGCCTCGCCCACCGGCACGTCCATGATGCGGCCCGTGCGCTTGACGATGTCGCCTTCTTTGATCGTGCTTGCCTCGCCGAAGAGCACGGCGCCGACGTTGTCCGTCTCGAGGTTGAGCACGAGGCCCATGAGGCCGCCGGGGAACTCGAGCAGCTCGCCCGCGAGGGCACCCTCGAGCCCGTACACGCGCGCGATGCCGTCGCCGACCGACAAGACCGTACCGGTCTCCATCGTGAGCGCGGCCTTGTCGTAAGACTGGATCTGCTTTTTGATGATGGACGAGATTTCTTCGGCGCGGAGCTGCATGGCTGGGCTTTCCTGGTTCAGTTCGGCATCAGAGCGTTCTTGAGGCTCGCGAGGCGGCTTTTGATGGAGCCGTCGAAGACTTGGTCTCCGATGCGGGTCACCACGCCTGCGATCAACGTCGGGTCGGTCTTCTTCTCGAGCACGACGCGCTTTCCGGTCATCGTCTCGAGCTGTGTCTTCAATCGATCGTAGAAGGCATCGGAGAGGTTGACCGCGCCGGTCACCTCCGCGCGGACGACGCCTTTCTGCAGGTCGTTCATCTCGCGGAGCAGCTGCGTGATCTCGGGCAAAAGGCGCAAGCGCCGGCGATCCCCGAGGAGCAGCACGACGTTCTTGGTGGTCGGACCGAGCGAGAGGCTCGCTGCAATATCGCCGAGGATGCCCTTCTTCGCGGCGTGCGGAACGAGCGGATCACCGAGCACGCGTTGGAGCTCGACGCTCGACGCGTACGTCTCCGCAACGCTGGTCATCTCGGCCACGATCGCATCCACGCTGTCCGCTTCGAGGCCGAGCTCGAGCAGCGCCTTGGCGTAGCGGCGCGAGATGTTGCCGGCGATCACGAGACACCCGCCGCTCTCTGCGTGACGAGAGTCTTGAGGTACTCCTCCGCGAGGCGCTCTTGATCGGCCTGCGTGACGCCTTGAGTGAGCATCGCCTCTGCGTCGGCGATCGCCTTCTCGACGGTCTCCTTCACGAGGTCCACCTGCATCTGCTTGACCTCTTGATCGACGAGGAACGCGGCGTCCTTCCGGAGGCGCACTGCCTTTTCGTCGGCGTCCTTGATGATGCGCTCTTTCTCGCCTTGGCCGGCGTGAACGAGACCGGTGCGCGCGCCTTCGGCGTCCTCGTCCTTAGACTCGAGCTTCGACTGGTACGTCTCGGCGCGCTTCTCCGCCTCCGCCAGGATCATCGCGGCGTTCTCGATGTCCTTCGCGATCGCGTCGCGACGCTCTTTCAAGCCCTGCGCGACCGGACCCTTGCCGTACGTGTAATAAATGTAGACGAGGATCCCGAAGTTGATGAGCAGCGCGAGCAGCGGAGGCTGCTTGTTGTTGCCGAAGTCGGCGAAGTTGATGGCCCCGGGTGGCGCGCTTTCCTCCTCTTCCTCCTCGGCCGTCGCTTTCTCTTTCTCGTCATGAAGCGGGACGACGATCACTCCCTTACCGGGAACGAGCTCGGCCGGACCCGCCCACGCGAGCGCGGTGCAGAGCCCGATCATCGTCGCGAAGATCACGGAAATCGCGCGTTTGCTCATCAGCGCACCTCTCGGCCGAGCACGAGGCCCGCGAGCTGACCGGCAAGAGCCGACGAGTCTTTTTGGAGCTGAAGGCGGGCGCTGGAGCGGTCCCCCTCGGCCTTTTTTCGGTTTTGGTCGGCGACCTGCGCCATCTCGAGCCGGACCTTCGCGAGCAGCTCGGTCTCGTGACGCAGGCCCTCGTTCTTGATCTTCTCGCGCTCGGCGGCCCCGGCGTTTCGCGCCTTTTGCATCGCCGCGTCGTACTCCGCTTTGGCATGCGCGCTGTGCTCGTCGATCTTGCGCGCCTTGGCGATATTGCCCTCGATGCGCTTCTCGCGCGCCTCGAAGAGCTTCAACATCGGGTCGAAGAGCATCGGCTTCAGGACGAGGAACAGGACGACGAAGAGGCCGACCTGTACGAAGGCCGTCGCGTCGAGGTCGAGGTTCACGTCACCGCCCCCCGCACTAGCGTAGTGGGTGATGGTCGATACGTCGCTCAGGTGGGCAGACCACATGGTTTTTATCGCAGGTTTCCGAGGGAAAACGTTGCCAGGTTGGGCGCCGCAAGTAGCACTACGCCGCGCGCGTGTCTACGGGCTCACAGCTAGGGCCCGAGTGCACGATTTCAATGCACGGCGGGCTCTGACGGATCTTAGGCGCGTCGGGCCGCTGCGCCGCTCTTCAGGGGCGCGCGTGGCGGAGCGAAGTTGTTTCGTACACTCGGTCGCGGGTACGCGATTTTCGGCGCGACGTCCGAGTGTGCACGCGCGGGAGGCGGCGGCAACGGAGTGTGTCGACGTGACGGTGAGCTCGGAGGCGGCCGCGGCAGGCCCGTGTTGAACGAAGGCGGGCGCGTCAACGGCACAGGGAGCGCTCGCGCCGAGCTCTTCGGCCCTGGCGTCGTGGCGTCAGCAGGCTCGAGATCGTCACCGCGCTTGTCCTCCCAGCGCAGCAACTTCGTCGTGCGCACGAGGGAGATATGCCCCGAGGCATCCACCACCGCGAACAACATCGGCGCGCCCACTTGCGGTAGCGCCACAAGCCCTTGCTCGGACTCCAAGTCGAGCGTCGCGACGAACTGCCCGCCGACGATGCGGTCGGGGACCGCGCCCTTCGAACCGTCGGCGTTGCGCCCGGCGACCGCCCACCGGCAAACGCCTCGCTCGTCCAACATGAACGTGCCGCTCTGGGTCACCGCCGCGTACGCGATCTCCATGAGCACGCGTACTGCAAACCTGGGACCCTCGTCAGACCGGCTATTTCTTGCTGCGGTTCTTCTTTCCACCCTGCTTGGGGCTCGGACTCTGGTGACCGTCTGATCCACCAGTCACGTTCCGATAGGGCGCCTGCGCCGACGTCCGACTGACGACCAGCGAAGGACCCAACTCTCCGACTGACGGATGTACGCTCGCGAAGCCTTCGGCCTTGGCGAACCCCGCGAGGTCACCTTTGTGCGCTTCCATATGCGTGCTGAAGCGCTCCCAAAACCCGCGAGCGGCACCCTCTTCCATGGGCTCGCCGTCCACCATGACCGCGAGCTTTACGGTCATCCCGCGACGTCCGCGGTGATCTCTTGGGCGTGCTTGGTCACGTCCACGGTGCGGTAGACCTTCTTCACGTTGCCGTCTTTGTCGATCACGATCGTCTGTCGCTGCAGGAGCATGCCCATCGGGGTGCTCATCGTGTCGACTCCGTAGCTCTTGGCGAGCGTGCCCTGGGGATCGCTCACGAGCTTGAACGGGAGCTTGTGATGGTCAGTGAAGGCTTTATGCGCGGCCGCGTCGTCGGTCGAGACTCCGATCATGACGACACCGCTCTTTTGCAGCGCCTCCCATGCGTCGCGGAACGAACATGCCTCGGTCGTGCAGCCGGGCGTCTCGTCCTTCGGATAAAAGTAGAGAACCACGGGCTTTCCCTTGAGCGACTTGAGCGCGAGCTTGGTTCCGTCGCTGGCCGTCAAATCAAAGTCCGGCGCGGGCGACCCGACCTTGATCCCGGCCGTGTCGGTTGCGGGCGTGACGGGCGCAGCGGAGGCCGCGGTCGTTGAAGAGACATGGGTGGCCGGCGGCTCATTGGCACAGGCGACGAGCAGCGGCAGGGCGAGCATAATTTGGATCTTCATGACCACATTCGATGCTCGCACCCTTGGAACGGATGCGCCTAGATGTATTTGCAAGCCGATCGCCTTGCGAATCCAGAAGACCTTCTCGTCGAGCATGGGCGCGGCGATCTCTTCGAACGGCTCGAAGTCGCCGTCCACCTCAATCGGTCGAGCAACGCGAGCAGCGCCGTCCGTCGAATCCATAGGTGCTCGTCCTTGGCCCACACCCGCACGAGCGCGGCTCGCTCGGGCTCACGCGCGACGATGGGTCCGATTACCTTCGCGGCGAGCCAATCCACATGAGCCCAATTGTCGTCGCCTTTCAGCGAACGAAGACAACTGAGCGGATTGCCATCGCCAGCACGATTGGAGGCTTCGCGAGCGAACAATTAGAGCATGGGCAAGTCGGTAGTCGCTAGCTGGTTTTGCTCTCGCTCCAAGAGGGCAATCGCGGCGCTGCGCAATTCGTGAAAGTCAGTCGCGAACAGCGCGGGCGGCAATGCATGACAAATCATCGTGCGAGATCGTTTCGTGCGCTAACTGATAGTCGCGCGCGGCCTTGCGCACCTCGGGCACCGTAACGCCAAAGAAGCGGAGCGAGCTTTTGTGATAGGCCTTCTCGCTCTTCGCGCGCTCGACCATCCCGCACTCGCGGAAGCGCTTCGTGAAGTAGGTCTTCGCGCCGATGGGAGCGCTCACCTGTCCGCGCCTGGAACGAGCGTGATGATCTGAGTCAGTGTCCAGCGCGAAAGCTCTTCTGCGCCGGCTCCGTCGGGGTGCAGTCCATCGGGCCGAATGGGATGTCCATTGCTCAATCGATTGCACTCTAACGTCGGACAAAGATGACCCTTCACGTCAATAGATGCTGCGTGTTTGGAGGCGGACACCTCTGTCACTAACGTATTGAAGCAATCCACGCGCTCGGGGACGTGCTCGTATCGCCAACGGTCCATCGGATAGGGCGCGAGCATGATCATCACTCGACCTGCATTGCTGCCCATTTGATCGATCAATGACTCGAGGCGAGCTTTGTAGACGTCGTGCCAGCCCTTGTCGCAGGAGAATGCCGGTTTGCCGTCGATGGTCATCTGCGCGTAATAGGCCCCACCGAAGACGATGAACGTCACGTCTGGCTTCAGCTCGGTCGTGTCTTTGACCCAATTGGCGGCACAGTTGTGGTCGTCTTCTTCGAGCTTGGCCGGGCCGAAGTGATTGATGGTCAATTGCTCCAATATGCTGCAATTGCCGACCCCACGCTCCGCGACGAACGCATTGGCCTCTTCTTGTCTGTAACGCAGCGCGAGCCCCAGCTTTTGAGAGACCGAGTCGCCAATCACCAATACGCGCAGCGTGCCGGGCGGGAGCTCGCTAGAGGCGGGCAGCTCGTGGATGTCCACCGAGAAGGGGCCAGGCCAGGTGATCTTCCCCGAGAACACGGCAGGCGCCGGAGGCGGAAGTGTGGCGATCAGCGGCGGAGGCCGAGTGGCGCGAACCACGAGCAGCGCGCATGCCGCAAACGTGGCGAGCGTCACGAGCACGGGATAGCGGATACGAAGGCCGTGAGCGCGAATAGGGCGCTCGAGAAAACGCTCGGAAATCAGCGCGATCGTGAGCGTCGCGGCGACGCGTATCACGTTGAGCACGAGCTCGCTCACGTGCACGCGATCCAGCGTGAGCACGCAGTCGATCGGCCAATGCCACAAGTACACGCCGTAGCTGATGGTGCCGAGGCGCGCGAGCGGACGGAACGCGAAGAGCCGTGCAACGAGAGACCGCGGCACCGTCGCGCACGCGATCAACACGAGCGAGCCGAGCTCCGTCAGCCAGAAGCCACCGCGGTAGAGGAAGGGGTCTTGTCCGTCTAGGCGCGCCCACGCCACGCCGAGCCCTAGGAGGACGACGAAGCCCGCGACGTCGAGCGCGCGCGAGAACCTAACGTCGATTGACTTGTCACCCTTCACCATCGCGAACGCCGCGCCCGCCAAAATGGCCACTGCGCGCGTATCGGTCCCGAAGTAGGCGCGCGACGAGCTCTCTGGATCGTAGAAGTGAATCATCGCGATCACGGACGCGGCCGCGAGCACGAGCGTCGTCACCAACAGGAATCTGACCGAGCGACGCAGCCACACGAGCAACAGCGTCACCACTAGTGGCCACACGACGTAGAACTGCTCCTCGATCGCGAGGCTCCAGGTGTGTTCGAGCGGAGAGGGGGCGGCGAAGAGGTCCCAGTAGCTCTTGTTGGAGAAGATCTCTCGCCAGTTCGCGACGTACGCAAGCGTCGCGTAGGCGTCCTTGCGGAGGCTCACGAGCTCGTCGCGCGTCGCCACCCAATAGGCGTACGCCGCGATCGCGGGCATCAACGAGAGCACGGCAGGGAAGAGGCGACGCGCGCGGCGCACCCAGAAAGCCGCCAGATCGACCGTGTTGGTCGCGCGCACCTCCGCGAGCAGGATCGAGGTGATCAAGAACCCCGAGAGCACGAAGAACAGATCGACGCCGAGGTAGCCGCCCCTCAGCGCGCCGTTCGCGTGGAACGCCACGACGCCCGCCACGGCCAAACCACGCAGCCCGTCCAGGGCAGGCAGGTGCGCGATTTTCTGGTGCGTCGCCACGGCGCGCGCACCCTATCAGACCGTTCGATTCTCGCCCGACCAGTCTACGTTTCCGTCGCCTGCTTCTCTTCGTCCAAGCTGGAGCACCCACGGCTGATGCGGTACGCCGGCTATCGATGTCGCTGCACATCGTCGTTCGTCGAGCGCTCATGCATCGAACGCGATAAGCCGTGTACTTTTTCGTAAAGGCGGAGGCTATCGAGGTCGTAGCGGCCTGGCACCGCGCGCGGCGTCGCCCCACCGTAGCGATAGACTCTGACGCGCAATGATGGTCACTGCTCGAGGATCCCGAACTCCTTGAGTCGTCGATAGAAGGTTCGGCGTGGGATGCCGGTCATCCTCGCCGCGGCCATGCGGTTCCATCCGCAGGTCTGGAGCGCGCGCAGGATGCGGTCCTTCTCCGAGTCCTTGTATTCACCAGGTGACGCGGGGGCGCCTAGTTTTTGCCTGTTCGCGCTCGGCGCAGCGCCGCGTGGCTCGGGGAGCGAGACGTCGTCGGCCTCGATCTCTTTGGCCTCGCTCATCAGCCACGCGTTCAAGAGGACGTGCTCGAGCTGCCGCACGTTGCCGGGCCAGTCGTAGGCGGAGAGCTTGCGCAGCGCGAGCTTGCCGATCGTCTTCTTGTCGCGGCTATAGCGGCTCGCAAACAGCGTGAGGAAGTGATCGATGAGCGGGGGGACGTCTTCGACGCGCTCGCGCAGCGGCGGCACCGCGAGCTGCACTACGTGGAGGCGGTAGAACAGGTCCTCGCGGAACGTCTGCGCCTTCACCATCTCTTCGAGATTGCGGTTGGTCGCGGCGACGATGCGCACGTCCACCGGCTCTTCTTTGGTCCCGCCGACGGGCCGCACGGTGTGCTCCTGCAGCACGCGCAACAGGCCGGTCTGCATCTTGAGTGGGAGCTCGCCGACCTCGTCCAGCAAGAGCGTGCCGCCTTCGCACTCGCGGAAGAGTCCCTTGCGATCGCGCTCGGCCCCCGTGAACGCGCCGCGCACGTGACCGAAGAGCTCGCTCTCGAGGAGGTTCGCGGGGATGGCGCCGCAGTTGACGCCGAGGAACGATTTTCTGCCTCGTGCGCTCGCGGAGTGGATGGCTCGCGCGACGACCTCTTTGCCTGTGCCGCTCTCTCCGGTGATCAAGACAGGCACGTCCGTGTCCTTCACGCGATCGATGAGCGCGTAGACCTTTCGCATCGGCGCGCTGGTGCCGACGAGGCCCGCGTAACCGAAGTGCCCGCGCAGCTCCTGGCGCACCTTCTGGAGATCCTTGCGCGTGACCGAGAGCTGCTCCTCGCGCATCGCGAGCATCTCGGCGAGCCTGTCTTTAGCCTTCGCGAGCTCCTCGCTCTGCCTCTCGAGCTCCTTGTTGCGCGCGAGGTTCTCCTCGAAGAGTCGAGCGCTCTCGATCGCGATCGCGGCTTGATCGGCGAACGCCATCAAGGTGGGTAGCTCGTCCTCGAAGCGTAGGCCCGCGCGCAGACGCGTCTCGACGTAGAGCGCGCCGATCGTTCGCTTCACCGGAGGCGCCCCGCGTACGGGCACGCACGCGACCGATTGGATCATCAGCTGATGCACGCTCACCGCCTCGGCCAGGCGAGCGTCCTCTCGCGCCTTGGTGGCGACGACCGGCTCGCCCGTCCGCACCACACGCTCGGCGACGGACCGCGAGAACGCCGCGTGGCTCTCGTCGCCCTTGCGATCGCGCGCGGCGTGCGCGACGAGACCGCTGTCCTCCGCGAGCACGACAAACCCTCTCTCTCCGCCGAGCAACGCGATCGCGTGATCGGTGACCTTGGTGAGCAAGCGGTTCAAGTCACGCTCGCTCGCGAGCTCACGCGTGATCTCGAGGATCCGCCTGAGTTTGTCCTCTGCCGGCCGCGGCGCGAACGTCGACACTTCGTGGGCGCCACCGAGCTCGCGAACGGCACCGCGAATCGACGGAGACTCCTGCGTCGTCATGACCGCTCCCCTCAGCGCGCGCCGCTCGGGATCGTTCCAGAATACCTCGCGCAGATCGCGCGGCAGTCGCGACGCCGTCTCTTCGAGCAAGCCGATCGAGCGCTCCGCGTCTTTGCGGGCGAGCAACAGGCTGCCTTGCGCGGAGAACATCTTTCGACGCGCCTCGAGCGCCCAGAACGCTCGTTCTTGCTGGCCGCCCATGATCGCCCCGTCGATCGCGCGATCGAGCGCGCGTCGCGCCTCGTCGTCCGCGCCGAGCTTGGCGAAGAGCGTCCCACGCACGAGCCATGCGAACGCCTCGTGCTCCTTGAAGCCGCCGAGCGCCTTCTCCGTCGCGTCGATCTGCGCGAGCAGCGCGCGCGGATCGTCCACGTCCCTCCCCGCGAGCCAAGCCTCGAGTCGGGCCTCCGCCGCGTCGAGCGCCCGACCCTGCGCCTCGTACGCACGCGCGCACGCCTCGTACGCCTGTCGCGCGGCCTTCGCGTCCCCGGTGCGAGACTCGAGCTCTGCCTCCAGGCCGAGCAGTTGGGCGCGTGCGGAAGCACCCATCGCCTCTTTCGGATCGGCGGCCTTGCGTTTGAGCTCGTCGATCGCCGCACGTGCCCGCTCGGTACGACCGAGGTAGAGATCGAGGTTCGCGAGGTTGAGCGCGGCCTGCTGCACGGCGGCGACGCCTCCCGCGCGATTGCCGAGATCCACCGCGGCCTCGAGGTGCTTGAGTGCGAGCGCGAGGTCTCCCTCCGTACGCGCGATTCCGGCCAAATTTAGCCTCATCGTCGCGACGGTTGATACGTCACGCGCCGACTCTGCGGCAGCCAACGCGCCCTCGTACGCGCGCTTGGCGTCTGCCGCGTCGCCCAGGCGAAGGTGCACGATCGCGAGCGACCCGAGCGCCACGGCTACGATGCGCGCGTCGTTGGCCGCTCTCGCCACATCGACCGCGCGCAGGAGCGTGTCTTTGCCGGCCTGCTCGTCACCGCTGAACGCGAGCGCGACGCCGAGCGCAACCAACGCCTCTGCAGCGAGCACGTCGCGCGACTCTTTGGCGAGCACCTTGTTCGCCAGCGCAGCGGCCTCCTTGTACGAGCCAGCTCGCACGAGGGCACGCGCACGCACGACGCTCCACGCTCGTTCGAGCGCACCATGGTTTGCAGGCGTGGCGTCGAGCAGCTCGATCGCCTTGTTCGCGTCGCCTTGACCGTGAGCCAGTCGCGCACGAGCGATCGCGACACGCACGGCGAGCGCGGGCGTGACGACGATGAGCGCGAGTCGACGGTCTGCGTCCGCGAGCCTCCCTGCGTCGATGCACCGTTCGATCACGCGCAGCGAGTCCTCTGGCGTCTGCTCCTGCATCGCGCTGTCCTCGCTTGCGAGCGCGAGGTCGACGTCCTCGATCGACACCACCGGCTGTCCCGCGAGCGCGCGCAGCGCCCAACGCAGCTTGCCGGCTCGTCCGTCGGCTTTTTCGACGAGGTGCGTCGCCACGGCGTCCGGCAGCGAAGGAATCGCGCGCCTCGTCAGATCGTGCGCGACGGCGGAGGGGAGGGGAGGGAGCGCGAACGCGATCGCCTTCGGCGCCAGGCGCTTGGCCGTCTCGAGCGAGCCGACCACGATCGCCTTCACCCCGCGAGAGATCGCGGCCGCGAGCGCAAGGAGCGTCGGTTCGTCGATGGCGTCGAGATCATCGGCGACGATCACGTGCGCGGAGGGGCCCCCGGACAAGTAGCCAGAGGTCTCGGCATTCAACACGTCGGTGCGCACCCTTGCCGTCCCCTCGGCGTCGAGCCAAGAGACGTCTCCGTCCGTTGTGCCTAGTGACCAGGCGAGCCTGCGCGCGAGAGTCGTACGTCCGCTCCCGCGCTTCGCCGTGATGACGAGCACGCCTCCTTCGGGGAGCGCATGCGCGGCGGCGAGCAGCTCGTCCGCGATCGGCTCTATCCCGAGAACGGGCCACGCCGGCTCGGACTCCATCGGCTCACCCAACCCGGCCGCGCGTCGGAGCGCGATCGCGAGCTCCGACGTCGAAGGGTATCTCTCGTCGGGCGATGCACTCGTCGCCTTCGCCGCGACCTTCGCGAGCGCAATGCGTGACTCATCACGCAACTCGGCACCGCGCCTCGCGAGCCCTTCGGCGAGGCTGGCGCCCAGCGAGTACACCTCCGCGCGCACAGTGAGCGGCGAGCCCGTGAGCAGCTCCGGCGCCGCGTACTTCGGCGTGAACCCGTGCGCGCGTGTGCCGCCCTCACGCCACGGCGCGGACAATCCCAGATCGACGAGTGTCCCTAGAGGGCCGTTCGCGATGATGTTCGCGGGCTTCACGTCTCCGTGAAGGAGCCCCGCGCGATGCAGCGCCGTCAGCTGATCGGCCGCGTGCGCGAGCGGCTCGAGCCAGGCCTCGCCCGACTTATCAATCTTTGACGCATCAAAGATCGACTCCAGGCTGCGCCCCGGCACCAGCTCGCGCACCAGGTAGCGACGACCCGACCCCGGCAATTTGCCGAACGCGAGGACGCGAGGCACGCCAAGACCCTCGAGACCCGAGAGCGTCGTCGCCTCACGCACGAGCGCGAGCAGCTCTTGATCTCCGGCGGTCTCGGAGAGCGCCTTCAACGCGAGGCGCGCGCCGGTCACGCGATCGCGAACGGCCCAAACCTCACCGCCGCCGCCCGCGCCGAGCGACTCAAGAGCTTCGTAGCGCGGCGGCAGCGTCAGCAACACGGCTCATCGACTTGCGGCGGACTTGGGCTTCTCGGAGGACTCGGGCAACCCGTAGTCGCCGCTGATGCCGAAGAAGAAGCCCGTCAGCGAGAACCCGAAGCCGATGCGGCCCGCGAACTGTTTGACAGGCTTGAAGCGAAAGCCGAGCTGCGGGAGCGCGAGATGCAAGAACACGTTGGGAATGCTGCCACCGCTGGCCCAGGTCTTCTCGCTGTAGCCGTTGACCTTGGCGGGGTCCTTCGTGGTGTGCGAGTTCGGATCGCAGCCGCTGCCTGCCGGGCCTGCCGCCTGGCACTCGTAGTAGACCGTGCCGTCCGACGCGGTAGCGTGCGTGATGGCGGTGTTGCCGCCCGGCGCGCTCTTGGTCGCCCAGTCGTTGTAGATGTTGCCGAAGATCGCGCCGACTCCGACGCCGATGCCGTACTCGAAGTCGATGTGCTTCTGGATGGGAGTCGACCAGAGCAAGTCGAGCGTGAGGTAGATGCCCTTCAGGTTCGAGTGCACGACGGTCCAGTTGCCCTCGTTCGCGGCGCCGTTTTTTCCGGTCTTGTCGAAGAAGAGCGTGGGGTCGAAGCCGTACTCCACGAAGTTGAGCGCGGGGATCAAGGAGAAGTGATCCTTGCGGATCTCGAACTCGATGCCCGTCATGTTCGAGTAGAAGGTGGCGCCTTCGTCGACGAAGATGTTGACCATGAACTTCGGGATGACGGTGCCGCGGTAGCGCGCGCCGACGAAGTAGTAGGTCTTGTGCTCTTTCTCGGCCACGTCGAAGTCCGACTCACCCGGAGGCGCTTCGACCGTGGTGACGGGTGCCGCGGTGGCAGGTGTGCCCGCGGGAGCAGCTCCGGTGGTCTCGCCGTCACCGCCGCCGACGGGTGACTGCGCGTGTGCCACGCCTGAGGCGAGCAAAGTCGTGACCGACACAGCGAGAATCGTTGAGCAAGAAAGCACCGTTCGCATCTGGCCATCCCAATTCTGGCGCAAGCTGCGCCGCCCGAAATCCCTCGTCGCATGCTACACTAATTCGTAGCAGTCTCGCTATCGCGAGACTCTCGGACAGAACCAAGGCGCTCCGTTGATCCTCCACGGCCACCTCGTCGACCAAGCGATCGACCGCACCGAGCGCGGGACGTTCGTGAAGGAGATCGTCGTCACCCGGGGCGTGATTCCTCTCGCGATGGTGCGCAAACGCCTCGCCGAGAAGAGCAACGCTACGCGCGCGCCCGTCCTCTTGATCCACGGCTTCGGACAGAACCGCTACGCGTGGCACCTCCCGTCGCGCAGCTTCGCCAACCACCTCGCCAAGGCCGGCTTCGACGTCTTCAACCTCGATCTCCGCGGTCACGGACGCTCGCGCAGCTTCGGCGGCAAGCACTGCAAGAGCGTCCAAGAGTATTACCGCGAAGACCTCCCCACGGCGGTAGACGAGGTGCGGCGCATCTCCGGCAGCCGCAAGGTCTTCCTCATCGGTCATTCGCTCGGCGGTCTCGTGAGCTACGCCGGCGCTCCCTATCTCGACGGAGCCATAGCGGGTATCGCCTCGATCGGCAGCCCGTACCACTTCACACGAGGTAGCGCGTCGCTCGCCGCGATCGCCGCGTTCGTGCGCATGGCGAGATGGCTCGACATCAAGCCCAACCCCAGCGTCACGATGAAGCCGCTCGGCTTCACGATGTCCGCGCTCCGCCGCTTCGCCGAGAGTCCGCTCTACCCAATTCCGTTGCGCGGCTGGCACAAGGGCGCGGTAGAGCCGCAGGTGCTTGCCGAGCACTTGAAGCTCGCGTTCGATCGCGCCGGCCTCGCGGAGCTCGTCGACATGTTCGACTGGGCGAACGAAAAGCGCTTCGGCGGAGTCGACAGCGACGCGACCGAGCGCTTCGAGTCGATGGATGTCCCGCTGCTCGTCGTCGCAGGAACCAATGACGATCTCGCGCCGCCCGCGAGCGTCCGACCCGGCTTCATCAAGAGTCGCTCCACCGACAAGACGTATAGGGCGCTCCCTCTCGGCCACATCGATCTGCTCGTCGGAAGAGACGCGCCCAAGTCCACGTGGCCACTCGTCAGCAATTGGCTCATCGAGCGGGCCGCATGAGGCACCTATTTTCAGCCGTGATCGTGCTCACCGCGTGCGGCGGCAAACCCGTGGAAGCTCCCGCGATCGAGGCGCCCGTCACGAACTGGCACGCCTCCAACACGAACGAACGGAGCCCATTGACCGTCACGCTAGATCCAGAAATGAGCATGCGAGACGCGATGAGCAAGCTCGTCAATCCGGCGTGCAGCATGGGCTCCATCTTCGTGTGGGGCGATCTACAAGCGACGGAGACCGCGCGCCCGACTGTCGTGAAATTCGGCAAGACCGGCAGTATCGAAGGCTTCGTGATCTGCGATCGCGAGAGCGAGACACTACTGAAAATGCAGCTCGCCAATCCGCGCTTGAAGACCGGCCACGGCGGCGCGGCAGACGTGAACTGGCACGACGGCCAATTGTTCATGAAACGACACTGGGGAAGCGGCGTCGAGATCCCGCTAGCGCGACTAGACCCTCCGCCGGACAACGTGTTTCAAAAGAGCGAAGTGCTGGCGGCGCTGTTCTATTGCCAAGACAACAACTCACTGGCGGCCGATGTATTCGATGCATTGACGCGCGTGCCGAAGGTCTTCTTGTTCGGCATGTTTCAATTGCATACTTAGTTGCGCTAACGGCTCCACTCGACGCCGCACGACGGAAGAGGAGCGCACAAAAAGATCAAAAGGTCAGGAAGGGAATTGAGTGGTTGGCTCGAGGTCCCAGATTCACCTCTTGATCTTCGCGAACTTTTGGTTCCCTACTTCTTAGTTACGAGGCAGTCAAAGCCAACCGCCGACGGTGAAGGCAGCTCCTAGCGTGGTGGCTCGGTTCGACGTTCCTTCGACACTACGAACGAGTTCCTGCGAGACCTGCGGGCCGAGCCCGACGAAGAAGTGCGGAACGGCGTGGATGAGCAGCGGTGCATAGAGTGACGCGTTGATGACGAACGCCGACTGTTTGATCTCTTTGGTGAGCGCCGTCTCGCTCTGCTCTTGGCGACCCAGAGCGAGAGAGGTGCGCGCATACCAAGAGAGCCACCGCGCGAGCCGCAGATCGTAGCCGAGCCGAGGCGCGACAGAGGTTCGGGACGTCGCGAACGTGATGGTTACCCCGTTCGTTGGGTCGATGGTCTCGGACGACGCGGATGCTTGGACGAGCCCGATCCCGATCGAGACGTGGCTCCCGACGAAATAGTCGATGCCGGGCGAGAAGGAGAGCGAGCTCGACGAGGCCTCGGACCCTGCGTAAACCGAATAGTGGCCAGACGCGCCGAGGTCTCCCGTGAACACGAACTGGTCGTCGTCTCCGACACGCCAAACGAGACATTGCGCACGAAGAAGTAGTCGACGCCGACCGACAGACCGAGACCGAACCGCGTCGCTTGGCCATTGTCGAACGACGTAAACGAGAGCCCGAGCGCGCTATCGCTCGTGAACACCCATTGACCGTGGGAGCCGAACGGCGCCCCTTGCGGCTCTGGAGGCCGCGGTGCTTTGACCGTCTCCGCGCCCTCATGCTCGTCCGCCCCAGCTCGCGCCGCCGCGTTGCCCGATGCCAGGTCCTGTCCTGCGGCAACACGCGCACATCGAAGAACACTTATCGCGATGGTCCCCGTCGTCACGCGCGGCACTCTACCCGAATGTTTGATGCGTCAACTAGGCTGCGCTCATCCGCCGGGACACGACACGGTAAAGCCGTTGCCGTCGAACTGGCACGTGGGTGCGCAGAGAGAATTGGGCGGGAAACAGGCGCAATCCGTCTTGCCTACGCGACTGGGCGGGAGCGCCATGCAGCCGTGATAGCAGATTGAATGGGAGTTCAAGAGCGATGCTCGACGCTTGATTGCCAAGCGTCGAGCATCG
>JAYVYD010000038.1:0-4937 GCA_043784605.1 Myxococcales bacterium | reverse complement strand
GCAGGAAGGCGAGCGAGCTGCGCGTCGGCAGGCCCACACCGATCGACCCGAGTCGAAACGCGGCGCCGACACCCTGCTTGACGAGCAGCACGAAAAAGCCAATCGGGCCGAGCATGACGTCCCAACCCGCCGCATACAAACCGAAACGCAGCGCGCGGGACGGCTGCGACTGAGCGCCGGAGCGCCGAGCGCCGACGTCCAACGCGAATCCGTGAGCCGCGTGAGCCGCTACGAGCATCATCGCGAGACCGGGCACCGCGAGGATCGCCACCCGCATCGCCGTGTCGCGCGCGACGGGGTCGAGCATGACGTCGCGCAGCCATAGCGGTGCGATGGCGCTGAACATCGCCAGCATCACCAAGGACAGCGTGCTCGCGGCCAAGAGCTCGCTGATGGCGGCGAAGCGGAGAGCCGGCGCGACTGGACCGTCGGGGAGGTTCTCGAAGAACGCCTCGGAGTTGATCGTCGCGGCGTGCGCCGTGGACCAGACTCTGCCGAGCATGCTGCCTTCGCGCTCCCAAGCGATGATCGCGATCACGCCAGAGCGCGAGCGCTCCTCGGAGCAACCTGCGCAGTCGGGTTCGCCGCACGTCGCGCAGACGACCGCCGCAGGCACATCGTAGAGCTCGCCCTCACGCGCTACCTCACGCGCGGCCTCACGCGCGGCCTCACGCGCGGATGGTGTGCGCTCCTCGCGATCGACCTTTTTTTGCGCGCGCCCAGCCCCCGGCATGGCGGTAATAATGGCCTACAAAGGGCGCCCGTGCCACAGTTTGTCTCGACGACGCTGGCGCTCAGTGCAGCAGCTCACCCTTCGAGGTGCCGCGTGCGACCTTGATGTCTTCGAGCTTTCCGCCCAGGCCGATGGAGAGCACCACGGCCACCACCGAGAGAATCATCGTCGCGAACAAGCCGAAGCCGTACTCGAACCGCACGGGGATGAGGCCGCTGTGCGGAGGCTTCACCCAAAGAATCAGCGTGGTCACCGCCGGGACCGCGCTCAAGAACGCGGCGGCCACCCGCGCGCCGCGCAGCTGCCATATCGTGCGGCGGCTCAACACCGTCGGGACCAAGACCACCCACGCGCACCCGGCGCTCCAGGACCAGCCCAGGCGGCGCGCCATGTCGAAGCCGTTGATGTCCATGGTCTCCGGGAGCGTGAGGTGCACCCACGGCTGGAAAAACATGACCAGGCCCAAAAGCGCGACCAACGGCAGCGCGAGGCGGTTGCGACCGATCATCTTCCAAGAGAGCGGCTCGTGGTGCGGCTCGACCGGAATGTCCTCGCCGATGGCATCGTGTGACGGGGGGAGCGCCTCGAACGCTACGAGGTTCATGCCGCAAACTGGGCAAGCCTTCGTCTCGCCCGACTCGAACATCTCACGACAGAAGGGGCAAGCAACGAGGCCCATGGGGCGGTCAGCATAGCGTGTTGGAGTGGCGGGGACGAAGCGGGGCATTTCCCAAGCAGACAGCGGCGGTCTAGCCGGGTTCCCCAAGAGTGCTTCGAGTTGTCAGCATGCTTACAAAACGACCGGCTCGAGGGGTAGCGTGTTGTGTGCATGGCTCGACCCGAGAAGCTTGACGCATCAACCATTGACTCCTGGCTCGCCGCGCGTGTGGGATGGACGCGGGCGGGAGAGGCTCTGACCAAGCGCTTCTCCTTCGCTGACTTCGGCGCTTCGATGGCGTTCGCGGTGCGCGTGGGGTTCGAGGCCGAGAAACGCGACCATCACCCGGACCTCACCATCGCTTATGGGCGCGCGGACGTCCTCTGGACCACGCACGACGCGGGCGGCATCACGGCGCTCGACCTCACGCTCGCAGAGCGCTGCGACGAGCTCGCGCGGTGAGCCTCGTCGACGATCGTCTCGCGTTCCAGGCGCGACTCGCGGCGATCGTCGGAGACGGTCCCATCCCGCGCCTCGAGGAGGCGCTCACGCACCCGAGCTTCGCTCACGAGACAGGCGCGGCGCATAACCAACGCCTCGAGTTCCTGGGGGATGCTGTGCTCGGACTCTGCACGAGTGAGCTCCTCGTGCAGAGCGATCCCGAGGCGGACGAGGGCGAGCTCTCTCGCATGCGAAGCTCCGCGGTCAACGCGGTCGCGCTCGCCGCGTGGGCGAAGAAGTTGGAGCTCGGCGCGTCGCTCGCGCTTGGCAAGGGGGCGCGCGCGGGCCCTGAGCGAGAGCATACGAACGTCCTCGCAGACGCCGTCGAGGCAGTCGTTGCGGCGGTCTACGACGCGCGCGGCCTCGAGGTCGCGCGTCTGTTGGTCATGGACATCGTCGCGGACGCGCTCGCCATCGCGCGGGAGACGGGCGGCCGCGATCCGAAAGGCGTGCTGCAAGAGATGATGCAAGCGCGTGCGGAGGGGACGCCCACGTATCGCGTGACCGAAAGCTCGGGGCCTTCGCACGCCCCAACGTTCGCGGTCGAGGTCGTGATCGGCGAGCACGTATTGGGCAGCGGCGCGGGTCCGTCCAAGAAGGCCGCCGAGCGCGCCGCGGCGGAAGACGCTCTCGCTAGTGTGGCGAGTCCTAGGTTCGCTGAGTTGCTTCGATCGCCACACTAGGAAATTCGCGGGAGCGAATTTCGGGGTGAATCGACGAGCGTAGCGAGGAGAGAGGGACGAGCGCCCTCACTAGGGCGTTTAGCTTCCTGAGCCGCAGGCCGCGAAGCGGTCAGAAGTTCGTCTGCGGACTTCTGATTCAGGACACTAAGGCGTGAGATCCGGAAGTTTGTTGCCGGTTCCGGCAGCAAAACGGTGGAGAGCGCCGCCGCGTACGGTGAGCGATCCGTCTTCGTAGACCGCGCACGTCCCCGAGACGAGACCACAGACCCAGGCGTCCGCGCTCGCCGGGAGCAGCTTCGCGAGCACGTGCAGCTCCTCCCACCCGTTGTCCTCGTCGTGCGCATCGAACGACCGCGGAACGACGCCGAGACAATCGAACACGCGCGGCTCGCCCACTTTGCCTTCTTCTGGGAAAGCGACCCACCGCTCACCCAACAGGATCGAGCCGGCGGACACTCCCTCCATCCGCTTGCCGCGCGCGTTGAGCTCTCGGAAGAACGGCGCGAGCCCTCGCTCGTCGATCACGTGCATGCCCGCGTGTACGTCGCCGCCCGTGAAGAACACGATGTCGGCGTCTTCGAGCTTGCCCTTCGCCTCGCTCGTCCTTAGCGACTTCTTGGTGAGGCGAACCGGCACGACCTTCGCGGTGAGGCCGAAGATCAGGGGCGCGATCATCTTCTCGAAGCCGAGGGCGTCGCCGGCGCACGCGCCGACGTAGGCGATCACCGGACTCTTCTTGCCGGTGAGCTTGACGAGCTCGTCGTGGTAGCGCACCGATTTACGTCCCGTGCCGGGTCCTGCGCCGGCCATCAAGAAGACGGACCCATGCTTCATCGTTCTGCCTTCGCTTTGATTGCCGCGAACGAGCGCTCGCCAGCGGCGCCTTCTTCGAACGGCAAACCCGACTTGCGCCAGCCGACGTCCGTGACGCGGCCGAACGCGTCTCGCGCGCCGTCCCATCCCGCGAGCTGTTCGTAGACGTCGGTGAAGCCCTCCGCCTCGAGCGCCTTGGCCGCCAACACGGAGCGGTGACCGCTGCGGCAACCGAGCACGATCGGCGCACGCTTGTCGAAGCACGCGCCGGCGAGGAGCGCGAAATCTGGCTCGGAAATAGGGAGATTGTGAGCGCCCGCGGGGTGCCCTGCCTCGAACTCCTCGGTCGTGCGAACGTCCACGTACGGTGCGCCGCGATCCATCAAAGCTCGCGCTTCGGCTGGCGTGATGTGCTTCACGGCGAGCACGACCCCTTCATCGTGAACGCACGACGTGCCGCCATGCGGAGCTCTTGCTTGACGGACTTGTCGTCGATCGGGGCGAGGCGCTTGCCGACGTCGAGAGGGTGCGCGAGTCCGAGGGCTTCGATCGCGGCGAGCGCTACCGTGAGCTCGTCCGCAGATGCGACCGGAGAGGCTGCCGCCTGCGCGAGCTCGGTCAATCGATCGTACGACGAGACATCGCACATCGCGCCAAGCGCGCGCGCCGCCGATGCTCGTACGAACGCGGGTTGGTCCAGGTCGTCCAGTCGTTTGCGAACGGCCTCTGCCTGTGCGCGGGCGCGGTGCGATCCAAGCGCGTCGATCGTCGCCGCGATCACCCGATACCCGAGCTCTCGGCTCAACGAGGCACCGAGCGCTTCATCCGCTTGCGGCGACGCGGGCAGAGCGCCGAGCGCCAAGGCCGCGGAGACGCGTACGAACACCCATCGATCGTCCTTCAACAGCGAAGAAAACGCGGCCGTCGCACTCGTGAGCTTGCTCGGGGTCAGCGCGCGGATCGCGGCATCGCGCACACGCGGATCGGGATCGGCGAGAAGCGCGACCAGCGCCGGCTGGGCTTCCTGCAGCTGGGTCGCGAGCTCCGCGGCTTGCGCGCGGATCGGCGCGTCCGAATCGTGGGCGAGCATCTCGAGAAGGTGCTTGGTGGCCGCGGCATCGTGCGCGCGCGCGAGTGTCACGAGCGGCGGGAGCGAGAGATAACGAAGCCGAAAATCGGGCTGGCCAGTGAGCGTCGCGTCCAGCGTCGCCGATGCGCGAGCGCCGAGCTCCAAGAGGCGCGGGTCGAGAGCACGGAGCATCTCGAGCTTCTGATCACGCGTGCGCGCCGGATCGTCCAGCAGCGCCCCGAGCTTGTCGATCGTCGCCGAGCGCGAAGCCGTCGCGAACGCGCGTCGAGTGAGCGCGCGTGTCTCCGTGGGTCCGTCCGCCAACACACCCGCGAGCGCAAGGAGCGCGTCCGACGGAGCCACCAGCGCCAAGATCCCCGCGGCCTTCGCCCGAGCCTTCGTGTCCGTCCCTTTGACTGCGTCGACCATCGCTGGGGCTGCTGCCTTGCCACACCGATCGAGCTTGCTCTCCGCCTTGTG
>JAYVYD010000037.1:0-2507 GCA_043784605.1 Myxococcales bacterium | reverse complement strand
GCGCGTATCTGCAGTCAACTTCGCCGTCACACCTGAGAAAGTTGTCGGGCACGTCCATGTCCACAATGGAGCTGTCGCTCAGTTCGTTGCTGCCATCAGCGAGAACACGTCGCACCCCTTCGTCGGTCCGCGCTCCGCAAGCGATGGCCAGCATGAGACTCATCAACGCACCGCACATCGCAGCAACCAGCGGTTTCATGGATCAATGACGGGGCAAGTGGACGAGTCGGTTGTCAAACACATGTAAACGCTCGATCCGTTCGTCACGCAGCAATGGATGCTCGGGTCGGCGGAGCAGCCCAGCCCGTACCCGCACATGCATTCACCTGTCACGTCGTCGACGGCGAACCCATCGCAGCACCAACCCGAGTACGGATCGCAACTGGCGCTCTTGCCGCACCCGCCGCTCAACGTGCACGGAACGCCGCTCGTCGGGCGATACTCGCCAACGATCGGCAGCTCGTGATCGGCGAATGCCGCCGCGTCGTGATTGCGTCGCGGGAACTCGGCCGCATCGGCGGCGCTAACGTCGCCAGCTGAGCTGACTTCTGCACGCGCATCGTCAACGGCGGCCTCCTGCCCATGGCAGCCGATCGCGAGCAAGCAGATCCATGAGGACTTCACCACGCGACCGCGCGGACATGTTGGTCTTGGAAGAACGAGGTGCTTCCTGGTTCGAACGCACACCCTCCCGCCGAATCCGCGAATGCCGTAACAATCCGGGGCGTGCTGCCGCCGCCTTCGAGGGGGAACGTCAAAGGGAGGATCGTCGATCCGTGATAGTCGCCGTAGTAGCCCGCTCCTCCGCGGTTCTTATCGGGTGCGCCAGGACACGGCACCGCCGCTCCACCGTTGGGTCGCAAGTCGTAGCCACCTACTGGCACTGATCCGGGATGGTAGGTGCCACCGCCGTCCGTAGAATACCAGCCGGTGAAGGCAGTAGATGCGCCGCTCGTCGCGAACCGCTGATAGTAGGTGACTGCCACTGTGTTTCCCCGAACAGCGACATCGGGCTGGAACTCTGCACCGCCTGGGACGAACGTCTGGCCACGCACCACGGGCGTCGCAAAGGACGTGAAGCGCCATCCAACGTTGTTGACCGCCGTTGAATCGAAGTGACACGTGCCGGTCGGCACGTCCTCGCAGTCCGCCACCAACACCGCATCGAGTCCACTGTTGGCGTCGCGTTCGCGGTAGGCGATGTAGAGGTGGTGGCCAGACGTGCCACCGACGACGAAGCGCATGGGAATACCGTCGTACCAGCTGCGACCGAGTCCACCCGGTGGCGCATAGTTGACCGACAACGTGTCGCGGCCGAACGCGTCGGTGAATTCGCTCGACCAGTTCGTGTCGTTGACAGCTCTCGTGATCCGCGTGATCCTCGCAGCATAGATCTGATTGCCGCCACTCAAGACGACCGGCGTGCCAAGGTAGGCGACATACCCTTCAGTCGCAGTGAACTGACCCTTGAGGCTCACTCCATCCGTCAGGACGACTACTGGATCGTGGATCGCCAATCCCGGAATGAGTACGGGTACGAATATCTCCGGCGACCAGCTCGCGCCCTCGTCATCCGATGTGCTGATTTGTAGATTGCCACCACCGCGATGAACAATGACCGCGGTCGCTCCCAGCATGGACACTGACTCTTTGTCGGGCTTCTCCGCGAACGCCGCGGTGAAGGCAATTTGTGGTGGGGACCAGGTGTCGCCTCCGTCGTCAGACCAAAAGACCGCTATCGAATCGTCGCTGAAATCCGTTTGTCCGTTCGTAATCGTTGGCGCTCGCGTGGACGCAATGTTGGTGTACAGGATGCGGGAGCCGTTGGTGGCGAGCCATGGGTCTCCGAGGAGCGCGGTTGCGCATGGCGGTGTGCCACACGCATCGGGAGTCGCGAATGCTGGAAATGTCCGTCGACTCCACGTGCGCCCAGCATCTCGCGAGAGGGATAGCCCAGCGAAGCTTGGACTCGTCTTCACAACAGGGATGCCACTGTTGTCAGCGTCAAACCCTGACAGATCGTTGTAACCGACGAGCACACGATCTTCGCGCGCCGTTGAAGTGACCTTGTGAAAGCCCACGACACTGGTCTCGCTTTGCCACAGGTAGGTCAGCGACGGCGACGGCGCAGGGTTGGAGGCGTTGTTGTCGTATGGGTCTGGTGGATTGCAGCCAATGAGCGCAACGAGCAGCCCTATCCGATGCGATAGTCCCATGAGACCCTCCGCTTTTGCCAACCGTCGCGCGAGGGGCGCACCCGTGTCAACGCCCGTCGTCTCCTCAAATTCAACCAGACGACGCTTCGCAGACTGTAGCCTCGCGCAAAGTAGCTCAACGGCATCGACACCGCGCGAATGGACCTTACATTCCTCCCGCGCCGTTCGCAGTTGCCTCGAGCCTGCCCCGCGCTGCTGTAGCCGCTGACTCTGCACCGCTCGGTCACTCGCACGCACGTGAGCCCGTTGTGGCGCAGCGTGCGACCCCCCTCGAACAGTCGCGGGGAGCTC
>JAYVYD010000036.1:0-6314 GCA_043784605.1 Myxococcales bacterium | reverse complement strand
CGGACGCTCACTACGAGTTCATCTGGCGCTGGCTGCGTGGCCTCGGCGTCGCGTCCGCGTCGGTCGACGACGCGACGCAGCAGGTGTTCTGGATCGCCTCGCAGAAGCTCGACGTCATCGATGCCGGCAGCGAACGCGCGTTCTTGATGTCCACGGCGCGTGGCGTGGCGGCGAACGCCAGACGCGCGAGCGCCCGAGGCTTCGACCTCGCAGACGACGCAGTCCTCGACGCCCACGCGGACGGCGCGCTCGACCCCGAGGAGGCGATGGCCGCCAAACAGGCCCGCCAAGTGCTCGAGCGGCTGCTCGCGGCACTCCCCGCCGAGCTGTGCGAGGTGTTCGTGCTCTTCGAGCTCGAAGGTCTGACGGCGGCGAAGATCGCCGAACTTTTGGAGTTGCCGCCCGGGACCGTCGCGTCCCGATTGCGGCGCGCGCGAGACGAGTTTCAAGCAGGTGTGAAGCGCCTGCAATTCCGCGGCGGAGGGCGACCGTGAACGAGTTGAACAGACTGGTGGTTGATTCGAAGGCGTCGCGCCTCGAGCTGGAAATCTTGGCGTCCTGGCGTCGAGAGAGGCCCGATCCGGCGGGCAAAGAGCGCATGCTCGCGGCTCTGGGCATCGGCTTGGCTGCTCCCATCGCGACGACCGCGGCAGCCGGCTCTCTTGCGCCCAAGGCGATCGCCACGGTCGGCTGGATGGTTTGGGGAAAGTGGATGGCCATCGGCGTGGTGGGCTTGGCATTGGCCAGTGGCGTCGCGCGGTCGCTGTCTACACCGACACCCGCCGCCGTCGCGAACGTGCCCCTGACGACCACCGTCGCCGCGCCTGCAGTGCGACCAGCACCGGAGACGCCGATCGTTGATAAGGCAAGCACCGCCACGCCAGCGGTCGTTCGCGCACTCACTCCCGGCAGCTCCGGCAGCTCCGTGTCACTCACCGATCAGGTCGCCGCGATCGACCACGCGCGCACTACGCTCGAGAGCGGAGACGAAAGCAACGCGATCGCGCAAGTCGACGCGTACGAGGCGCGCTACGCGGACGGCGCATTCCGGCAAGAAGCCGAGCTGCTTCGCATCGACGCCCTCGACAAGCGCGGCGAGCGCGAAAAGGCCACCGCCGCGGGCCGTCGGTTCCTGAAGGCGTATCCAAAAAGCCCCCACGCAGCGCGCGTGCGTGCTTTGATCTCTCCGTGATCTGCCGAGGCGAAGCCCTTCACAAAGTGCCGCGCGCTCGAGCTGTAGCTGTCGCAACGGCTTGCATGTTCGTCTGGGTCATCGGATGCGGAACGGACGTCAATCTCGGCGGAACTGCGGACGGCGGAGAGCCGAAGAGCGCGGACTGCGAGCCATGCGTGTTCCTCGACGACTGCCACGCGGGTGCCGGGTGCGGACAATATTCGGGAGATGCGTACTGCGCGACGGCCTGCCCGCAAGGCAACGAGTGCGGGACCGGACAAACCTGCGCGAGCATGGTGTCGACGACTGGAACCGTGATGGCGTGCTTGCCAATCAGCGGGAAATGCCCGACCGCGCCTCCTCCTTCCAGCTCCGACGGCAGCGTCGTGACCAAATGCGGAGCTCTGGTGGGGCCTACGGTGCCGGCCAGTTGCAAGTCCTGCAAAGCCGGAGTGGGAACGTGCCAAGCCAACGGCTGCTACGGGGGTTGGTGGTGCAATACGGCGCTGACCGAATGCGTACGGCCCCCGAAGTGCTGAGCTTCCTGTGACAACGGCGTTTTGATCACCTTTTGGTGATCAGCGGGCCCTTTTGCGGACATCTCCCCACCAAGAGGGTCCGATGACGTCGAAAATCGCATTGATTGCTGTTGTGGCGTTGGTGGGCTGCGCTCACTCGGTGAGCAACACCTTCGAGGGCACGAACGGCGGAGACCCGACGATCGGCAACCCCAACTCGGACGGCGGCGGCCTCGGCAAGGGTCCAGGCAACGGACCCGGCGGAACAACAGCGCTGTATGCGCACTCAGGCTCGACCCTCTATCGGCTCGATCCGGAGAACCTCTCGGCCTCGCCGCAGACGATCGGTGACTTCGACTGCATCGCGCAGAAGCAAGGCGGCGCGAACTCGATGACTGATCTCGCGGTCGCCAAGGACGGCAAGCTGTACGGCGTGAGCGAGGTCGCGGCCTATCCCCTCACGGTTCAAGGCAGCACGGTTCACTGCGACGCGACGTGGACGCTCCCCGCGAACACCCGCTTCTTCGGCCTCACGTTCGCGCCTGAGAATACGGTCGATGCGACGGAGACCCTCATCGCGGCGAACGGCCTCGGCCAGCTCTACAAAATCGACCCGAACTCCGGCAACGCGACGGAAGTCGGCACGCTCGGAGTCGACGTAGCCACGGGCTTTCCGTGGTCGCTCTCCGGAGACATCGTGTTCATGGCCAACAACGGCAACCCGATCGGGTTCGCCACAGTACGCACGTGCGGCAAGACGGGCACCTCCACGTGCTCGACCGTAGACACGGTGATTCAAGTCGACCTCTCCAAGATCAAGCCGGGCGGGCAGAGCGTCCTCAAGTCCGTGCGAGGCCCCGCGCGCAGCGGCAGCCAGACGTTCGGCAGCATGTTCGGCATCGCGGCCTACAAGGACAAGGTCATCGGCTTCACGAACAAGGGCGACATCGTCTCGATCAACAACACCGACGGCGCGGCGACCCTCATCGCCACTGTCGCGAACGTGAAGTTTGCGGGCGCCGGCGTCTCGACCCTCGGCCTCGTCATCGCTCCGCCGAACTGAGCAGGGTTTGCAAGCGACCCGACCTTCGAGGTCGACGTGTCCTCTTTCATGGCGCCGTTTTACGTTCAGACGGCTGAACGTGGATGTTCAGACGGCTGAACACGAGGTCCTTAGACCGAGAGCAATACGCACCGTACGGCTTCGCCCGTCGCGGCGGCTACCGCGCGTGCGTACGTCCGCACCTGCTCTTCGTACTCTTTGATTCGGCCCTCGAGCTCGGCGTCCGTTTTGTAGTCGACGATGACCCAGCTCGACTCACTACGGTAGGCAAGATCGAGCACGCCGATCGTCACCGATCCGTCTGGCATCGCGAGCGAGATGGTAGCTTCGCGCCTGTGCTCACGCAGCGCCGCCGCGCGCATGACGGGATGCGCTAGCGCCGCCTTCGCGGAGGCTGCAGCGTGCTTGATCTCCTCTGCGGTCGAGGAGAGCGCGCGGCCTTCGGCCTCCGCCACGGCGAGCACGACGTCCGGCGTCGCCTCGAGCGGAACCGCCGCGAGCACCGCGTGCACGAGGATGCCGAACGGCTTTCCGTGCGGCCGTGACGCGCGATCGATCTCGGTCGACTCGTGCGTCACCAGTGCTCCTTCCTCCAACGGCGCCGCGAGCGCTCGATGCGCGGTGACTGTGCTCACGCGGTGGGTCGGAGTGCGGCCCTTCTCGAGCGCGTCTGCGTGCTCGGTCTTCCACGCGGAGTGCTCTTGCTCGCTCAACAGATCACGACCCTTCGCGTCGTCTGCGGCGAGCACCTTGGCGTGACGGAGTCCCGCCTCCTTCCCCGCGCCGAGCGCCAGGATTTTCGGGTCCCACCAGACCACCTCGTGATCGCCCAGCTCGGGAGTGTGCGCACCGGGCCGAACCGAGTTGTGCCGATCGCGCTCCGTCTTCATCGGTCGCTCGAGCACGCTGTCGTCACCGAAGTCCGGGCAGCCCGCAGCGGCGCGCGGCGTGCGCCAGTCGCGCCTGTCGGGATAGATCGCCGAGTGCATCGGCGAGACCCAGCCCTCCGTCGGCTCGTCGCCGACCGCGGGGATGACGAGGAGATCGCGCGCGCGAGTGGCTGCAACATACAACAATCGCACGGCCTCCTCTTCGTCGTGTCGCAAGACGCGCTCGCGCTGCTCGAGGAGCTCGACAGGCGTGCACCCCGCGAGCGGCCCGACCCACAGCCGCTTCTCGGCGTCGACGTACCGCGAAGGCTCACGCTGCCGCAGCGGGCAGGTTGGGTCGACGAGGATCACGACCGGGAACTCGAGGCCCTTCGCTTTATGCACGGTCATGATTCGCACGCCGTCGGTGCCCTCCTCGACGACCGGCGCCTCCGCTGCGCCGCCGCGCTCGGCCGCGTCGTCGAGCCTCTTGGTGAACGCGCGGAAGCTCGTCGCGCCTTGCGCCTCGAAGCGGCGCGCGTCGTCGAGCACGCGCATCACGTTCGCTAGCGCCTGCTCTCCCGTCGGCCAAATCGCGATGCCCGCGTGTGCACGCGTGATCTCGAGCAGCTCGCTGATCGTGTCCGCGATCGGGCGCACGTTTCGCTTCTTGTGCAGCGTGCCGAGGATGTCGAGCGCTTGCTGCACGGGCTTCGTCAGCGGCGTAAGCTCGGCGCTCGGTGCGTGACGCATGGGATGCAAGCTCTTGTGCTTGCCGCGATACGCGAGCATCGCCTCATCGGACACCGAGAAGAGCGGGCCTTTGAGCGACGCGAACACACTGAGTTCGTCGTCGGGCCACTCCACCGCGCGTACGCAGTTGGAGAGCGCCATGATCTCTTCGCGCTCGTAGAGCGACTTGCCTCCGACGAGCACGTGCGGAATGCGTCTCTGCTCGAGCGCACGAACGTAGCCGCGCGTGACGTCCTCGCCGTAGTTGACGAACCTACGGAACAAGAGACAAACGTGCTTGGCAAGGAGCGGAACGCGCGCGCCGGTCTCTCGGCTCGTGACCGTCCAGCCGCTCTCCTTGGTGAGCCACGCCACGAACGCGCCGACTGCGTCGGGGACCGATTGATCGATCCACCAGCTGCTGACCTTGCCGCTCTTGTCGGAGTAGGGCCTGGGGATCGGCAGTGCGACGAGCGACGGCTGCGTGCTCACCGGCGCGCGAAACGCTTGGAGGCGCACGTACTCGGCCTGGCTGCCGTCTTTGGTCCCTCGCATCTTCGGCGCGAATGCGCTGTTGATCGCGCGCTGCAGCGCCGGCTCACCGCGAAAGCTCGTGGAGAGATGGACGACGCGCGCGCCCTGTTCGACGAGACGCCGCTTGATGTTCTCGTAGAGCACCACGTCCGCGCGGCGGAATCTGTAGATCGACTGCTTCGGATCGCCGACGACGAAGAGCTTGCCCGGCGTGACGTGCGCGCGCGTGTAGTCGGTCGTGTCCGCGGAGTCCGCCGCGAGTAGCAGAAGGATCTCGGCTTGGAGCGGGTCGGTATCCTGAAACTCGTCCACCAAGATGTGCGTGTACTTTCTCTGCAGCTCGTCGCGCACTGCGCGGTCGTGCACGATGAGATTGCGGGCGACGACGAGCAGATCGAGGAAATCCAGCTTGCCGCTCGCGTCCTTCAGCTGCGTGTACGACGCAACGAGCGACTCGAGATCTGCGTGCAAGCACGCGGCGAGATCGGCGTCCGCCTTCTCGAGGAACGCTCCGAGCGCGGCCTTCGCGAGTGTGCGCTGCTCGAGCACGCCCGCCTTACTCACACCAGGGGCGAACTCACGCGGGCCACCGGACCAGCCCCACGAGCGCTCGCGCAGCAACTTTCGGAGCTCCTCTTCGATGCCGTCATAGTCGCGCACGAGATCGATGAGCTCGCGCCGATCGATCTCGTTGGTCACTCGCCACACGTACGACAGGTTCTGCGCGAGAAAGCACTCGCGCTCGTGTGCGCGAGGGTAGACGTCGGCCAGACGGCGGAGCTGCTCGAGGAGTCGGTCCATCTCACGCTCGCGCGCGAACGGCTCGCGGCGCCACTTGCCGTCGAAGTCGCGTTGGCCGACCAGCTGCCAGCCCGCCTTGCGCAAGATGGCGCGCGGGCCACCGTGGTCACGATCACGCGAGCGCTTGCGCAGCACGCGGCGAACGCCCTCTGGCGGATCGCTGAGCACATGGCCGAACCAGCCGTCGAACGCCTCGTCGTAGAGGCGATCTTGCGTGGTCTCGTCGGCGGCGAGGAACTGAGGGTCCACCTTCGCCTCGATGGGGCGCTCGCGCAGCAACTCCGCGCAGAGCGCGTGGATCGTGCCGATGTGCGCGGCCTCGAGCTCCGTGAGCGCGTGCTCGAGATGCGCGCGCTCTGACTCGTTCGCGGACTCACGCGCGCGATCGATCTCGGAGCGAAGGCGCAGCTTCATCTCGCCCGCCGCCTTTTCGGTGAAGGTCGCCGCGACGAGTTGCGACAGGCGCGCTGCGCCCGTGGAGAGGAGCGCGAGGATTCGGCCGACCAGGGCCGTGGTCTTCCCCGTGCCCGCCGCCGCCTCGACGATCAGCGTGCTATCGAGGCCGGTCGCGATCGCGGCGCGCGCGTCGTCGTCGACGAGTTGGGTCATGCCTTGCCTCGCAG
>JAYVYD010000035.1:0-4841 GCA_043784605.1 Myxococcales bacterium | reverse complement strand
ACACGACGCAGAGCCACATCGCCAAGTACCCGGGTTGCCCCTCCTGCACGACGAACACGTCGCTCGCGACTCTGTGCGGCTTCCCCCCTTGAAGCGCGTCCTTTGTCCATTACCGGATAGTGACTTCGATACGACCGAGGTCGCCGTTCCGTGGAAGCTCCTCACCGACGCCGGCCACGAGGTGGTGTTCGCGACCGAGCATGGACTCGTCCCGGCGTGTGATCCGCTGCTGATCAAAGGCGTCATTTTCGGTCAATTGAGCGCGCTCCCGGAGCCCAAGCGCTTCTATGCCGAAATGCTCACGACCGAGCGCTTCAATGCGCCATTGAAATGGTCAAATATTGATCTGCAATCGATTGACGCGCTGCTCTTGGCTGGAGGGCACGCCCCAGGCATGCGTCAGTACCTCGGGTCCGCGACCCTTCAATCGCTCATCGCGCGATTCTGGGCTACGAAAAAGCCGGTCGCCGCGATCTGCCATGGCGTCTTGCCGCTCGCGCGGGCGGTGGATCCGGCTACGAGCAAGAGCGTATTGTTCGGTAAGAAGACCACCTGTCTGCCCAAGTACATGGAGCGAACTGCGTACTATCTGACTGCATGGAAATTGGGCCGCTACTACCGCACCTATGACGCATTTGTGGAGGACGAAGTGCGAGGCGCGCTGGCCCGTCCCGAGGACTTCATCCGCGGACCGCGCGAGCTCACGGCGCGCGGCACGATGACGGACGATCGTCCGGCGTTCGTCGTCGAGGACGGCAACTACGTCTCGGCGCGCTGGCCGGGAGACGCCTATCTGTTCGCCAAGAAGCTTCTCGATCGACTGTAATGTTAGACCGCGACCGGGATGCCGAGCGCCGAACGGATGGCGTTCGCCCGGGAGAGCACCCGTACCCGCATCGTCTCGAAGCGGTCGTTCGCGCGGAGGCACGCGAACGGCGGGCACTTGTCGAACCATTCGAGGTCGAAGCGGCCGTTGTCGACCGCGCTTTGGACCGCGTCCAGCGTGCCCGCGTCGACGCCGAGACCTCTGCCGCGATCTGGTGGAGCGTTGCGCATGATAATCCGAACCCATACCGCCGCCGCCGATCAGCCCCAGCCGCTCGTAGCGACCCGCGAGCTTGCCGTCGCCGATGGGCCTGCGGGACGACGAGCTGTGATTGTCCACCGGCGTGGCAGACAGGACCCTGCGAGGCGCGGCGAGTCGTCAGCCATTGGCAGTCAGAGCTTACCGCCTTTGCCGATGCACGCTTGCTTGAGCGTCTCGTATTCGGCTTGTCTGCCGTTCGCGAGCATCACCTTCGCCGCGTCGCACTCGGGCGGGTTCGCACCAGAGGGCGTGGTGGCTGCTGCGTTCGAACCGGACGGTTTGCTGGTGAACACCGGCATCGGTGGGGCCTTCGTCGGAGCGAGCGTCGCGAGCGGCGGCGGTGTGTCGTCTGTAGCGACGGTGGTCGGCGTTTTCGTCGTGGTCGTTGTGGCGCCCGAGTCGGGGAGCACCATGTCCACTTGCTTCTTGCAGCCCGCGCTCGACGCCAACGCCAACGAAACGACGATGATGGTTTTGAGCCTCATAGGTGTCCTCCCTTCGCCAGGCATGCCTGCTTGAGCGTATCGAACTCGGCCTGTCGACCGTTCGCCAACATCACCTTCGCCGCGTCGCACTCGTCAGGGTTCTTAGGCGGCTGCGGCGTCTCGGTCGCGGTGGTGGTCGTAGGCACTGTTGGATGCGTCGCCACGGCGGCGTCCTTGTGTGTGACAGGCGGAATGTACGGCGGGGGCTTGGTCGTGTTGAGCGGCGCCAGTTTGCCCGTGTCGAGGGTCGTCGTGCCCGAGCCCGTGTCGATCACGGTCGGTGTTGTCGTTGGCGCCGTCACAGTCACCGCGTTCGTCGCGATGACAGGCTTCTTGCCGCCGCCGCCCGAGCTGACGAAGTAGGCGATCACCGCGCCAATGCTGAGCACACCGACGATGCCGATGATCGCGATCAACGCACCTTTGCCGCCGCCGCTTTGTTGTTGCTGCGGTGGAGCCGCCATCATCGGCGCAGGTGCCGCCTGAGGGAACGCGTTCGGCGTGTACGCGTGACTGCCCCCAGGTGGAGTGCCCGCGCCTTGCTGCTGCTGCATGCCCCCGTAGCCCTGATTTTGCGGGGGTCCGCCCATCGGCGCGCCCATCTCCGTCTTCACGCGTCCCGACGGCTCCGGCATAGACCCGACCGGCATCGCCGCAGTGCCCGAGACGGGCGGGTGCAGCACGTCGAGCGGGTCACCCGCGAACGCGTGATAGAACTCGCTCACGGAGGACCACCGCGCGTTCGGATCTTTTTCGAGCGCCTTCGTGATCGCCGTCTTCATCGCGGGCGGGATGTTCGCGCCCTGCGGAGTCGCGTCGAGCGAGATGGGCTGCGCGGTCATGTGCGCCGTCGCCCACTCCCACGCGGTGTTGCCACTGAAAGGCAATCGCCCCGTGAGCATCTCGTAGGACATCACCCCGAGCGAGTAGATGTCGCTGCGCTTGTCGATCGGCTTTCCCGTGAACTGCTCGGGGCTCATGTAAGGCGGCGTGCCGAGCACCATGCCTTGTTGGGTGAGCTTCTTCTCTTCAGTGTCTACTTCGGTGGAGCGCTTCGCGATGCCGAAGTCGAGCACCTCGACCCAGTCCTTCTGTCCCGCCTTGTCACAGAGCACGACGTTGTCCGGCTTCAAGTCGCGGTGGACGATACCCAGGTTGTGAGCCTCCTCCAGCGAGCCCGTCACCTGCTCCAGGATCTTGCGCACGCGCATCGGCTGCATCGGGCCGTCTTTCTCCAGCCAATCGGCGACGCTGCGACCCGACACGTACTCCATGACGATGTAGAGCTGCCCGTTGTCCGTCTTGCCGAAGTCGAACACTTGGATCGTGTTCGGGTGCTGCAGCGAAGCGACCGTGCCGACCTCTCGCTCGAAGCGCGCGAGCACCTTCGGATCATGCGACAGGTGCGGGTGCAGCGTCTTGATGGCGACCTTGCGGATCGTGTCTCCGAGCTTCTGCTCGCCCTCGTAGACGCAGCCCATGCCGCCCTCTCCGAGGATCTTCACGATCTTGTATTTGCCGCCAACGATCTGGCCGATGAGCGCTTCGCTCGGTTGGTCTTCTTGTGTGTTGCTCACGGCCGCAATGTACCCTTTTTTGCGCTGCGCGCGGCTAAGAAGGGGGCATCTGCTCGGTGGGAGTGGGGGTTGTGGCTCGGCGACGCGCAGTACTTTTCCTTTGGCCCGCCGACACTAAAGGCCTCTCGGGGTTTTGAGCCTGCGTCGTGATCGTGACGAGGGACATGGTCGGCGGTCCAAAGGAAAAGCATCGCACGCTCGCCGGTCATCGCGGCCGCAGGTGGCTGGGGGGGGAATTGAGAGGCTATCCCGTGCCCGATCTCGTTTGGCGTCCTCTTCAACGAGCCGGGTCGGGGTGTTCTCCGAGCTCGCGCATGTGAGTCATCACTTCGTCGCGGATCCACGGAGTTTGATCGGGGGTCTCCCAATTGGGTGCGTTGGGAGGGGACCAGCTCTTTGTCGTCGTCGGGTTGCAGCTCACTTTGGTCTGCAGTGGCGTGTAGGTGTACGGCGTGTAGTCGGGGGTGCTGGTGAAGGCGTCGTAGGGGAGGGCGGCTTCGGCTTGGCGCGCGTTGGAGTAGGGCTTCGCGAAGAGGTGGGCGAAGAGCTTGTGGAGGCTCGCGGTGTCGATGCGCGTGTGACTCACGTAATTGCGCTTGATCCACGGCGAGGCCATGAACAAGGGGGTTCGGTGACCGTCCACGTGGTCGTAGCCGTCTTGCGGGTCGTCTTCCGTGACGATCAACAGCGTAGTCGGCCACATGGGGGAGTGACTGACGGCGTCGAGCAACATGCCAGTCGCTACGTCATTGACCGCGATCATGAGCTCGGGCGTCGGGTCTGTCGGTGAGCCCGTGCCCTTCGTGTGATCGTTGGGCATCACGACATAAGACAGTGACTTCAAGTCGCAAGTCGCCCGTGCGCGCGCGGCGAGATAGCAGCTCTTCATCTCGTCCGGGATCGATTGCGTGTAGACGAGGCCGGGATAGCTGAAGTCGAAGCCTTGGTCTCCCAGTCCGATGATCTCGCCCATGTTCTCGTAGGGAACCTTGTTGCGCTCCAGCCAAGTGAACAGTCCGCCTTCTGCGGGCGAGCCGAATTGACGATCAATTCCGGCGCGCGGTGAGCGCACGTTTCGGCCCCAGGTCGCGCTCCACGTGCGCTCGATCCAATCGGTGGTGCGGCCCAGGCTCGTCCATACGTGACCCTGCAAGGACTGCTCGGCGCTGATGCCGTACATGTCGAAGTTGGTGAACGCGCGCGCGATGGCCCGTGCGTTGTGCCAATACTCATCCATTCGGCCGGGAGACATCACGAGCTTCTTGTCGCCATTGACGCCGTCCAAATCTCCGAACACCGAGTCGAACGTCTTGTTCTCTCGAATGACATAGATGACGTGTTGAATCTGCGCAGACGGCGCACCGTCATCGGCGCTCGGCACCGGAAAGTCGTACGGCGTCCCATTGCAGCTCACGGTCGGGAACCCTTGGGCGACCGTGGTCTTGCGCGAGTCTTCCGCGATGGCCGTCATCGTCGACAGATCCATCGACGTAGGGCTTGAAATGAGGGCAATCGAGCCTTTCGTGAGCTCCGGCGTGTTCGCGCCGATCGCCGGGCCGGTGCTGCGGCCCTTCGCGTTGATGACGACGAGGCTGCCGTCCGGTCGCACGCGCACGCCAGTCGGAAACCACGCAGTCGGGACCTTGCCCAAAGGTGTGAGTGGCGCACTAGACGACGCGTCGAACGCATAGA
>JAYVYD010000034.1:0-5891 GCA_043784605.1 Myxococcales bacterium | reverse complement strand
GTGTGGCGCCGGTGAGACGCTTTGCGGAAAAGAGTGCATCGACACCGTGGCAGATCCCGCCAACTGCGGCGCGTGCGCGACGGCGTGCAAACCCGGTGAAGTGTGCGGCGCCGGCGCGTGCGCGCTCACGTGCGGGGCGGGCTCCACGCAGTGCGGCGCGTCTTGCTTCGATACCAACGTGGACGCGCAGAACTGCGGTGGCTGCGGCAAGAGCTGCAATGTCGGCGAGGTCTGCGCGGCCGGAAAGTGCGCCGCTCAGTGTCCCGCGCAACAGACGCTCTGCGTCGGCGACGGCGGCGCCATCAGCTGCATCAGCCCCACAACGGACGCGAAGAACTGCGGCGGCTGCGGCGCCGCGTGCGATCCGGGCAAGGTGTGCGGCGGCGGTAAGTGCGGTGATACTTGCGGTGTCAACGAACAGCTCTGCAAGGGCATGAACAATGCGCCGTATTGCTCGGCCGTGCAGACGGACAACAAGAACTGCGGCACTTGCGGCAACGTCTGCAGCGCGGGGCAGACGTGCGTCTCTGGCAAGTGCTCAGGCAACTGCGGATTGAGCGAGACACTCTGCCCAGGTGGTGACGGCGGCGCCGGCTATTGCGCAAAGAAGGACACCGATCAGGGCAACTGCGGCACGTGCGGCAACGTCTGCAAAGATAGCAACGGCGAGATCTGCGTCAGCGGAAAGTGCGTGTTGCAATGCGGCGCGGGGCTCACTCAATGCGGTAAAGAGTGCGTCGATATCAACAATAGTCGCGACAACTGCGGCGCCTGCAGCGCGCCGTGTCCCGGTGGCAAGTCGTGCTTCAACAAGACGTGCACGACTCAAGTGATCATCTCCGCGCTCGTGTGCGGCGCGCCGTCCACGCCTGCATGGAGCACTGACGTACAGACGCAGCTGATGGCTACGGGTGCCTTCTCGAAGGTAGACGTGATGGCGTGCAACACGACGACGCCGACGCTCGCTCAATTGCAAGCCTATCAATCGGTCTTGGCCTTCTCGGACACCAGCTTTCAAAACCCGGCCATGCTCGGCGACAACCTCGCCGACTATGTCGCGGGCGGCGGCTATGCGGTCGTTGCGGTGTTCGCGAACGCGAGCGTCGCGCTCGGCGGCAAGTGGATCTCTCAGGGCTACAACCTGATTCAAGCGAGTGGGCAGAGCCAGCCCGCGGAGTCGCTCGCGCTCAAGATCCTCGACAACACTAGCCCGCTCGTCATCAACGTGAAGACACTGACGGCGACCTCCGGCTACCAGAGCGCAGGCGGCGTGGTGAACGGCGGCGTCGTCGTGGCGCAGTGGGGCAGCGGCACCCCGCTGATCGTTCGGGGCGTCAAGAACGGCCTCAATCGCGCCGAGATCAACCTCTATCCACCCTCGAGCACCGCGCGCAACGACTTCTGGACAGGCGACGGCGCCATCATCATGAAGAACGCGCTGCTCTATCGCTGACCGTCAATCGATCACGATCTCGTCGCCAGTGCGGAGCTCTCCAAACACGTCGGCGATGGCGTTTTGTCCGAAATGGATCTTCGAGTTGCGCTCGCGAAAGGTCGATAGCGTCGCCAACGGCTCTTTGCCTTTGGCGGGCGAGTCCGAGTCCGGATCGATTGTCGTCACGGTGCAGCGCTCGCAAGGCTTGACCACTCGCATCAAGACCTCGCCGATTCGTAGACGCTTCCAATGATCCTCTGCCCACGCGTGGGTGCCGCTCACGACGAGGTTGGGGCGAAAGCGCCGCATCGAGACGGGTTCGGCGAGTCGTGCGTTGAGATCAACGAGTGAGGCCTGCGCCATCACCATGACCGGATACCCGTCTGCGAAGCTCACGACATCACCGGGCTGCCCGTAAGCGGGATTGACCGCGCGCTCCGTCGAGTCCGGCATGTAGACGAGATCGAGCACGGCGCCGAGCTCCTTTCGCAGCCACGCGCGCGCGGGGCGGTACACGATGGCGCTCACGGTGGATGACCACACTTTGACGCTCACCAAATCTCCCGTGGCTAGAGAGCGCGGGAGCTCGAGCTCGGTCTTACCGCGTAGTCGAAGGACGTCGCCCACGAGCGTCGTCGAGATTCGTGCGAGCTCCGGGAGCGCGCGCTGCGTGACGAAGGCGCCGCTCTCGTCCACCAGCATCCAACGCCGATCTCCGTCGAGCCCGCGCGCGCCGACTCGCCAATTGGCGACCTCGATTCCGCGGAGCGCCTTCACCGGATAAACGGTTATCGATTCAAGACCAAACACGCGAATCGAGAGTAGTCAGGGTTTCCACCCAAGGCCAGTCTCACAGTCCACGTGGCGGACGGCGACTCCGTCTTTTTTTATTTCGATGACTCCGAACACGATAGGCAAATGAAACCTCCGGGGGCCGACGGAGCCGGGATTGAAGACAGTGACTCCGCGGTCGTGAGTGGCGAACGGCACGTGCGAGTGACCGCACACCACGAGTGAGGCGTCTTCGGACTTGGCGCGCTTCAAGACATCCGAGCGGAGCTTGGGCCCGTTGACCGCGATGTGCGTGAGCAGGATGCGCAAGAGCGTGTGTCCCTCGCGCGAGACCGTGATGGTGACGACGTCGGGCAAGTCGGGCGCTCGTCCGTCGATGTTCCCGCGCACGGCCGTGACGGGCGCGTGCTTGGCGAGTCTCATCAACACTTCGAGGTCGCCGATGTCGCCGGCGTGCAAGATGCGGCTTGGCGCGAGCTGGGTGAGTCGCTCGTCGAGCTTTGGGTGCGGCTTGCCGTGAGTGTCCGCGACGACCGCGACGCGGAGAGCGCCCGTGGTCGGGAGGGAAAACGTTTCTTGCGCGAGGCGTGGAGGAACCATCGACGAAAACCTACTCCACGCGCATGATTTGGGTTGCGCAGCGCGCAGAAACAGCGCACTTGTATTTGTGACGTGCAAGTGACAAATTGATGGCAGCAACCGGCTTGACTGGCGCAATGTCTGCGGAAAATGCCCCCTCCGAGATGTCCGCTGCGAAGCCCGAGGTACGCGCGGGGGTGCATGACGCATCAAGGGTCGAGTGGATTGTCAGCTTGCCGCTCGCGGTCAAAGAGCAGGAGTTCACGACCGAGGTCGTGATCGAGATCCCCTCCAATCTGTTTGCGAAGCACGCTCCGTGGGACCAGCTCCAGGAGCTCGCGCGCCTCGACGGACGCGAGGAAGGCGCGGCGTTCGACACCGCAACCGTGGACGGCTTGCGCCGATTGGCCGTGACGCTCGCCTCCCAGCTCACGCGCGCAGGGGACGCGTTGGTGCGGCACTGCCGCCTGATGGGCAAACACGAGGACGACGGCGTTCAAGGGAGCTTGAAGTGGCTCCAAACGGCCGTGGCGCTGGTGGACCGTACGAGGACGCGCCTTGCACTCGGTGAGACGGATGCGAGGGTCGAGATCGTCAAAGAGCGGGCGCTCGTCGACGAGTACCTGAGTGTGCGGCTACTCGAAGTGCTGAGCGGCGCCGAGCGAGAGCTGGAGGCGCTGGCGGACTCGCCGCTGGCGAACGAGCTCGAGGAGGCGTGCGCGTGTGCGCTCGAGCGAGAGCTCGAGGTCCGTGCGAGCCGAGGTTTCATCGAGGCGAGCAGCGACTCCCCGCGCGAGCTGGAGCGCTATCTGGATCGATCCAGCAAACTAAAGAAGCACTTTCAAGAGGTGCTCTTCTTGTCGGCCGAGCGCTATGCCGTATCTCAGCGCCTGCACCATGTGGCCGCAGGGCTCGCCGGAATCGTCGCGGCGATGGGCGCCTTCATCATGCAGATAGCCCTCCTCCGGCAGGCCAGCTCGTCCACCACCGCGGTGACCGGCGGTCTCGTCGTGTTGACCGTCGTCGCGGGCGTCTCGTACGCGGTGCGCGACCGAGCCAAGGACGTGGGCCTGCTCTGGATGACGGGTCGCATTCACCAGCTCTACGCACAGCGCGTCGTCCGCTGGCGGTTGCCCCGTATGGAAAAGGGACCCAGCGTGGTGATTCACGCGCGCGAGTCGATCGACGAAGAGGTCCGCCGCGATCCCGATCCGCTGAATCCAGAGAGCGGCGCAAAGACGAGTGCGACGCACTTGCGCTTCAAGCAGCGAGCAACCGTGGAGCCGTCCGGAGCTCTCGTAAAGACGGGCATCACGCGCGTGCGGCAGGTCTTCCGCTACGACCTGTCTCCCATTTTCTCGAGGCTCGACGACGCGACCAAGCCGGTCCCCGTGCTCGACGTGCGCGCTCACCGCGTCCGAACCGCGCATGCCCCGAGGTGCTACCGCTTCCCCATGACGGTCACCGTCACCTCGCCCACCGGCGTGATCGTGGAGCGTGGCACGCTCGTCGTGGACAAACGCGGCCTCGATCGCTTCGAGCCGAGCGAATAGCGCAGAAGCCGACGCAACTTCGTCGTTGGGCACGATTGGCGTCAAGTTGGGCACCCTTGGCCCTAGTGGAGTAGGCTTGCCGCGCGATGGGAAAACCGAGCACAGATCCGGGCATGGGGCCGTCGAGCGAGGCGCGCCTCAAGGCCACGCCGCCCGACGCCGCGACTGAGCCAGGGGCGGTCGAAAACACGAAGCCGAAGTCGCAAAAACGCGACACCGTAGATGTGTTGCTCGACGGCTTCGAAGGTCGCGAGACGCGTCCGCGCATCCTCCCACCCTTTGGTGTCGAGATCACACCAACGCCACCGCCTCCGCAGGCGCTCCTCCGCAAGGAGCTCACCCCCACGACTCCCGGCAGACGAAAGCGCCGCCAAGGCAGGATGTTCCTGGGCATCGCGGTAGGCGTGGGGGTCGTGCTCGTCCTCGCGTTCGCCGCCAAGAAGCTGATGACCGCAGACCCCGTGGAGCCCGCACCCGTCGCAACCACTGCGCCGCCGACCGTCACGCCCGCGCCGATTCAAACCGAGCAGCCCGTCATTACGGCAGTCGTCACGAACCCGCCCATGCCCTCTGCCACGACGCCCAAGCCGAAGCCCACCGCGAACCCGACCGCGAAGCCCACCTCCCGCGATCCCCATCTCGTCATAGAGAACTGAGTCCAATGCGCACGTGGCCGGTACTCGAAGTGATGGCGTTTTGCGCCGTCGAAAACGCTCAAGGCAAAGACAACAAGGCCGAGAGCGACAAGCTGTTCAACGAGGGGATATCCCTGTTCAACAACAAAGACTATGGGGCGGCGCACCAGAAGTTCTCTGATGCGTACGCGAAGTTCCCGAGTCCTAGTTCGTTGTTCAATATGGCGCGGACTGAGCTTTTGCTGGATAAGTGCCCAGACTCGATAAGCCATTATCGAGCGTACTTGGCATAGCCAGACAATCCGCGAATCACGGAGCAAAACCGGGGGAACGCGCGACAAGACATGGCGTCTTGTATGGCAAAGGTTGGCCGACTGAACGTCAAAGCCCCGAGCGGAACGAGCGTTTGGGTGGACGGCGTAGCGGCGCAGTGGGTGGAAGGCGAGCCGATCGACGTGTCTCCTGGAGCGCACGACGTTCAATTGAAGAACGCGATAGGCGCGAAGACACGGAAAGTAGACGCTCCAGCGGGGCAGGTGACGTTCGTAGAGTGGGAGGACCCGACTGGAGTGGTCCCCGTGACGAACAACCCGACGAACCCGAATCCGACTCCGACCACGACGAATCCAACGACCGCGAGCGGCGAACCAGTTGAGGCGTTCGCGCTGATGCTTGCGGAGGGTGGTGGCAAACCGTTTGAACGGAGGGAGGCGGGAGCGCATTGCCATCGTCGTCCAGCGGTCGAGGAACTTCCGACCCCAGACGCTAGAGTGGTAGGTCCAGAAGTGCTGGAACTGTTCCTTCCGCAGGTACCCCCGAACCGAGCGCAAGTTGATAGTGACCAGGTCGCGGAGTCGTCGCCGCTGGAGAAGGGTGAGGTTCTCGGGATTCTTGGGC
>JAYVYD010000033.1:0-20492 GCA_043784605.1 Myxococcales bacterium | reverse complement strand
TTCGGTGCGGGCTTGTTGGGAACCTTGTCTCCCTCGCGTCGCGCTTCCGAGATGCCGATTGCGATCGCCTGCTTCTGGCTTGTCACGATCTCGCCCGAGGCGCCCGAGTGGAGAATGCCCGCCTTCCACTCGTGCATCACGCGCCCCACCTTCTTCGCTGCCTTCGGTCCGTACTTCCGTTTGCCTGATGTCTTCGTTGCCATACAAGTTTGAGAGCGAAGCGCGTGCCACTCTCGGGACTACCGCACGCGCCCTCGATCTGACCACGCCCACTCCCTCTTCGCGGAGGCCTTGTCGGGCGCTATGGCTTACCGTGGGCCTCTGGGTGGCACGTCGCGTGCTGATTTCTCAGGCCCGCAAGCGCCGCTCCAACGATCATGAACACCCCCAAACGACAAGGCCCCTGGCCCGCTGCGATCCTCGGCGGAGCGCTCTTCGTGCTCGTCGTCGTTGCGTCCATCATCTCCCTAGCGAGCGGCGATGGATCCGCTTGTTTCAAGGACTCCGCGTGCGAGCTCTCGGCGATCAATCCCTGCATGCGAAGGCCAGCGTTCGCGGTGGTCGGCAGATGTGCGGTCTCGATCAAGTAGGTAGCGGTGCTCAATCGCGAGTCGCTCAGGAGAGCAAGGCGGATGCATGGCGAGGCCGCGTGACGGAGACGGCGACGCGGGTTGCTGAAACGTGACGTTCGTAGTTGCACCGCGTCGTCATCGAGACGGAAATGCGAAAGAGTGCCCCAATGTGGCGTTTTGCCTTCTCGGCTGGCGGTGGCGGCGCCTGACCCTCCGCATGCCGAGCGCGCGGGCCTCGCGGAAAGCCGCACGCGATCGATGGCACTTGCAAGCCGCGAGCATATGAATCGATCAACCGAGTCGCAGCTTTCTCGCGTAGCCGGTAATCGCGAGTCGCGTCGAGGTAGAAACCCGGAACTCGAAGTCGTCGGGGACGCTGCCGTCAGCCGTCGCGAGCATTCTCGCGAACGGGAACCCGAGCGCGGGCCGCGACCCCAGGAGCTCGACGACCTCGAGCTCGCGGTCGTTTCACATCCGCGTGACCTCGTCTGGCTTCAACAAGAGACGAAGCACGTGCATGTCGCGAGGAGTGTCGTGCACGCACCCGAATATGCCGACGCCTTGGTGACGGCTCTCCGCTCGAATTGGACGCTCGATTCTGATCGCGAAGCCCTTCTAAAGTGCCTCGCACGGCTGTCGCCGTCGGACATTGGGCGACTGTCTGCGCGGTGGTCGCTCATCGCGTGTCGAGCACTGTCCAAGGTACCCCGACCTCGCGTTGTCGTTCGAGCCCGTGAACGATGTCAGGCAGGCCTCGGTACCTTGTGTCACCGCTTCTGGCAGTGACCGACCTCGTCCTTGAGGTCCTGCACGAGACGCTGCAGCTCGCGGATCTCTTCTTGTTGCACCTGCACGGCGGCGAGCGTGCTGCTCGTGTAGCCGTAGAGGTCCACGCGGTCCTTGCCGTGCACCACAGAGTGACTCTGTTCCGGCTGGTCCTCGATGATGAAGCCCAAGCGCGGGTCGCGATCGCCAATCGTATATTGATAAGTCGCTAATTGGGTATCGAGCGCCTCGGCAGCCGCGGCGCGACGCTCGTCGACTGACAAGTAGTGAATGCCCTCCTTGTAGTGGCGAGTCGAGATGGGGCAACCATGGAGCGCCGAATGCCAAGTACCAGACTGGCAGACGACGCCGATCGAGTTGCAGTCGCCGTACGAGCACGCCTGCTTGTCGGTCGCACACGCGCTGCCGATTCGGGGTCGCCCGTCGGGGCAGCCCATGCCTCCGCCGCCTTCGCAGTGCCAAGTAGTGGGCGTGCCAGCGTCGCAAGCGTGTCCGAGTGGATATTGCGGGCCGCAGTACACCGCGCACGAGCAAGTCCCTTGCTGGTAGCCGCACGTCGTCGGTGTGCTGCACGCAGCGCCCTCTTTCACGGCCGCGAACGTCGCCGGGCACGTGGGTCCGAGCGGGGGCGTGGGGCAGCCGCTCGCGCTGGGCGACGTGACGTTCCAGCCTTTCGTGTCGCATCGCGCGACCGTGTCGCAAGCGATGTTCGGGTCGCTCCCGTATTCGCACTCCAAGCTCATCGCAGCGCACGCAATACCTTGTGCAGGCGCCGAGCTTGGGCACCCGCCCGAGAGCCCGCCATCGTTATGCACGCCGTCTACAGTCTTGCCCGAGCACGCGAGCGCGATGCCCAAACCGCCCACGATGCCTACCGCGACGAGCTCTCGAATCATTCAAACCCCCATTGTCGGCTCTGCCTCACCGAGCGATTTCAGTGCTCGTCGGCACTTCGCATACTAACATGTCTCGCATGCGTGTTTTGTCGACGGTCCTCGTTGCGTCGGTCCTTTTTGCCTGTTCCTCGAACGACCCGGTCAAGCCGCCCGCGGGCGACGGTGGCAGTGACGCGTCGGTGATCGACTCGTCCGTCGCGGACGCCGCGGACGCCGCGCCGGCCCCACACTTTCCGGCGTTCAGGCCGGAAGCCGCGCAGCTTTTGGACAACAAGGGCGGCGTGCTCACCGATCCGAAGATCGTCTCGGTGACTTGGTCCAGTGACCCGAACGAGGCGTTCTATCAGACGTTCACGGACACTATTGGGCAATCCGAATTCTGGAAGACCGCGGTCTCCGAGTACGGAGTTGGGTCGGCAGTCTCCGGCGGCCATGTCTCGATCAAGACGCCTCCTCCGTCCACGATCCAGGACGTGGCGCTCGACTCGTGGGTCGCGCAGCAAGTGGGCAATGCGCCGGCAAACGGCTGGCCGGTGAACGACCCGAATACCGTTTATCTCTTGTTCCTCCCCGAGGCGCTCAAGCTCACGCTGGGTGGAAACACCGAGTGCAACTCGGGTGTCGGCGGATATCACACGGAGACCACGGCCAACGGTATGTCGGTCATCTACGGCATCGTCGGCTTGGAGTGCCATAACGTCTACGGCACTTCGGTGACGCCGTTCGCGACGCAAGTCGGCTCGCACGAGCTCGCGGAGGCCGTGACCGATCCGCATCCGGGCGCCGGCCCCGCCTTCTACGGCTACGACGCCGCGCACTGGGCGTGGGCGGAGCTGCTCAATCACCAATACGAAAACGGAGACGCGTGCGAGTTCTTCAGCGACTCCGTCGTGTCGTTCACCAAGCCGCCGTACGTGCTGCAGCGCGAGTGGTCGAACCTGTCGGCGAAGTCGGGTCATAACCCGTGCGTTCCCAACCCGGACCCATACTTCAGTGTCTCGCCGCTCGGGATGGTGGACATCACGATTCACGATCAGGCGCCGTCAAGCAACTACAAGAAGATCGTGACTAAGGGCTATTCGATGCAGGTGGGCGTGCAGGCGAGCATCGACTTCGGATTTTACAGCGACGCTCCGGTGCCGAAGTGGACCGTGCAAGCCGTCGAGGGTCCTATCTTCACCGGCTTCACGCCGCCTTCGCCCACCGTGACGCTCGCGCTGCAGACGAAGAGCGGCGTGGACGGAGACGTCGGCACGCTCTACGTCACGCCGAATTTCCCGTCGCCTCCCGAGGGCACGCTCGTGACGATCATCTCGCAGGGAACCGCGAAGCACTACGCACCGTTCCTGCTGATGGTGACGAAGTAGTATGCGCGCTTCGTCGGCTCTCCTCATTGCCTCAGTCCTCTTCGCTTGCGCTTCCAATGATGCGGTGACGCCGCTCGCGAAGGACGGCGGCGTGGACTCTTCGATCACGGATGCATCCGCGCCCGACGCGGCCGACACTGCGCCCGCGATGCACTACCCGGCATTCATCCCCGCGATGGGGCAGCTCGTGGATCACAAGGGTGGCACGCTCGCGAATCCCAAGTTCGTCACCGTGACGTGGTCGTCCGACGCGAACGAAGGCTTCTTTCAGGCCTTTACGGACGCGATCGGCTCGAGCGAATACTGGAAGGCCACGACCTCCGAGTACGGCGTTGGGCCCGCGGTCTCTGGCGGACACGTGTCGATCAAGACGCCGCCGCCCGCCACGATCCAACAATCCGACTTGGAGAATTGGCTCTCGCAGCAAGTGTCGAATGCGCCCGGCAACGGTTGGCCGGCGAACGACGCGAGCACGGTCTACGTGCTGTACTTGCCCGAGTCGCTGAAGCTCGCCGCCGGCGGTCACCCTACTTGCGACAGCGCGGGCGGCTATCACACGTCGACGACCGCGAACGGCAACGAGCTCGTCTACGCAATCATCGACACGGAGTGCCACCCGCAGTGGGGCTACCCGGTCTCGACCTACGCGAGTTTCGTCGGCTCGCACGAGCTCGTCGAGGTGGTGACGGATCCGCACGTCTCCACGCAGGCCGGGTTCGTCGGCTTCGATGACGCGCATGCCGCATGGTCGCCCTTCGTTCTCTATTACGAAGAGAACGGTGACTCGTGTCGCTTCAACGCAGACTCGGTCGTGTCGTTCACCAGCCCGCCCTATTTCATGCAGCGATCCTGGTCGAATGCGTCCGCCAAGGCCGGACACAACCCGTGCTCACCCAATCCTGATCCCTACTTCAACGTGACGCCGCTCGACATGGTCGACATCACGATTCGTGATCGCGACGTCTTCGGCGGCATCAAGAAGAAGCTCACGAAAGGCTACCCGATGCAGGTCGGCGTGCAGGCCAGCATCGACTTCGGATTCTACAGCGACCAGCCGCTGCCGAAGTGGTCCGTCCAAGCCATCGAGGGCTCGCCGTTCGCGTTCAACACTCCGTCGCCCACGCTGACACTCGCGCTGCAGACGAAGAGCGGACAAGATGGGGACATCGGGACGCTTTACATCACGCCGAACTACGCTTCACCGCCGGCGGGCACGCTCGTCACGATCGTCTCCTTGGGCACCGCAAAGCACTTCATGCCGTTCTTGATCATGGTGACCAAGTAACTCCGAGCGACGGCTATTGCGTACGCATGATCACGTGAAAGCCGAAGTCGGTCTCCACGATGTCGCTGAACTCTCCGGGCGCAAGCTCGAACGCTACGTCTGCGAAGGCGGGGACAAGCGCCTTGCGTTCCACGCTCCCGAGCGACCCATTGCGGGAAACCGCGCCCGGCTCGTCGCTGTAGGTCGTCACGACCGCATCGAAGTCCGTCCCCGAGCGCAATGCGTCTCGCGCGGCGAGCGCTCGTAGGCACGCCTCTTCACGCGTTCGAGTCGCCGTTGGGACGGGGTTCTTCGCGCCGCTCCACTTCACGAGCACGTGCTTCACGCTCACCTTCTCTGGCGCATTCGGCTGCGCTGGGTGGGTCGCGCTCGCGAGTGCGAAGCAAGCCGAGTCGGGCGTCGACGCCGCGGTGCTCGCGGTGGTTGGAGTCGCGTCGTGTGACCTTCCGCCGCCACACGCGATGACGAGAGCGCTGAGCACCGAGAGCCGAGCGGGTCCGAGCAACCACATTGTCTTCATTGCAATAGAATGCGACACGCGACACCTAAGTCCGCAAACTTTTCAATGCGACACGGAGTTTTTCTCACGCGCGGTGCAAAACGGTGACGTTTGTCCGATCGATCTGAATGGACCAGCGCTTGCTCACCACAGATGAATCATGGCACCTGCCTCCGCGCACGACGACCTCGAGGTCCAAGAGTCAGTCGACGACGTTGCGCACGAACGCGGGTCCGGGTTTCGCATTCGCTCCGCCTTCAGCTGTGGCACCGAGATGGCACTCTCGCTCGACGCACTCGAGGCCGCCGTGCGCGCCGCCGCAGATGGTGAGAGCGTCAATTCCGTGATGCCGTGGTTGCGAATGGTCGAGTCCGCGACGAGCGACGTCGAGCGCTGGTCGCGCGTGCTCGGCGCCTCTCACGTCACGAGGTCGTGGGTCGAGTCGTGCTCCGATTGGATGATCACGGTCGTCGACTCGCTCACCGCCGCGCTCTCCTACTCGAGCGTGGAGCGCAACTTGGCCCTCGAACTCACCGCAGAAGAGTCCGCAATGCGCTACGAGACACGTCTGGAGCGCGAGGGCGCCGAGGCCGTCGCGATGCTTCGCAATCTGGACAAGGGCGCCGCCGCGAGCGCGCGTGAGCTCGTCGCACGGATGGACCTCGCCAATCGCATGCTGCGTGCTGTCGTCGACGACTAGCGACTACCGTATCGGTGAAAGCCGATGTGCCTGTGAGGCACGAAGTTGTCGATGTTCGGATCGTGAGTGACGTAAGGACTTTGGAAGCTCGACGCGATCGACCCGCCAGGCATCTCGGCCCGCCCGATTCCCTCTACGAGCCACACCTCTTGCGGTGACTCGTCGATCGTGACGTTTGGCGCGACGTCGGGAACGAGGTCAGGAGGTAGCAACGAAGTTGGCGGCGCACCGTTCGGGACCTCAGTCGCCAACACCGCAACGAGCTGCACGGGTTGAGGCGTTTCGTCTCGAATGGGAACCATCACGAGGCGCGGTGGAGCGGCACTCTCCGTGGCACACGCGGTGAACGCGAGAAATAGGGCGATCGTCGCTCGCATGGAGAGCAAGATTGCAATGCCGGGACCACGCGCAAGTCTGACGGCTTGTAAGCATGCTGACAATCCGTGGTTGTTGACCCCAAACGATCAGAGAGCAGGTGAGTCGAGCCAGCGCTTGACGGACTCTCGGTCAAGATCTGCGATTGGCTGCTCTCTCGGAGGCATGTCGCGATCGACGAGAACGCGCTGGCGAATCAGGTCGCGCTTCTTGCGCCAAGCGTCGGGCGTCGAGAGGTCCACGCCGGACGTGCTGTCGGAGGCATGGCACCTGCTGCAAACCCGTCCAAAAACGGGCCCCGCGGCGTCTTCCCAGCGCACGCGTGCGCCGGTGCTCGGGCTCTCCCCAATCGCATAACGTGTTAGTGCGCCTCGAGATAATGCCCATACGTCGCCTGAGGGCGAACCTGTGAGCGTCGCGTCTTCGGGGACGTCGGCGGCGCGAGTGCGCCTCACGGTGTCGCCGTCGAGCACTCCGAGCTCGGGCCCGTCCGCAAACCAGACGTGGTCGTGCGAAGCGACGAGACCGTGCAGACCGCGGGACGCATATCGAAGTAGCAGCGTGCCATCCTCTCGCATCGAGTAGATGGCGCGTGATGTCGCGACGAAGACCGTACCTTGCTCGTCTACCGCGACATCGCGCGCGTCACGGAGGGCATAGCTTCGCGCCGTGCTGGTGCGCGCGTCGAAGGTCCATACGCCGTCGCCCGTGAGTGCCCCCAACATCCCGCTTCCGCCGCCGAGCACCGAGACCGCCGATGTCGAGTAGCGTGCGACCTCGCTTCCGTTTGCGACCGCGAAGGGCGCACGCGCATCCGCGATGGAGAACCCGACGAAGCGTCCTCCGAACCCGCAGAGATCCGTGACTCTCGCGTTCGAGAGACCGTAGCGCTCGCTGATGGGCTCGAAGCTCTTGCGCGCGCGGAGTCGCCAAATCTGGCCGTTCGCGTCGACTCCCACGATCCAAAGTCCGCTGCCATCCGGCGCCGGGATCGTCGTCGCGCTCACCCAGCTAGGCACTCTGCGATCGACGTTGGCGATCGATCCGTCGGTGACGACCGTCGCCGCGCCGTCAGAGAACACGACGACGTCCGCGCCGAGGTCAGCGACCATCTTAGTGGGGCCCGGCAGGGCGCCTGGGGCCCAAGGCACCGCGTGCACCAAGAGCGCCTGCGCGGTGTCCGGTGTCTTGACGCCCGCCGGTACGCCACAACCGACAACTCCAAGCAAGCTCGCTAAAGCGACCTGCCTCAGTGATCGTGCCGCGGCACGATCACCTCCAAGCACTAATCCGATGGGCGTTTCTCTCATGTGCGGAGGAGTTCCGGCACGACCTCGCCGTCGCGGAGGTACTTACGTGGATTGACGCCCATCGCGCTCACCATCGTCGCGAGCAAATCCGGCGGCGCGATCGGACGTTCACCGTCCGCGAAGCGCTTGGCCTTGCCGGGCAAGAGCTGCTCGTGGTCGCTCTTGCCGAACTGCAGGTTGCCCTTGAAGCGCGGCGAGATCACGAGCGCCGAGTTGTTCGGATAGTGGTCGCGGCCGCCGCCCATGTTGACCTGCGGGGTACGACAGAAGTCGCTGACGACCATGACGTGCGTGGTGTCCGCGAGCTTCTTGCCCACGAGCGTGGGGTGAGGCGTCGCGTCGAGCGTCCTGACGAGCACCGCGAGCGTGTCGAACAGGTCCTGCTGGAGCTGCGCCTGGGTCTTGTAGTTCGCGCCGTGCGTGTCGAAGCCGCCCTGCGCGAAGCTCACGCAGCGGACGACGTTGCGCTTCATCGCCTCGATCGCGAACCCGCAGTTGATCGCCGCGCCCGCCGCGAAGCGCGCCCTGTAGTTGAACTGCGGCTGCGCCTTCTGCAGGCCCGCGACCGAGAAGATGTCTTGCAGCTTGCCGCCGAGCATCGCCCGCAGCGCATCGAGCTGCACGGCCATGCCGTTCATCGCGTCCGGATATTCGCTGCCCTTCGCGATGTCCGCGGCCTCGTGACTGAGCATCGCGGTCACGGCCTCGCGCTCGTCCTCGGTCTCGAACTGCCCGCTGCGCGAGAGCGTACGGCTCAGCGTAGACACACTCCCCACGGTCAGGGGTACGACGCGCGGATCCAGGTTCTCGCCCACGTACGCGCTCGGGAACTGCACGCTCACGGTCGGGAAGGTCTGCTCGCGCCCAAACTCGTTGGCCATCATCGTGTCGATCGACGACGCAGGCGCGCGCCCTCCGACGAGGTGACGACCCGTCGCCGAGAATGAGGTGCCGTCTGGATGACTCACCGTGTTCATCGCGATGCCGTTCACGACCGTCAGTCGATCGTACAAGTCGGCGAGGTCCCCAATGCCAGGTCCAAATACGATATTGGAGCCGGCGGGCTGAACGAGCTGGAAGCTACGTACGTCGCCATCCAATGGCGCGTCCACCCAACGCTTGATAGGTCCATAGTCGGTATTGTCCGTGCTGGCGGGATTGATGATTCCGACCTTCTCGTTGCGCGGGTCCGCCCACAGAGTCACGTCCCAACCGCCAGCGGCGTGGACGAACACGAAGAAGTGCCCGTCCGAGTTCCCGCCTTGGTCGGCGAGAGCGCGCGCGAACGGAGATGACGCGAAAGCCGCAGTAAAGCCACCGCCAAGCACCTTCAGGAACGTTCGTCTCTGCATTGGGGAACTCTCGACTAGTAGAGGTGGAATTCGGGGTGACGCACGAGGCCGTAACAGACGCTCACCCAGCCGGCCTGTTCCGGCGAGAGACGCGACTTCTGCTTGTTCGCCTTGTGGAGTCTCTCGATGGTCGTGTAGAGCGCGTAGAAGTCCTCGGTGCGGCCGGGCGCGAGCCTCGCGGGATAGCTCAAAAACGTGCGGTGCAGCTCGTCGAAGCGCGACGCGAACGAAGCGGCGTCTGTCTGCGTCGGCTCGTCGAAGACGAATACCGAACGCTCGTTGGGCGCGATCGGCGGCTTGGACTTCCAGTCGTGCTCGAGCGCGCGGTCGCAGAGCGCGACCCCGAGGCGCTCGAACGTCGCCACCATGATCGCGTTGGTCCGCTGGGCGCGCGGCAGATCTTGTTTGTAATCGGGTAGGCCGAGCGCTGCGAGATAGTCGTCCCACGTGTCGAAGAGCTGCGCGCCGTCCGTTCCTCGCGCCCTCTGCTGCACGTCCACGGGCGCGAGACCCCCGAACAGCTGCAGATAAGAGCGCACGTACACCTCGGGCGGGACGAGCCGGAGATCTTGCTTGGCGCTCGAGTCTTGTGGAGACCGCGTCAATGCGGTGAGCGTCGTGGGCGCGCTAGGAGGGATGCGCGCAGCGGGAGCGCACGCAATGGCAACTATTGACCAAGCAAGGGTCCAGAGTCTCATTGCATCGCCCCGTGATTGCCGTCGTTTGGTGCCATCGAGGTGGGTGGCGCGTCCGACGGTGGACTATGCGAGTTGTTCGCTTTCTTGTACGCGTCGCTCCTCAAGATCGCGGCGACGAGCCCGCGCATGTGAAACCCGCTCTTGGTGAACGAGTCGGTGAGAGACGCCAAGAGCGGGTCGTCATCGGGGGAGAGCGAGCGCCCCAACAAGGACCCCGCGACGCGCTGCACGGTGCACGAGCCGAACTCCGGAGCGCTCGTGATCTCGGTCGCGAGACCCGCGGGCCCAGCTTCGGCGTGCGCGACGGACGCGTACGAGCCTCGCAGCGATCCGTGATCGGCGGTCGCGAAAGCTGGATCGTAGAACGCGTCGCAGAAGCCGGCGGGCTTGCCGTTCTTCTGCAGCTTGCAGTTGGGGTTGCTGATCGGAAACTGGTTGTCCGGCAAGAACACCGCGGAAGTCTCCTCGACACGCGAGAAGTACGCGGCCATCGGCTCGAGCGTCGCGTGACAGCTGGAGCAGCCGGGTCGCACCATCAGGTTGGGCTCGGTAGAAGGGAGTAGCTCTGCGTTCGAGGACACGAAGGACTTGCAAAGGAACGCGTTGTACAAAACGGCAGCGCGCGCGCGACGCGACGCGAACTTCTCGAGGAACACGGGCATCGTCAAAATGCCCGATGCGTGTGCGCTGCGATCGGAGACCACGAGCCACGCGCCGACGTCATGAGGGAATAGCGCGGCCGGCACCCGCGACGGGTCGAGCAGCGGCTCGCTCTCCACGTTCATGCCGAAGGCGCGCTCGCGACCGCAGCAGCTCGCAGGAGCGGTCGAGCGATAATACTGCGCCAGCGGTCCGTTGATGACCGTGTCCTTTGCGAGCAGGATGTCCCTGAAATCTCGGTCGTCCGTGAGCAGCTTGCCTGTGAACTGGAGAAACTCCGCGGTCCACCAGGTCTTCGTCCACGACGAGTTGGTCTGCAGACTCATCGGCATCGGCGCGTCGAGGCCGAGCGGCGCGCGGGATGGCAGCATAAACGCGCTCGGTTGATCGTTGTCCGAGTCTCCCGGCAAACAATACTGGAGTCCGATGCCACACCCGCAGTCGGCGCTCATCGTCGAAGCGAGCGCGTCGCGACACGAGAGCTTCTCGCCTTTGTGCTGCTTCGCGTATCCGTCGTCGAGTGGCGGAGGCTTCTGCCTTCCGGGAGGTGGCGGTGCGCCCTTCGGGAGAGGGAGGCGACCCGTCGCGTAGATAGTGCCCGTGTCGATCGTGAGCGCCTCCTCTCGGCAGACGCGCACCTCGGTGGTGGCCGTGCCGTCGGGCTCCTTCAATAGACGATCGCTAACCACATATCCGGGATCGGGGTTCTTCCACTCGGCCCCCAGTCGCTCGGTAGCGTTGAGCTGAAGATAGTCGCGATAGAGCCACCAAGGCTTGACCAGCACGGTCGCCGCGTCGAGGTCGTCCTTCTTCACTGCAATCGCAGTCCCTTTGGCGACCTGATTGTTGACGAGCTCGAGGCCCGTCTCGTCCTTGGTGAGGCAGAATTCTCCGTCCGTGGCCTCACGCATTCGCCGCTGTGCGCGGCGATAATAGACATAGACCGGCATGTTGTCGGGCCCAGTGATCTGAGTGCGCCGGAGCGTCGTCGCCGGCGGATTGACGACGACCGCGTTGTTCACCTCGAGCCGCAACACATCCATGTAGACGCGCGTGAGTCGCTGCGCGTAAGCGGTGCCGGTGAGGTGTGAGTCGATCCAGCGATCGCGATCGAAGTCCGTGCGTTCGAACGCACCCAGCTCGTCACGCGTCGGGATGCGACCGACGAGATCGATCGAGAGCGCGCGAAAATCGCGATAGTCGTCAATCGTGCGAGTCGCGCTCGGCGGAGGCGCAGTGGACGCGGGCGACGCGACCAAGGACAGCGCGAACAAGACGAAGGCTGCGAGTCTCATGTCGTCGTCATCGTAAGACGATGACCGTCGAGCGGGTGTTCACCTTCCGCAATAATCAACTTCGAGGCGTGCTGCCCTGGACGTCCTCATGACCACTCAGAGTCGGCGAACGAAGCGGGCGGCTGGACGTCCTCATGACCACTCAGAGTCGGCGAACGAAGCGGGCGGCGAGGCGGCGCTCGTGTTCGTTGATCTCTCGCTCAGCGCGCTCTGCATCGTCATCGAGCAAGATCTCGATGCGTTTGCGAACATTCTCGTCGCGAATGGTGTCGAGCACCGGAGCCACGCGTACCCGTGCGTCCTCGGGTGAGAGCCTCAAGAGCACACGTCCCGCTGCCGCGCGAAGCTCGGGCTCCGCGTCGGGATCCTCGAACGCCTGGCGGAGTTCGTCTTTGCCGAACGTGATCCCGCCTCGGTACCCATAGCCTCCGTTCGCCGTCGCCGCGATGTCGTCGAGGTGCACGAGCCACTGCGCGACGCCCATGATGGGTCCTCTGCGCAGAGGCGCGAGGGCCTCGGACGATTCGTCTTTGAAGGCGCCCTTTCCTTGCGCGCGACGAACCGCGGTGTCGATTTGCGCGACGAGAAGCTCTCGCAGGCGAGCGCTCATTCCGTCGGGTAGCCACCAGACTGGCTTTGCGGGGATGGCGTGGGTGTCGTCGGGGCCTTGCAAAAGGATATGCGTCCGCGTGACCTCTATCGCGCTCACGAAATTGTATTCGACGGTCTTCCAACGAGTGTCCCCACTGATGTGCAAGGCGTCACCGCGCAACACCAACGTCGGGCGTTTGTACGCCCGCAAACCCCAGAGCAAGATGGTGACAGTACCCATGAGCGTCACCAGCAGCGGCGCCCAAAGCAACGCGTCGTCAACGCTAGTGATGAAAATCGAGAGGGCGAGCGACGCTCCGACCGAGGCTCGCGCCAGCGTCTCCGCGACGTCGGGCGCGCGCACCTCGAGATCGAACGCGACCGCGCCGTAACCGTAATGACCGATGCCAAGCGCGTCGCAGACGACCTTCACGTCGTCCAGCGAATCGAGCTCGAGCTGTACCGGCTTGGCTCCACGCTGCCGCAGCGCGAGCGAGAGAACGAAGCGCACTTCGAGGCGAGCCGTGGTCGCGCCCATCACGTCTTTCGCGCGCAGCGTGTCGTTGAGCAGTCCGGCCCCGCGAATGTGAACGAACCCCGTCCGACAACAAAGCGTAGCCTTGCGAGGTGAAGCGCGAGGCACGAGAACGCGGCGAGTGTAGCGATGAGTGCGCCGGCCAGCGCAACGCGCAGGAAGAGCTGCACGCACTGGAAATACACGCCCAACGGGAACGCCGCCGCAAAGCACGCGACAGCAATTGCCGGCGAGACGAGCCTGCGTCGAAGCGGTCGATCGGCGTCATGCAGCGTCGCCTTGACGGTGTTCTCTTGGAGCTGAGCCTTGGCTACGCCCTCGTCAATATCGCACACGATTGCTACAATCCGGGTAGTGAGCAAAATCGTTCTCGATGTGCTGCCGCTAGGGTTTCCTTGGGTCACCGCGGATCCCTTCCTCTTCTGCGTTCATCACGATGACGCGTACCCCGCGGGCAACGAGAAGATGGGCCCAGCCGCGTCTCTCGTGGGCCGCAACCTGGGACAAGACTTCGTCGTCAAAGACGGCTGGCGCATGTACCACGGCGACGTCGTGCCCGGTTTTCCGCAGCATCCGCATCGCGGCTTCGAGACCGTCACCATCGCGCGACGTGGCTACATCGATCACTCGGACTCGCTCGGCGCAACCGCGCGCTTCGGCCGTGGCGACGTGCAATGGCTCACGGCCGGCGCTGGCATCGTGCATTGCGAGATGTTCCCGCTGCGAGAGCGCGCCGAGCCGAACCCGGTCGAGCTCTTTCAGATTTGGTTGAACTTGCCCGCAGAAGACAAGATGGTGGACGCGCACTTCACCATGCTCTGGGACGAGACGATCCCGCGCGTGACGATGGTGGACGACTCGGGCAAGAAAACGCTCATCACGGTGGTCGCGGGCGCGCTCGAGAGCAAGCGTGCGCCTTCACCGCCGCCGAAGTCATGGGCACGGCGCGCAGACTCCGACGTCGCGATCTGGAGCATCGTCATGGAGCCTGGTGCCAAGTGCACACTGCCGCCCGCGGCGAGCGAAGAGACGACGCGCACGCTCTACTTCTTCAACGGACCGAGTTTGAAGGTCGGCGACCACCTGCAACAAGATCACGCCGCGCTGCTCGTCGAGTCCGACGTCGCGCTGCCGCTCGAGGCGGGCCCTCACACCTGCGAGATCTTGATGCTGCAGGGACGTCCGATAGCCGAGCCAGTGGTGCAGCACGGCCCCTTCGTGATGAACACACGCGCCGAAATCGAACAGGCGATGCAGGACTATCGACGCACACGCTTCGGTGGATGGCCGTGGCCGAGCGACGATCCCGTGCACCCTCGGCCGCAGGGCAGGTTTGCCAAGCATGCCGACGGCAAGGTCGAGACTCGCTAGACCCGCTGCGCGCGGGGCGAAGGGGGCACCCACTATTGGGGAGTTAGGGCTCGGCGACGCGCACTTGAGCCGTGCAACGGCTCAACGATCAGGTGCCCGCCGACACTAAAGCCCCTGCGCCGTTTCACGATCTCGCACATCACGTGGTCGGCCGTCCTAGGAAAAAGCACCGCACGCTCGCCGGTCGTTTCGATCGCGGGTGGCGAAAAGAAAGCAGGGAAGGTGATGTCTCACTGGCAGTTTGGGACGGGGTCTCTGTCGGAACTCACCCCAATGTCCCCCAAGCCACCTGCGCACGCCCAGTCCGGCGGACCGCTCATGCCGTCAGCAAACAGGACCGGAGCGCGCCGCGCGTCCGTGCCAAACCCCTCAATGGCCATTAGCGGTCCGCCGAGCCACAAATTAGCAGGTGCCCCCAGTTAGCCGCGCGCAGCGCGTATCCCGATTAGGGAGTAGGCGGATAGAAGTGCAACCCATCGAGGACGGCCCGCGCCTCGTCTAGCCGCGCCGCAGGAGCCGTGTCGGGCCAGACGGCAACGATCGAGATCGCGAGTCCGGCGCGGACATGCAATCGCAGTACGGACGCCATCTTCGCACCGCCGTGGAGGCCATAGCGATCCGCTAGCTCGACGCCCGCTACGCCATCTTGTGTGTGGTCTTTCGGTGGTGCGACAATCGTGAAGTTCTCTAGATTGTCCTTCATGACGATTTGTTGCTGATTGAGTAGCTCGATGGCCGAGGCGTCTTGCGGGACCACCGCTGCGGTGATCGTGACCGTGAGAGCGTCATTCTTGTCGATCGCCTCGCGTGAGAGTGTGAGAAGCGGAAGTGCCTTCTTCTCTCCAGCGTGACTCTGCAGAGACGCCGTGAGCCGCGGGTTCGCAGACGCGCGGATTCGCGCCGCGAGTGCGTCGTCGCCCATCACATGCCACCCGGGCTGCACGGCGAAGCTCACCCCGAGATCGTCGAAGAGCACGACAGACACTCCCGGAGGCGCTTCGGCGTCCGTCGCGGTTGCCGAGGGAGTGGGCGTCGGCGGGTTCGTGTCCGCGGGCGTGACGGGCGCAGGTGCCGCACCTCCACACGCGACCAACATCAAACCGAGACCGATGCGTGCGCGCGCGCGACTGATCATGCGCGGAGGGTACTCTTCATCGCGGCACGGACGGTAGGGTGTCCACGGACGGCGCAGCTCGCCGCAGCTCCGCGAGGAGGGCCGCGGCGCTGCCGTGGATATGGAGCCTGCCGCCCGCGAACACTGCGACGACGCGCAGCGCGAGCTCCGCGAGCTTGCTGCCCGTCAGGATGTGCGCGCACTCGATCTTCGACTTGTACTGTTTGGCCCACGGCATGGCCTTCTTGCGCGTCTCGAACGCCATGCCCTTCGCGTCGCGCATGTCGACGAAGAGCTCCACGCGGCCCGCCTTGTCGATCTCGGCGCCGAGCGCGTCCATCACGGCGCTGTCGACGAGCGTCTCTCCGCCACCCGACGACGCGAGGAAGATCACGCCCGCTCGTGGAGCCGTGACGAGGACGCGCGCGCGTCGACCCGACACGAGCACGGACCCGTCCGCGAGCATCTCTTCGTTGACAAGGCTCATGCGCTCACGAAACGACGAACCGCCCGCCATTGCAACTGCGAGCCGACTCGCTAGTCTCGAAGCCTCTCAGGAGCGATGATGGCTTTGTTGACTTGTCAATCGTGTGCGCGGCACGTCAAGCACGGCGCCGGCAGGTGCCCGTTCTGCGGTACTACCGTCACCTCCCTTGCGTCGGTCCGTGCGCCCGCGCGGAAGCGGTTGACGCGCGCGGCGTGGATCGCAAGCGCCACCGGTGTGGCTGGAGCGATCACGGCGTGCTCGTTGGGGCACTCGGAGACCGTCTATGGTGCTCCGCCCTTCGATGCAGGTTTTGCGGACGCGGGGCGAGACTCGCGCCCTATCGCCGTCGACGCTTCATACGGTGGTTCTCGCTTCGACGCCTCGTGGCCAGAGGACGCGAGCGATGCCGGCGACCCGAACGACTCGGGCAAAGACTAGTCATGCGTGTCTGCGCGCGTTGCCTTCGTCACGTCCTTCACCAGACGTGTCCGTTCTGCGCCGCGCGTCGCGCGGTCGTCGCGGGGGCGCTCACGGCGGTCGCGTTCGGAGGGGTCGGCGCGTGTGGCGGCAAGTCGACGATCGGCATCCCCGAGTACGTCGACATGCCCGTGGACGGTGGCGCGGACGTGCTCGACGCAACGAAGGCGAAGGACAGCGCGTTCATCGTCGATGTGTTCATCCCGGATGTCGTCGGCAAAGACACCAGCACCATACCCATCTATGGCGCGCCACCCTTGCCGCCGGACGAATGATGCTCGGTCCCCGACCTAGAAACCTACCCATCGCGCCCCTCGCACTCCCTTCGAACAAGAAGCGCCTTCCGCTGCTCGACGGCGTACGCGAGCAAGACCAAACCAGGCCGATTTATGCCGTTTGGGAGATCACGCTCGCGTGCGATCTCGCATGCCGTCACTGCGGCTCACGTGCGGGCAAGGGACGCCCGGACGAGCTCGACACGAAAGAGGCGTTCGACATGGTGCGCCAGATGCACGAGCTCGGCGTGCTCGAGGTCACCGTCATCGGCGGCGAGGCGTACCTGCGAGATGACTGGACCGAGATTGTCCGCGAGATCCGGCGGCTCGGCATGCAGTGCTCCATGACCACTGGCGGTCGCGGCCTCACGCCGGAGCGCGCGCGCCAAGCCAAGGACGCGGGGCTGCAGTCCGTGAGCGTGTCGATCGACGGCCTGCGCGAGTCCCACGATCTCCTGCGCGGCGTCCAAGGCAGCTTCGACTCCGCGATGAAGGCGTTCGAGAACCTACGCGCCGTCGGCATCCCAGTGGCGGCAAACACACAAATCAATCGCCCCAATCTAAAGGAGATCCCCGAGGTCTTCGAGCTGCTTGTAAAGAACAAGATCCATGGCTGGCAAATGCAGCTCACGACCGCCATGGGCCGCGCGGGTGACGAGCCGGACATGCTGCTCGAGCCCTGGCAAGTCCTCGAGGTCATCCCGATGCTCGCGCGGCTCAAGAAGCGCGCAGACGAGACGAAGGTACGCTTCTGGGCGGGCAACAACATTGGCTACTACGGCCCGTTCGAATCCACGATTCGGGCTGCTTTTCCCGGCAAGCATCGCGGCTCCTGTGGCGCGGGCAAGCTCGTACTCGGCCTCGAGGCGAACGGCGACATCAAGGGGTGCCCGTCGCTGCCGACGGATGTCTATGTGGGCGGCAACATCCGCGAGACCTCGCTCAAGGACGTCTGGGAGCGCAGCAAACCTCTGCGTTTCACGCGTGACATGACCGTCGATCAGCTCGGCGGGTTTTGTCGCGATTGTTATTACAATGATGCGTGCCTCGCGGGCTGCAACTGGACCACACACGTGCTCTTCGGAAAGACCGGCGACAACCCGTATTGCCACCACCGCGCCTACGAGCTGATGCAGCAGCACGAGTGGGAGCGCATCGAGAAGGTGTCGGAGGCGCCGGGGCTACCGTTCGATCACGGCATCTTCAAGATCGTCAAAGAGCGCATGCCCGACGCAGAGCACGCTCGACTCAGCGCGTTGAACGAAACGACCATCAAGTTCGTCTCTGGCGCATGAACTAGTGCTTCGATTCTCGGGAATCGATGCGCTAGGAAATTCGCGGGAGCGAATTTGGGTGTGGCCATAGCCCCACGTTAGCCCGTCACTAGTGGGGGACCTGGAAATGTCCCTTCCAGGATGGAAATCCTTCTGCTCCAATCCTCGGCTCATGCCGCACCGCGACACTCGTTCGTTCTTGGCGTGCGCTCTCTCGGTCATCGCGTGCGGAGCAGCGACTCCGCCGGCGGAGTCTTCAGGCACGGGCACCTCGGCGAACGTCGCGCCGCCGCGTACGGTCGCAGCGCCGAACGCGAGCGCGGCTCCCGAGCCCGTGAAGAAGCCCGAGCCCGCGCCGACAGTTCCCACGGCGTGCGCCGACGGCGGCGGAGACATGTGCACGACGGGCGCGGCCTTCGCGGGCAAAGTCTGCGACGCGTCACAGCCCGATCTCCCGCTCGTACTCTTCGCGAAGGGCTCGCCGTGGACTCGGCTGTATTTGAAGGGCGACGTCGACGCGTGGAATGCAGAGGGCGGCGCCGCGGCCCGTTCGAAGCTCGCGTTCGACGAAGAGGTCATCGTGCTCAAGCGCCGCACGCCGCCGAAGGGCAGCGCCATCGTGATCGGGTCGGGCGGCGGCTATCAGGTAATGCGCTGGGACGGCAACTGCTACTCGCTGGACGAGGGCGAGGTCACGACGCGCCGCCCGCCGAAGGCGAAGCACCCGATCCTGATGTGGAAGTACCTCACGGAGGGGACGCGCAACACGCTCCTCGGAGACGCGAGCGTCAAGGCCGCCTACGACAAGCGCGGCAAAGAGTGCAAAGGCGCGATGAGCGGCGACGTGTCTGTCGCGTGCGAGCAAGCGGACACTGCGCTCAGCAACGGAGTCGTCGACGCCGTGAAGAACGGCCTCGCGGTCCCATTCGTCTTCAAAACAACTCCGTAGGAGCGTGGCGTTTTTCGCCGATACCTTCGTCGGGAATCGTCGCCGTACAGGAATCCCGGCGCCTCATTCGCTCCTTGGCCTCGCTTGGTCTCGACGAAAACCGCCGCACTCCTAGTGCCGCGTCCGCCGAACGGGAGCACTAGAGGGGGAGCTTGGCGATGGTCTTGGCTACGTCGTCGACCGTGGCGATGCCGCTGAGTTTGTCTGTTGGGATCTGAACGTGGAGTTCGTCCTCGAGGTCGGCCACAACCTCCATCACGCCGAGGCTGTCGAGCCCGAGGTCGTTTTGGATGTGATTGTCTTTCGTGATCCCTCCCGGGCGTTCCACGTGACGGTTGAGCACGTCGAGCGTCAGGTTGAGGGCCTCGTCGTAGTTCATCGAGGCCGAGATCTTACCACGGGCGCGTTCTCGACGATTCGTCGCGCGATCGTCGTAGGGTCGCTCGCCGCGAGCAGCGCGCGGATGCAAGCGACGCCGTCCGCGCCCGCCGCAAAGCACGCGTCCGCGTTGTTCTCATCTATCCCGCCGAGAGCAATCACGCCCATCTCGCCGGCGAGAGAGCGCGCCGCCACGAGCGCCGAGACGCCACGCGGAGCCTGTTTTCCTGGCGTCGCGTAGATCGGGCTCACGAGAGCGAAGCGCGCGCCGCCGTCCTTGGCCATCTGCAGCTCCACGTCGTCGTGCGCAGGCGTGCTCACGATCGGCGTGCGCCCTCTCGCGTCGCCGTGAATCCCGTCGGCGCCGACACGACGCGCGAGATCGGGTCTTCGGTTGAGCAGCAACATCCCGCCGTGCATGCGTGTGATCTCGCGCAAGCGGGTGGCGAGCGGCTCGAGCTCGGCGTCGTCGCGCTGGTGATCGCGCAGTTGCACGCACGTCCCAGGGACGGCCTTGCAGACGAGCTCCGCGACCCGCGTGAGGTGCTCGTCGTCGAAGCCCGAGTTCGTGATCAACACGAGGGGAGGGATGTTCACGGCGACTCGGCCATTCAACGATACTATCAGTGCATGCCGGCTTCGGGGCCGAGCTCTTCTTTCGCCGCTGAGGTGTGGCGGCTCGACGGATAGCGCACGACCAGCGTCTCGAGCGTGTGCCGGTACGCCGCGTCGTCACCACGCGTCTGGAAATCGTGCGCGAGGTCCCAGAGCGCGTCGCCCGCGGTGTCCTCTTGGCGGAGCGTTGGATCGGGCGCGTGCGTGCACTGCATCGGCGCGCGCAGGAGCGCCGCGATTGTCACCAGCACGCCTGCGCGGATCACTCGATGAGGCCCTTCGTCGGGCTCGAGGCGTTTGCGTAGCGGCTCTTCGGCATTCGCCCGGCAAGGAAGGCGAGGCGCCCCGCGTGCACGCCCTCTTTCATGGCCTGGGCCATCATGATCGGGTCCTTCGCGTGAGCTATCGCCGTGTTCATGAGGACGCCCTGGCAGCCCAGCTCCATCGCGACGGCCGCGTCGCTCGCGGTGCCAACGCCCGCGTCGACGATCACGGGCACCTTAGCGCGCTCGATGATGATCTCGAGGTTGTGCTTGTTGCGGATGCCGAGACCGCTCCCGATCGGAGCCGCGAGCGGCATCACCGCGGCGCACCCGATGTCCTCGAGCTTGCGGCACACTATCGGGTCGTC
>JAYVYD010000032.1:0-19928 GCA_043784605.1 Myxococcales bacterium | reverse complement strand
GGACGATGGGGCCATCGAGATCACCCTGCCGAAGTTCGTGCGCAAAGAGCTGGACGGATATCTCGAGTGCGGACGGCTGTGTCGAGGCTTCGCGCGACTGCGGTGCACCGGGACGTGCAATGAGACGAGGCTCGTCGCGTTGGCGACGTCCCTTGGACTGTTGAATTTGGGTGGCGGCTTTCATCGCATTACGCAGCTCTTGTCGATGCGTCAACGGGCAGTGGTGTGAGTATCGCGTCGTGAGCGCGCAGCGCGGCGACGAGTCGCGATATGCCCTTATGACCGCGCAGCCTTCTGAAGGTCTTGGCGGCCTCGTCGAGCGCCACGGCGAGCCAGCGAAGGACCATCGTCCCGCCGTTCCACTTGGTCACGTTGTGGGTCGTTTTTCGAATACGACTATTGACTAATTCAATCGAATCGGTCGTCGAGAGCGTGCGCTCCAACGCGCTGACGAGCCCGAGGCGCATCACGGTGAGCGTCTCGTCGAGACCCTCGCGCAACGACGCCGCTGCGGACGGGTGCTTCTTGTCGAGTTGTCGCGCGAGGGCCGAAAGCAGCCGCTTCGCGCGCTCCGCATTGCCACATCGATACGCCGTCGACATTGCACGACCAATGGGCTTCTTCATGGTCTCGGGCAGATGGTCCACGACGTTTCGTCGCTTGTGCACCTGGCATCGTTGGATGATCGCTCGCTTGCCAAACACCTTTCGAATGCCGGCGAGCAAGCCCTTGCCGCCGTCGATCACGAAGAGCATCGCACGGTCATCACGCACTCCGCGCGCCACCAGGTCGCCAAGCAGCGTCTTGCACACCGACTCGTTTTCCGTCGCGCCCTCGTGCAATCCGAGTACGTGCTTGTTGCCCTGTTGGTCGATGCCAATGGCAACTACGACGAGGTGCTCGCCCATGTGAATGCCATCGATCACGATCGCGCACAACGACAGCACGCCAAGGTCTCGGCTCATCATGTTCGTCAGTGCCTCGCTCGTCGCCGTCACGAATCGACGACTCACCGCGCTCTTGCTCGCACCTCGCGTCTGGCTCTCCTTCGGCACCGGCTCGAGCGACCGCGCGTAGTTCCTCGTCGAGACGCCAAGCACCATCTGCTCAACGGCCCGATCGAAGAGCGGATCGTCGCACGCGAATTGCTCCCACGTCGGCAACGAGACCTCGCGGCCATCGCTGCCACGCACGCACGGTCGCTTCACGCGAACGCGGCGACCACCCAGTACGAGCTCGCCGTCCGTGTGACCTCCACGATGCGCCACGCGCTTGTTGTCGTGTTGGCCTTTCGGGCCGCAAATTCTGGTGCGATTCTCTTCCATCATTGCGCTCACGACGTTCATTCCGACCTGCACGATCGTCGAGTAGAGCGTCGCTCTCCAGCCTCCGCGAGCACTCGGTACATCGGACGAATCGACGCCAGATAGACGCCTTCAGAGAGCAACGTGGCATACACTTCGGGCGGCGGTTGGTCGGCAAAACGCGTTGAGTGAAGTGCGTCGATAATTGCCAATCTCTCGTGCTCGGAAAGTCGTCGAGGATTGGCCGCACGGCGCATACCGGACGGCGCGACGGGCGGCGACGCTTGTCGGTACAGCGTTGCGCGACTCACGGTGAGAGCGGAGCAGGGGATCGAGCGCAACCTCCCATGGCGGTAGATGCAGAACCACCCAGTGGTGCGCCAGGCGCCGCCTTGTGTGGGTGGTGCGCGCCGAGCAGTCAACGCGTGGAGATGGGCGCCGGACGGCCGTGTCGACCGTGTCACACGCTCGAACGCGTCGACTCTCGCCATAGCGCGAATTATCGCCTGCTGCTGCGGCGGGCTCAGATCAGACGCGCTCCCGCTTTGAACGCTATCAAGTTGTCTGTCGGACACTGCTCCGAAGTCTCGGGCGCGCTGAGCGCGTCGTTATGCGCGCACGACCGCCGCGTGGAACGTCTTCAGGAAGTCCGGCTCCGATTGGCGGAGTGCGCGCTGCACGCCGGCGCGCTTGAGCAACGTGCTCTCGTCGGACGGAAGGAGCCGCCCGAGCTTGTCGAGGCCGCCGCCGAACGCGGCATGGATGCCCGCCAGCGCGCGCAAGCAGCCGTGCTCGTCGGAGCGGCGCTCGTGCACCTTCGCGAGCGCGAGCGCGATCTCGGCACGCTCGTGGTCCTGCAAGAGCTTCGTACTCCCGAGGGTGCAGCCCCAGTCGTAGAAGTATGGACCGAACGGGAGCAGAAACGCGCGCTCACGGCGAAGCGCACGCGGGACCCGCAGCGGCAAGAAGCGGTGGTTCTCCTTCGCCATCAGCTGCTTGTTCAGCTCGCCCGCGAACACGAAGGCTCCGTCGAAGCGCACGCCGTCCTCGTGGCCGAGCCGCTGGTACCGACGCCCGATCTCGGAGGCAGCATGGGCAGGCTGCCAGGTATCCACCACCCGCGAGAGATCGCCGAGGTTGTGTGCCACGGTCGTCACCACCGCCAAGAGCTCCTGATCAGAACCGTCCTTGCGTGCGTGCGTCACCAGTTTCGCCTCGCGCGCGAGCTCGGTCTCGATCCACGACTTCGCTCGCTCCGCGACGGGCGCATCATCGACGGCCAACGCACGACCCAGCGCGCCGGCCATCACGCTGAACCATTCGCCCTGGTGGCCGGCAAGCACGTCCCGGCCCATCGTGACGTAGCGCGCCGACACCGGCCGCACGTCCCACCGCGCGACCTCCTCCACGCGGTCGACGGCCGTCGTCAGGCGCTTGCCGGTGAGGTCCGACCACGCGTGCTGGCGGATTCGTGCATCCACGTCGGTCGGGCAAAAAGTCGCCACGGTCGTGAAGTGCGCTGCGAGCAGAAGAACGAAATAGTCCTCCGCAGCGCCGCCTGCGAGCCAACGCTTCTCGAGGTCGGCCGCTTTGGCCAGGATCTCCGCCGCGGGTAGCGCCGGCTCGAGCGACAACGCCCACGGCGCCGTACCCTTGACCTGCTCGAGGAGGAGCTTCGGGGCGATCCCAGCTGGCTTTCGGGGCTTCGGAGGCATCGAACTCTCCTACCCGGACTCTAGGTCCGCAGGTCAAACTTCGCGCGCGCGTCTACGGCCTTGGTTCGATGAGATCGAATCGGTTGCCGTAGAGATCAAGGAAGACCGCGACAATCCCGTGCGGCCCTTCGGCAGGTTCGCGGACGAAGACGACACCTCGCGCCTTGAGCCGCCCGAAGTCTCGTTGAACATCGTCGGTCTCGACAAATATGAAGACGCGGCCTCCGGCTTGGTTGCCTACGGTCGCAAGCTGCGTTTCGCCCACCGCACGTGCAAGCAAGATCCCACAGTCCGCAGAACCAGGGGGACGCACGCGAACCCATCGTTTCCCGTTTCCGAGATCTGTGTCCTCGACACATTCGAAGCCGAGTTTCTCGACGTAGAACGTGAGCGCTTCGTCATAGTCTCGAACGGTGACGGCAAACTGTGCGATGCGTTGGGTCATGTGAATTCGAGCTCGCGGTGGGGTTTACCCTATGGCTGCTTTCGAACGCTTTGTGTTCTCGTCCGATTTCGATGGGCTCATCCTTGTGAGAGGAGCACAATCGGGGCGTTGTTTCCAGTAACGGAGGTCCCATGCGTTCGCTGATTTTCTTAGCCGCACTTTCGCTCGTTGCCTGCTCGTCTCCTGACAAGTCTACCGACGCTGGTCCGCCGAGTGCACCGGCGTGCACCGCGACGACGACGCCAAAAACACTCATCGAAGATTTCACGCGTGGGACACGCCACGAAGCAATGTTCGCGGGGGACCTCGTGCCGCCGAGTCTCGTGGGCGATGAACTCTACTATATCGATACCTCTGAGGGTGGCCCCGCCGCTAACGGCAATTTCAACAATGGGGTCATCAAACACATCAAACTCGATGGAAGCGGGCAGTCCACGCTGGTGACGCCGACCGGGTATTTGTTTCAAGCCATCGCGCTCGACGCCGACATCTTCTATCTTCAAGAAGAGCAAACGAGCAAGGCGCCCGACATGTACGCCGTGCACTTGTACCGCTCGCCCCGTGCGACGGGCGGCCCCGGAACGGTGGTCGGCACTGCGAGTTTCTACCTCGGGAATGCGGGACTCTTCGTGGCACGATGCGGCGATCCTTGCGGTGTCGTTGCACGTCGCGGGGACGACGTGTTCATCAACGCCGCCGGCGAGATCGACCGCGTCTCACTATCGACCGGCCAAGTGACCGTCGTCGCCAAGCCCATGCCTGCGCGCTCGCTCTGGGCGCCAATTTTGGACGGTGACACGCTCTATTATCAAGATGGCGACGGCACGGTTTACTCCGTGTCGGCGTCCACCAATGCACCCAACGGCACATCGATTGGCGTCAAGACATGTGGCGCAGGCGCGCGTCAAGGGACACGCCGGTATGGCAAGGCATTCATCTGCAGTGACCGCGATTCCATCTTCACGCTCGATGCGACCGGCAGCACGCAGACGTCATTTTTCCAATCGCAAAGTGTGGACCCTCGAGTCGCGTCGTTCACACCAACTCCCGTAGACGGAACGACTGTTTATGCGATGCCCGAGTTCGTATTTCAGGATTTGGACAAGACGTCCTCGGTATACAAAGTCGACATCAATTCTGGCAACCCAACACCAGTTTTGTGCAACGTCCACACTGTTGTATGGAGCACTTTCGGGCCCACCCAGATCGTCTATGTGGAAGCGACGAAGGACGCCGCACAAAAGGAAATGTTCAGTCTGCGTACGGTGCCGCGCTGACGCTTGTTGTGAATGGCTGGAACCACGGTGGGTGCATGCACCTATCACGGCGATCCTCGCCGGCGCGCGTTTCTCAACAAAGTCGGTCTGGCCGATGAAGCGCACTTGGACAATTATTGGAGTCGCTGACGTTGCTCGCAGCTTCAAGTGGTACCAATCCCTCTTCGGTCAGCCAGAATTGGCGCCCGCTCACGCCTTCTTCGGGCAAATCCTGGACTCGGACGGGACCGTATTGATTTGTCTTCATCGTTGGGGAGCTCACGATCACCCATCTCTGGTCAGTGCTGAGCGAGCGGAGCCTGGCAATGGGCTATTGCTCTTCTTCCGCGTCGACGATTTCGATGAGGCGCTGTCCCGGGCCAGAGTCCTTGTCAGTCAACTTGCGGAAGAAACCCAGACGAATCCGGCCACTGGCACGCGCGAGTTCGCACTCCGCGATCCTGACGGCTACTACGTCATGGTCAGCGACCTCGTATCTTCGCCTGAGGCCGATTGAAGACGTCATATTAGGGAGACGACTACCTCCCTATTTCCTTTTCGCTGCCAGCGGCCAGCTCGACCGATCCCCATTGGCCCTCGCCCCGAGCGCAGCGGGTCCCAACACCCAAGGGTGACTAGAACGCGAACGAAAAGCCCACGGCCGCTCCCGTGACGCTCGCGCTTAGACGCAGCTTCTCCAGCTCTTTGGCGGCGCGCCACGTCTTCGGCGGCAACACGTAAGGGAGCAGCGCGCCCACGAAGCCGGCGGAGCCAGACAGCACCAAACGCATCACGCGCTCGCTGGTCTGCCATTCTCCACCGAGCGGCCCGCTCTCCACGCCGACGAGCACGGGAGCCGTCACGCCCGCGAGCAGCGCGAGCGAGATTGCGAGCGGCCAGCTGGTACGTACGTCACCTTCGTATGCGGCCTGGCTCACCCACCGCATGTCGCACTTCGGCAGCGCGAGGTACCCGCCGCCGATGGTTGCGCCCCACGCGAGGCCGACGGCCGAGGGTCCGAGCAGCCGCACGCCCGGCTTGTCCTGCAGCTTGATGGCGTTGTCGAACCAGATCGCGCCGGCGTCGAGCACTAGCAACGCCGCCGAATACAGCCAATCCGGGCCGCTCGCCTTCTCACAGAGCTCACGCTCACGACCCGCGCGCGGTGCGAGATCGGCTGCCGCCTGTGCGACGAGCGCAGGAGGGTCTGCGATGGGTGCGTCCACGATTGGGCGTGAGCATAGCGACCCCGAAGCGCCGTTGCGACTGAGAAGGTTCGCCTGCCGGATTTCGGTGTATGGTCTTTCGCGCAATGGCCGAGCGCGCATTCTTCGACAGTGGAGCGAAGGGCCGAGCGACCGCCGCGATCAAGACGGTCGAGGCGCAGACGTCCTGCGAGATCGTGATCTCCGTGCGCCACTCGTGCGGTAGCTATCGCGCGGCAGATCTCACGCTCGGCGCCGTCTTCGCGATGACCTCGCTCGCGGTGATGATCTACTCGCCGCGCCCCTTTCGCTCCGCTGCGATTCCGCTCGACGTCGCGATCGCGTTCGGTGTCGGCATGCTCGCGAGCTGGTTATTGCCCGCGCTACGCCGCTTGTTGAATGGGACCGCGCGCGTCCGTGAGAGCGTCGACAGCGCTGCCAAGACCGCGTTCTACGATCTGGGCATCGCCAAGACGCACCGTCGCCAAGGCATCTTGGTGTTCGCGTCCATGCTCGAGAAGCGATGCAAGCTCGTCGCGGACGTCGGCGTGACGGCCACCGATGTGCTCGCCAAGAGCGAGGTTGCGCTGCAGCAGACCATCGCTCGACGCGACTTCGACGCGTTCGTGGCGGCAGTGGAGGCGCTCGGCCCGCTCCTTGGCGAGAGGCTGCCCCACAAAGAGGGGGACGAGAACGAGCTGCCTGACGAGATGCAATGAAGCGCGTCGGTCGCCAGCTCCCGTGGATTCTTTTTGCGCTCGTGATCGTCATGATCGCGGCGACGGCCACGGCGCGTCCTGGCGGCGGTGAGTCCTACTCGGGCGGTACTGACTCCAGCGGTGGCGGTGGCGGTGGCGGTGGTGGCGGCGACTCCGCAGGTCTCATCATCAATCTCATCATCCTGTGCTTCGAGTACCCGTACATCGGGATACCGCTGCTCTTGATCGTCGGCGGCTTCATCGTGTTTCGCGCGATCGCTCGCAGCAAGTCGAACAGCTGGTCGACCAACAACGCCTCCAACTACGCGTTCCGGCCGCAGTACCGCCCTCCGCCGCCTCGCCGCGTCGCCGTCACGCGCGCGCAGATCGACGGACTGCGCTCGCAAGATCCCGAGTTCTCGGTCGTACTATTCGAGGACTTCGTCTACACGCTCTACACCGAGCTCCACCGCTATCGCGCGCGAGGCAACATCGGCTCGCTCGCCGCCTACGTGCAGCCCGCCGCAGCGCAAGCGTTCAATGACTCGTCGCTGGAAGAGGTGCGCGGGGTCGTCGTAGGCGCGATGCGCTACGTGTCACTCGGTCGCGCCGACTACAACACGCTCGAGATCGAGTTCGAGGCCAACTACAGCGAGATTCGGGGCGGCCGCGAGCAGCGTCTCTATGTCGTCGAGCGACTGACGCTCGCGCGCGCGGCGACCGCGAAATCCAGGGCCCCCGCGCGATCGCGCACGCTCGACTGTCCCAACTGCGGCGCGCCGCTCCAGAACGTGCGCGGCGATCAGTGCAGCTTCTGCAAGCAGGCAGTCGGCGGCGGCCGCTTCGATTGGGCCGTCACCGCGATGGGGCGCATCAAGACCGAGCAGCGCGGCCCCGCGCTCACGAGCAGTGTGGACGAGGTTGGCAATGACATGCCCACCATCATCGACCCCGGCGCGCAAGACAACGCCAACGCCATTCGCGGCAAGGACCCGACGTTCGATTGGAATCAATTCCAATTGAGGGTCGGCCTCGTGTTCGCGCAATTGCAGGTCGCTTGGTCCAGCCGCGAGTGGCTGCGCGCGCGCCCGTTCGTGAGCGACAATCTGTTTCAATCGCAGATGTACTGGATTGACATGTACATCCAGCAGCGTGTGCGGAACATGACCGAGAACGCGCGCATTTTGCGCATCGACCTCGCGAGCGTGATCAGCGACAAACATTACGACGCAATCACCGTTCGCGTCTGGGCGACTGGCCTCGACTACACGATGTCCGAGGACGGTAAGCTCCTGAGCGGCAGCCGCTCCAAAGAGCGCGCCTATAGCGAGTACTGGACGCTCATTCGCGGCGCCCAGCCAAGCGGAAGGCCTACGAAGACGACTCCCGAGTGCCCGAGCTGCGGCGCCCCTTTGAAGATCGCAATGACGGGTAATTGCGAGTACTGCAAAGTCAAAGTTACGACCGGCGAGTTCGATTGGGTATTATCGCGAATTGAACAAGACGAGTCCTACGGCGGATAGTTTCTGCTTCTGCTCCGTAAACATGCACGTGTCCGTGCCCGATCTGATCTGTGGTTTTTGCAGACCACGTACAATTCCACCGAGCTAAGCCCGAGCCGCTGCCTTTCGGGCTCGGGCACGGGCACGTTTACGGAAGAGCGCGCCCTACGGCCTAATCATCTTGAACGCGTGCATCCAGTCGTTCTTGAGCATTCCAGGGATGCACCACAGCATGCAGAGCGGCTCGATGGCGCGCGCGCCTTCGACCATGCCGGCGTCTTCGGTGTCCCAGCCGACTTGGTCGAGGAGCCTGCGCGTCTCTTCTTTGGCAGCGGCGTCATTGCCGCAGATGAACATCGTGGGTCGGCCGCCCGAGAGCTTGGGGTCGATCATCAATGCATTGCCTACGCAAGAGAACGCTTTGACGAAGTGCGCCTTGGGGGATTTCTTTTGCAATCGCTCCATCAATGAGTCGTTCGGTCCTGTGAAGTATTGAACGACGCCGTTGACCGCTGGTGCGTCCGCGATGGGGTTGGTCGCGTCGATGACGAGCTTGCCGTCGATGCCTTCGCCCAAGAGTTCAACCGCCTGCTCGGCTGCGGTGCCTTTGACCGCGAGGATGACCAGATCGCCGTATTTTGCCGCCTCTGCCATCGTGCCCGTGCTGGCGTGCTCACCCGCCTTCGTCTTCCAGTCGGCGAGCTTGCTTGGCTCGCGGGAGCCGCGCATCACGGCATAGCCATGCTTCAGCATGCCGTTCGCGAGGATCTCTCCCACGTTGCCCGAACCGATGACGCCGATCTTCTTCATGCGAGGGATGCTGCCACCCGTCGGTACGCTTGACTAGTGCACCGCCAGCGGCCGGAGTAGAGACACGCGCATGCAGGTGCCGAAGCCGGTCTTTCGTGAGTACGACATTCGCGGCGTCGCGGATCGCGACCTGACGGATGACTTCGCGCGCGCTCTCGGCGTCGGGCTTTCGGCCGAGATCAGACCGAAGACGATGGTGGTCGCGCGCGACTGCAGGCTCTCGAGCGACAGGCTGCACGCCGCACTCACCCAAGGCCTCATTTCGGCTGGCGTGCGAGTGATCGACGTCGGAGTCGGGCCGACTCCGTTGATGTACTTCGCGGTGCATCACACGGGCGCGGACGGCGGCGTGATGATCACGGGCAGTCACAACGCGGCGCCGGACAACGGCTTCAAGATCATGCGCGGCAAGGCGAGCTACTTCGGCGCCGACATCCAGAAGCTGCGCGAGCGTCTCGAGGCCGGTGACCTTCCCACGGCCGACGGCGGAAGCATCGAGTCTCGCGACGTGTCGAACGAGTATGTCGCCGCGCTTACCAAAGACATCAAACGCCCGACGCGTCCGCTTGCGTTCGTGCTCGACGCCGGCAACGGCGCGGGCGGGCCGCTCGGACTCCGTGCGCTCCGTCAGGCTGGTTTCTCGCCCGATCCGCTGTTCTGCGAGATGGACGGACACTTCCCCAATCACCACCCCGATCCGACCGTCGCGAAGAACCTCGAGGCGTTGATCGCGCGCGTGAAGGCGACGGGCGCGCGCGTGGGTCTCGCGTACGACGGCGACGCCGATCGACTCGGCGCGGTGGACGCGAATGGAGACATCGTCTGGGGCGACAAGCTGCTGATCCTGTTCTCTCGTGCCGTGCTCGCGAAGAACCCGGGCGCGACGGTCCTCGGTGAGGTCAAGTGCAGCCAGACGCTCTACGACGACATCGCCAAGCACGGCGGCCGTCCGATCATGTGGAAGACCGGACACTCGCTCATCAAGACCAAGATGAAGGAGGAGCACGCGCTGCTCGCGGGCGAGATGAGCGGGCACATGTTCTTCGCCGATCGCTGGTTCGGCTTCGACGACGCGCTCTACGCGGGGCTGCGCCTGTTGGAGATCTTGGTCAACGACGGGCGCTCGCTCGGCGAGATGCTCGATGACGTCCCGAAGACGTTCACCACGCCCGAGCTGCGCGTGGACTGTCCCGACGCGATCAAGTTCGAGGTCGTGCGCGCGGTCACGGAACACTACAAAACAGCCGGTAACGTCGTCGTCGACACGGACGGGGCACGCGTGACCTTCGCCTCATCGTCCAGCGCGCCCGCGTGGGGCCTGGTGCGCGCGTCCAACACGGGACCGATTCTCGTGATGCGCGCGGAGGCGGGGACCGAAGCCGAACTGGGCGCGATCAAGCGCGACCTCGACAGCGTGGTCGACAAGGCGCGGAGGGAGCGCGGCGCTTGAGCGAGCCCTGGACAGTCGCGACCGTCCTCAAGTGGGCGGCGGACGATTTTAGGACGCGCGGGATCGAGAACCCGCGTCTGGACGCCGAGGTGCTCCTCGCGTTCGCGCTCGGCGTCGCGCGCACGCAGCTGTTCATCGACCTCGGTAAGCCGCTCGATCCGAAGGAGCTCACGGCCTTTCGCGAGCTGGTCAAGCGCAGGCGTTCGCGCGAGCCGGTGGCTTATTTACGCGGGTTTCGGGAGTTCTACGGCAGAGACTTCAAGGTAGACGCGCGCGTCTTGATCCCACGCCCGGACACCGAGTGCCTCGTGGACGTCGCGCTCAAGCAGACCGCGCACGTTTCACTCTCGATGCGCGCGCTCGACGTGTGCACGGGCTCGGGCTGCGTCGGGATCACACTTGCACGCGAGCGACCCACCTCCGCGGTGATGGCGACCGACACGAGCGACGAGGCCCTCGCAGTCGCGCGAGACAACGCACTCCGACTCGGCGCGTACAACGTGGCCTTCGCGCGTGCCGATCTCTTCCACGGACTCACGGGGCCGTTCGACGTGATCACCGCGAACCCGCCCTACATCGCGAGCGCGGAGGTGGAGACGCTCTCGCCGGACATCGTCAAGCACGAGCCTCGACTCGCGCTCGACGGCGGCGCGGACGGGCTCGATTTCGTGCGCCGCATCGTCACCGACGCTCCTGCGTTGCTCGTCTCGGGCGGCACGCTGGCGATGGAGATCGGCGCGGGTCAAGCTGCGGCGGTGACCGAGATCTTCGAGGGCCGAGGGTTCAGCCTTGTGAATCGCGCGAACGACTACGCACGCATTCCGCGCGTGGTGTTCGGGACGTGGCGCCCATGACAGCACGTTACGTGCTCGTGACGGTGATGTGGCTCTTCGTGGCCGTGCTCGGCCACATGCAGGTCTGGCTGTGGGTGCGCTCGTCATTTCCGCGTATCGCGCATCGCGGGCGTGAGGCGCGCATCATCGGAGCCGTGCTCGTGCTGTTGCCGATGCTGGCGCGTTGGATGACAAGCCACTCGCACTCTCCGTTCTTCGCCGCCGTTTACGCCATCACGATGACCGAGCTGATGGTCGTCCTCATCGGCGCATTCCCACTCGCGTTCGTGCGGCTCACGGCGATCGCGATCGGTCGAACTGCGCGGAAGAACAAGACGCCTGCGCCGGAGCCTGTCGAGCTGGCCAAGGACGATCCGCCTGCGCCCCTCCCGCTCGAGGACGAAGCCGTGGTCGGTCGAAGGCGGGCGATCGAGCGCGCAGGCGGGGCCCTCGTCCTCGGGGCGACCAGCGGCACGCTCGCTTGGGGCACCGTGATCGGGAGGCACGCCTACGTGATCGAGGAGGTCGTCGTGAAGATCGTCGGGCTCCCGAAGGCGCTCGACGGGTACACCATCGCGCAGGCCTCGGACCTCCACGTGGGCACGTTCGTACAAGGCGAAGAGCTCGATCGCGCGCTCTCTCGCGTGAAGGAGACGAAGCCCGATCTCATCGTGCTCACGGGTGACTTGGTGGATTTCGATCGCGCGTACTTGCCCATCCTTCTCGCGTCGATCGGCAAGCTCCGGGCTCGCGACGGCATCAAGGCCATCCTCGGCAATCATGACTATTACGCGGGCGCGGACGCCGTCACCGAAGCGCTGCGCGGGGCGGGCGTGGACCTACTCAAGAACGACGGTCGGCTCATTCGAGCGCGAGACGGCGGCGGCTTCGCGCTCTTGGGCGTGGACGATCTCTGGGCCCCTCGATACGACAGTGAAGGTCCGAACCTGACGCGCGCGGCGAGCTTCGTTCCGCCCGATCGTCCGCGCATCTTGCTCTCTCACCAGCCGCAGACGGTCGAGCTCTGGCAGGGAAAGGTCGCGCTTCAGTTGAGCGGCCACACGCATGGCGGGCAGGTCAATCCGGGCTTTCGGCCCGCAGACATCATCATGCGCTACGTCTCCGGGCGCTACGAGGTTGGCGGCACCACGCTCTACGTCAACCGCGGCCTTGGGGTGGTCGGCCCGCCTTCGCGCGTCGGCGCTCCGCCAGAAATCACGAAGATCGTCCTCGTTTCAGCCTAACCTCGCGACTGCGATGCGATGGTGGTCGTGGACGATGTGCCTGCTGCCAATCGGTATGCCGCTCGCGCGCGCGGACGAGCCGAAGACGGATCCGGCGGTGCTCGACGAGGCGCGCGTGCTCGATCAAGAGGGTGTGCGCGCGTACAAGGAGGGTCGCTTCAAAGACGCTATTGTCTACTTCGAGCAGGCGCTAAAGCTCGGCGGACCCTCGAGCGAGCTGTGGAACGTCGCCAAGTGTCACCTCAAGCTGGACGAGCCGGAGGCCGCGCACGACGTGCTCGACGCCTACTTGCAGCACGAGGACCTCACGCTGGAGGATCGCGAGGAGGCGAACGCGACGCGCGACATGCTCGACCACCGCACCTCTCCGCTCACCGTGACTTCCACGCCCACGGGCGCGCGCGTGTTCGTCGATGACAAGACCGCCGGCGCCGCACCGATCACGCTCGACGTCGCGCCCGGTGCTCATCAAGTGCGCGTGGAGCAAGACGGCTACCCTTCGTACGTCGGGGCGGCGAACGCGAGGTTCGGTCGAGCGATCGTGATTGGGGCTGATTTGACGGCCGGGCATGTGGTGACCGAGCCCACGCAGAGCCGGCGCGGGCGCGTGTCGATCGAGGGCGGCGTCGGCATGACGTTGCCGCACTACGCAGGCGCTGGCGGCTCGGTCATGCCCATGGGCTACTTGCTCGCGACCTACGCGCTGCTCGATGCCGAGCGTTGGATGCTCGGCGCGGGTCTGCGATTCGGCATGAGCGGCGACGCGTGGGGGACGAGCGCCGGTGTCTCGAACGTCGCACTCGATCCGAAGTGCAAGGTCCCCGCCGAGTACACCGCCGCCACCGTGCTCGTTCACGCGGTGGGCACTGCGGCCATTCGCATCACGCCGCTCTTCCGCGCGAGCCTCGACGCAGGCATCGGCCTCGCGACCGGCACCGCGAGCGACGTGGGTGGTGACGTGTTCTTCCCTCAATGCCGGGCTTCGACTGGCGTTCAGCCCGCCGCACACTTCGCGCTCGCGGCCTCGTATCGCGTCGCCGATCCACTGCGCCTCGTCGCGCGCCCGTTGATCCTCGACCTTCAACCCGCGTACGACGGAGCGCGACCCGACGCATTGAGCACGTGGTTGCGCTATGGCTTCACCGTCGGCGCCGCGCTGGACTTCTAATCCGATGATCAAGGCCACGCTCTTCGACTTCAACGGCGTGCTCGTCGACGACGAGGCTGTGCACCTACGCGCGTTTCGTGACGTGCTCGCCACTCGCAACGTCTCGCTGACGGACGCCGAGTACACGGAACGTTACCTGGGCTTCGACGATTTCGGCGCGTTCGCCGCCATCTTGCGCGATCGCGGATTGCCGGCGACGGACGCGGTCGTCCGCGCGCTGATCGAGGAGAAGGTTCCCTTGTACATGCGTGCAATCCTTACCGAGCTGCGTGTCTTCGAGGGCGCGGCGGAGCTCGTGCGGAGGCGCGCGGCGACGGGCACGGTGGGGATCGTCTCCGGTGCGCTTCATCACGAGATCGAGCACTGCCTCGGCGTGATGAAAGTGCGCGAGCTCGTCGCGTTCATCGTGAGCGCGGAGGACACGCGCGCATGCAAGCCCGATCCGGAGGGCTACCGGCTCGGCATCAGCAAGCTCGTGTCGCAAGCCCGAGCCGTCGTCGTCGAGGACTCCGTCGCGGGTGTCGTCGCGGCGAAAGCGGCCGGACTTCGTTGCGTCGCCGTCACGCACTCGTACCCGCGCGCGGTGCTCTTGGACGCCGGCGCAGATCATGTCACCGATACGCTCTTCGAGCTCACGGACGAAGTCATGGAGGGCGCTTGAGACCGCTCGCGTTCGTCGCGGCGATGGCGCTCGTCCCCAGCGCACACGCGCTCCCGGCGTCACCCACCGCGTGGCGTGATTCGGGGCACGACGCGATCCGCGGCGTGACGGTCGGACCGATCGAGAACGCATATCACCCAGGGCGAGGCTACGGCACCGCACCCTACGAACGCACGCTGGACGAGAGCCGCGATTGGGGCGCGACGTGGATCGCGATCACGCCGTTCGGTCGCGTCGCGGACCTGAGCGGCACGGGCGTCGATCTCACGTTCGAAGCGCCATTCGCGAAGAACGAGGCGGACATCAGGATCGCGATCAGACAGGCGCACGCACGCGGGCTGCACGTGATGCTCGTACCGCACCTGTGGGTCGAGAGCGGCGAGTGGCGCGCGCTCATCGATCCCAAGACCGACGAGGGCTGGGCCCGCTGGACCGCGAGCTACGGCGAGTTCGTCAAGACCTGGGCGCGCGTCGCCGAAGACGAGCACGCGGAGCTCTTCAGCGCCGGCGTCGAGCTGCGCAGCTGGGTCACCTCGGGTCGTGCGCCGAGCTTCTCGGAGTTGCTCCTTGCGCTGCGCGGGATCTATCACGGGCCGATCACGTACTCGGCGAACTGGGACGACGTAAAAGACACGATCATCCTCGGCGCGCTCGACGTCATCGGCATCAACGCGTTCTACCCGCTCGCGGACCGAGACGGTGCGACGCTAGAGGAGCTCACGGCCGGCGGCGAGCGCGTGCGCGCGAAGGTCAGCCAGCTCGCGGCCACGTGGAACAAGCCCGTGCTGATGACGGAGGTCGGCTACACGACGCGTCCCGACCCCGCGATCAAGCCGTGGGAGTGGCCCGACGCGATGAAGCACGTGCGCGTGGACGAGCGCGCGCAGGCCCTCGCGTATCACGCGCTCATGCGCCCGCTGCTGGACGAGCCGAGCGTGATGGGTCTCTTCATCTGGCGCGTCTACAGCGATCCCGACGACGTCTCGCAGGAGGCCGAGTGGGGCTTTTCTCCGCGGGGAAAGCTCGCCGAGCAGGTCGTGCGTGACGCGTTCGCCGCTCGATGGGCGTCGGATGGCGAGACCAGGCGGAGCGGCTTTGTCTGGTAGTCTCACCCTCATGCGAGTTCTCGTCTTTGCCTTCGCGGTTCTCGGGGGCGCGTGCGCCTCCTCCTCGAGCTCGAACAACAGCGACGCCTCTGCGCCGACACCGCGGACGCCCGCCGTTCACCGCGCGATCGCGACCGACTGTCCCTCCACGCGCGACCCCGGGATGCCGCAGTTGAACGCCACGGGATGCAAAGCAGACACTGACTGCACGCAGGGCACGAACGGTCGCTGCAACTTCGCGCTCGGCTCGGGCGGCAACGCGTGTAGCTACGATCAATGCGCGACCGACAGCAAATGCGGCGCTGGCGTATGTCTCTGCCGCGACCCGTCCAGCGCGGGCGCGAACGTCTGCGTCAACGGCAACTGCCGACTCGACGCGCAGTGCGCACCGTTCGCGTGCTCGCCGTCGGGAGTGAACATCAACACAGGCTGCCGAAGCGGCATTTTGAGCGGGCAATTGGGGTATTTCTGTCACGCGACTGGCGACGAGTGCGTCGACAACGCGGACTGCCAGAAGAGCGGTGGCCTAGATCAGTCGTGCGTGTTCAGCGTGGACAAGCTCCACTGGGTCTGTGTGAAGACTCCGTGCGCGGGCTGACACCTACTTCCCCGGCGCCAGCTCCGAGATGTCGACGCGACCGTACGCGTACGTGATCGCCTTTCCGTAGAGCGCGCCGTTCGTGTCGAGAGCGCGAAAGCGTGTGTGGCGCGCGTCTCCTGCGAGCGCGACCTCGCCCACGCCAACGTCGACGTTCAGCGACGCGAGCGGTGCGTCTCCCGCTTGCTCGTCTCGGAAGACGATGATCATGCAGTCCTTCGGCTTGCCGTGGATGAAGTCCGCGCAGCCGCTCGCGATCGTGAGCACCTCGTTGGGCGCGGGTCTCCATGACCAGCTCGTCGTCGTATGAAACGCCTTCGCGGAGGCCATCGCAGAGCCCGGCGCGTTCTTCGCCACGGCCAAAAAGCGTGTCGCGTCTCCCTTCATCTTCGGCTCCAGCGCGCGACCGCCCGAGAGCTTGAGCTCCACCTTCGCGTCGTTCTTGTCGCCCTTGCAGCAGCGGAAACCCATCGTCGCGCTCTTGTGCGTCGGGTTGCGACCGAGCGCGTTCGCGCATCGACCGACGAGCTCACCTGCGGGCGCGTTGCCTCCGCGCAAGACGCCGAGCACCTCGCGCGAGCCTCGTCCCCACGGGCTGCTCGTCCACTCCCACACGCCCCCGTGCATCTCGAGTACTCCGAACGCGCTCTTGCACGCGTTGCGATCTCCGCTCGGGCGCTTCGCGGCTTCGTCGATGGTCACGCCGGTGCCGCACGTGGCCTCGCGATACGCGTCGCCGTACTCGTACGTGGCGTTCTCCGGCCCCTTGCACGCGCGCTCCCACTCGAGCTCGCTGCACAGTCGCTTGCCCTTGGCTTCGCACAGCCTCGAAGCGTCGTCGCGCGTGACGTTCGACGTGGGAATCGCGCCCGCCTCGTTGGGGTACGGCAAGAGATCGATGTAGAACGCGCTCAACAACACGTCCGTGCTCGGGAGCTCTTCCTCGGAGATGCGCGGGATGCGATCGATTGGCGTGCCGACCTTCAACGTACCGGCGGCGATCAGCGCCATTCCGACCACGCTCCCGTGACTTATGTCCGTCGTCAGCGCAGGCGCGCTCGCGTCGACGGCGATCGGCGTGACGTCCGTCGAGGCCGTGACGTCGGGCTTGTTACAGTCCCCGCAAGCAACGAGCGGAACCGCGGACCACGCGACCAGCGCCATGCGTCGCATGGGTACTAATCGCCCTTCTCGCTCGCCCCTTCACGCAATCCCAGCTCCTTCATCTTGAGCTGTAGCCCCTTGCGCGAGATCTTGAGCAGGCGCGCCGCGTGCGTGACGTTCCCGCCCGTCTGTTGGAGCGCGCGTCCCACGAGCTCACGCTCGAGGCGGCTCATCGCGCTCTTCACGTGCTCTTTGAGGCCGCCTTCTGCAGAGATGGTGAGATCCCTCGGCTCTCCGGTTGCAGGCGGCGCGATCGAGGTAGAGCCGCGAAGCTCGGGCGGGAGGTCCTGCATGCGCAGCTTGGCGGCGTCGCTGAAGAGCACCGCGCGCTCGACGACGTTCTCGAGCTCGCGGATGTTGCCCGGCCACGAATACGCGGAGAGCACATCCATCGAGTCTTGCTCGACACCGACCACGTGCTTCTTCAAGCGCTCGTTGAACTTCACGAGAAAGTGCTCGACGAGTACGGGGATGTCGATCGAGCGCTCACGCAGCGCGGGCAATCGAATGGGAACGACGTTGAGCCTATAAAACAGGTCTTCGCGGAAGGTGCCTTGTGCGATGAGCTTCTTGAGATCGCGGTTCGTCGCCGCGACGAGGCGCACGTCGACGTGAATGGTCTTGATGCCACCGACGCGCTCGAACTCGCTCTCTTGCAGCGCGCGGAGCAACTTCACCTGCATCTCGACCGGGATCTCGCCGATCTCGTCGAGGAACAGCGTGCCGCCGCTCGCGAGCTCGAAGCGACCGGGCTTGCTGCCCACCGCTCCCGTGAACGCGCCACGCTCGTACCCGAACAGCTCGCTCTCGATGAGCTCCTTCGGGATGGCCGCGCAGTTGACCTTGATGAACGGTTTGTCTCGGCGCGTGGAGTGATCGTGCAGCGCGCGCGCCACGAGCTCCTTGCCCGTGCCGCTCTCGCCGGTGATCAACACCGTCGTGGGTGTATCGGCGACGCGCTCGAGGACCGCATAGATGTCCGTAATGCCTTGCGACTGCCCGATGATGCCGAATCGAGCGCCGCTCGCCGACGCCCCGCCTGCGCTGGCCTCGGCGCCCGCGAGCTCTTTGGTGCGCAGCGCCTTGGCGACGATGCTGCGGACCTCGTCTTTGTCGAACGGCTTGGTGAGGTAGTCGAACGCCCCTGATTTCAGGGCCTCCACGGCGGTGTCGACCGTGCCGTGCGCGGTGATCATCACGACCGGAAGCGTGGGATCTTCACGCAGCGCCTCCTTGAGGAGGGTCATGCCGTCCACCTTCGGCATCTTCAAATCCGTGATGACGAGGTCGATGTGATTGTCTCGCAAGCGCTCGAGCCCCTGCTCGCCGTCTTCGGCAGTCAGGACGTCGTAGCCGTCTCGCGTCAGCTGCGCAGAGAGAATTTTGCGCAGGTTCGGCTCGTCGTCGACGATGAGCACTTGCTTCTTTTCGGGAAGCATATCGCGTGATCCTACCAGTGTTTCCGCGCTGTCACTACGCGTTTGGCCCTCTAGAGCGACGCCTCGTAGAGCTTGGCGAGGTCCTCGCGCGTACACGGACGCGGATTGCTGCGCTGACACGCGTCCTCGATCGCTTTGTCCGTGAGCTTGGCGATGTCGGCCTTCGTGACGCCTTCTGCGGCGAGACCGCTCGGCAGACCGAGACGCGCGCGCAGGTCGCGGAGCACCGTGGCGCAGCTCTTGGCGTTCGGGTCGAAGATCTTGGCGACGCGGTCGAGCTTCGCGCCGACGACCGACTGATTGAACTCCACGGTCGCCGGCAGGCAGAGGGCGTTGGCCAGGCCGTGGTGCATGTTCTTCTCGGACGACAGCGGGTGGGCGAGCGAGTGACACGCGCCGAGGCCTTTTTGGAAGGCGACCGCGCCCATCATCGCGGCCTTCATCATGCCCCCGCGCGCCTCCAGATCGTCGCCCTGCTTGGTCGCGCGCTCCAGGTTCGCCGCGCAAAGCTCGAGTCCCATCAGCGCAATGCCATCGGCCATCGGATGGTCACCGAGCGAGACATACGCCTCGAGGCAGTGCGTGAGCGCGTCGAAGCCGGTGGCCGCGGTGATCCGCGCGGGCATCGAGGTCGTCATCTCGGGATCGAGGATCGCGACCTTCGCGAGCAAGTACGGACTGAAGATGACGGTCTTACGATGATTGGCAAGGAGCGTGACCACTCCGGAGCGGCCGACCTCGCTGCCCGTCCCCGCGGTGGTGGGGATCGCGATGATAGGCGGGACGTCGCTCGTGATGAACGCGTCGCCGCCCGTCGCGTCGTCGTAGTCCACGAGTGGGCGCTCGTGCGTGACCTTGAGCGCGATTAGCTTCGCCGCGTCGAGCGGAGAGCCACCGCCCACGGCGACGCAGAAATCGGCCCCAGACTGCTTGTAGGCCGCAACGCCCGCGAACACGTTGGACTCGATTGGGTTCGGGTCCACGCCGTCGAACACGGTGAACGCGACGTTCGCCTTCTTGAGGACGTCGGTCACGCGGTCCACCAAGCCTGCCTTGCGAACACCCACGTCACACACGACGAGCGCGTGCTTCTTGCCCAATCGGTGCGCGTGATCGCCGAGCTTGGCGAGCGCTCCGTTGCCGAACACGACGGTGGTGGGAAACGACCAAGAGACCACGTTTGCCATGGCGCTCACGTTATCACGCCCTCCGCGACGGATCGGAGTGCCTAGACGATCTCGAAGTAGCGCTCGAGCTCCCAGTCGGTGACCGCGCGCTCGTACTGGCGCACCTCCCAGTCACGCGTGCGCACGTAGTGGTCGACGAACTC
>JAYVYD010000031.1:0-5158 GCA_043784605.1 Myxococcales bacterium | reverse complement strand
CCTTGCACGGCGAGCAACGTGGGGTTGTCCGGAAGCACGGCGAAGCCCGCTTGCAGCAGGGTCCACGCTTGCGTGTGCTGCTCTTTGGCCGCGAGCTCGAACACGTTGAAGCCGATGAACGTGGTGATGGGCTCGAACGACGCTATGGGGACGCCGTTGAGATGCGTGCCGCCGTTGGTCGCCTGTCGCAGCGCGGCCTCCTGATTGTCGAGAGCGTATTTGTGGACGAGTCTCAGCTCGTTGACACACGCGGTTAGCGCAACGGTACTCGCCACGGCGCGCATTCCCGTGACGCGGGGGGACGCGACGTGTTGGCTGTAGTCGAGCAGCGTGAGATCTCCCGTGCTCACGCGCCGCAGGATGGCCGCCTCGTCGGACGACTCGTACCGAGCGAACGCCCCGCTCGCGGCGTCGAGCTTGAGGAACAACGCCTCACGCGGGAAGAGCGTGAGCGCGCTCGTGACGGTGCGATGGCCCGACCGCACAGTGATGGAGTGTCTACCCGGACAGACCGCGAGCAGCCCGTGCGGCCCGGGCCCCAGTACGTCGACGTTCTCGCGATATCCGGTGGGCGCGAGCTGCGCGGACGGTGGAAGTGTGATCGGCACACCATCGATCGCACAAGCGGACCAATCCACGCCGCCGAGGATCAGAAGGCAGCCGGCCGGCCCCGTGCAAGCGGACCAGAGCTCCTGGACGAGCGCCTCGTGTGCGGCGCGATCGTGATCCAGTCCCGCGCGTCGCATCGCGTCCTCTGTCTGTCCGTCGCGAGCATCGAGCGCGAGCCGTGCGATGAGGCCTATGGGGATGAACATCGCGCGCGATCACACACGACAAACGCCGACCGCGCAACTCAGGATGACGGTACGAACTTGCCAGTGTGCGCGGCGTTCGCGTGGACCTCCAAGAGGCCGGCCGCGGCCGCACGCGCCGCCAACTTTTCGAACTCGTCGTAGCCCTGCGGCGAGAACGCCTGGAACTCGTCCACTCCGAAAGCGTCATTGCCGAGCAATCGACTGCGCTTCTCACGAGAGATGTCGAGCAGCGCGCCGAGCATGGTGTCGCGCACGTCGGGCGACAGGCGCGAGCTCGCCACGACCACGTCGCCTGGGATCTCGTCCAACACCGCCAGCACGCGAAGATCCGGAGTCGATAAAAACGCGCCGCGCGTGATGCTGCCCTTCTCGTCGACGCCCGCGTAGGTCGCGCCGAAGTCCACTCGCCCCATCGCCACAGAGCGGATCACAGACTCGTGAGAGCGACACATGCGGTGCTCGCCGAACGCGACGCGCGGGTCCAGACCCTTACGCGCGAGAGCCGCCCGCGGGACCACGAAGCCGCTCGCGCTGAAGCGATCCCCCCACGCCGCTCGCGAACCGCGAAGGTCCTCGAGGGACCGGAAGCGTGAGTCGGCGCGCACGATGATCACGGAGCGATAGCTAGAGCTCCCGCCGCGATGCAAGTGCACGAGCGGCACGACAGCACCGCGCCGCCGCAAGTCGAGGAACGGAAGCGGGGCGAGCCACGCGACGTCCACGTAGCCAGAAGCCGCCGCCGTCATCAGCTCTTCGTACGAGCCCGAACAGAAGAGCTCCACGAGGTGCTTGGAGCGCTTGCCGAGCATGTTCGAAAAGTGAGTGAAGCGCGTTTGCGTGGCCGCCGACACGTTGTCCGCCGCGTAGCCGAACATCACGAGCTGCGGCTCCATCTCTCGAGTCTACATCAGCGCGAAGAAGCCAGCAGCTCGGCGGCAAGCGCCACGATGGCCTTTCGGAACACCGCCCTCACCGAGTCGAACCTATCTATCTATACTGGAACGACTTCGTCGATGTCGACCTCACCGAGGCGATCCTGACCCGCCGCGATGTTCGTCGATGCGGATGGGCTCCGTCGACTGGGCACGTTCTTCTCTTCGATCGGCAAAGTGCTGAACAACAAGAAGCGGCGTGAGTCGTATGCCATCTATGCGATGGGGCTTTTGGGAAGTGCTGCGCGAAAGAGCGCCGAGCCGGCGGCGGCAGTGGCAGCGAGCGGAGACGCTCGAGAGCTTTCTGCGTTGTCACCTCGCGGCCTTCGCCGCCTTCGAGGGCGTCCCTCGCTCCCTCTTATATGACAATCTCAAGACTGCAGTGCTCGAGCGCATCGGCGACGTCATTCGCTTTCATCCGCGACTGCTCGAGCTCGCATGGCACTATCACTTTGCTCCCAGGCCCGTCGCAAGGGCCCGCGGCAACGAGAAGGGCGCGTCGAGCGCGCGAATCGATAGTTCCGCGAGTCGTTCTTCGCGGCGCGTACCTTTCATTCTCTCGATGACCTCAATCGACAACTCGACGATTGGACCGCGCGCGTCGCTCACGTACGCATCGTGCCGGGTGACTCGGGCAAACCCCCTTATCTTCGCTTCGACGCCAACGACTATTCGATTCCTCATCAACTCGTGCTTCGGCCTCTCACGCTCGTGGCCTCCGATTCGGTCGCGCGCGTCCTCGATGGCGATATCGAAGTAGCGCGACACGCTCGCTCTTGGGAGCGCAAAGAGCAACTCGAAGACCCGCTCCACCTCCGGGGCCTCAGCGACCACAAGCGACAGGCGCGCGAGCACCGCGGTCGCAACCGACTCATGCCCGCGTGCGCGAGCGCCGAGCCGACCGAAGCCGGTGCCCACACGAGGCTTCGTCTGTAGTCAATTGCCGAAGACGCGCATGCATCACTGAGGTACCGTGTCCGCTATGAGCGAGAAAGAAGAGCCAAAGAAGGCCGCAGCCGCTCCCGAGAGGCACGAGCAAGACGCTTGGACGGGCGTCGCTTCACGCTACCTGGGCACCTCCGAGAGCTTCGTGCTCACCCTGATCGGCGGGGCGCTCGTGCTCGTCGCCGTGCTGTTGCTCTACTCGAGCATGCACGACCTTTGGGAGGCCACGACCGGCGGTCCAGAGAAGATCGAGCACAAAGCGATCGAGATATTGAACACCATCCTGCTCGTGATGATGACGATGGAGATCGTCTACACGGTAGCCATCTCACTCAAGAGCCACACGCTCAACGCCGAGCCGTTCTTGATCATCGGCTCCATTGCCGGCATTCGTCGAATGCTGGTGATCACAGCGACCTCGACGGACACGGAGAACGACCCCGCGAAGTTCCGCAACACGTTGGTGGAACTCGGGTTGCTCGCGGTCACGGTCGTCGCGATGGCGTTCGCTATTTGGATATTGCGGTATAGCCAGCGCAAGTACGTCGACGTCGAAGGTGTCTCCGCTACGCCGAAGCACTGAGCGCGTCCGGCCTCTTGGCTCACGCCCTCTGCTGGAACCGCTCCCTGACCGTGCAGACGTGGGTTTCGCCGTCCTCAACGCGCTCCGTGATCTCGGAGACCGGCCAGGGATTTAGTTAGGCCCCATCATCTCGATTCGATGCGCGGGCTGCTCCTCGCGACCTCCTGCGCAACCCTGCCGTGCCGCTCGATCGCGCAGATTCCGACGCAGTCGTGATCGGAACGGCGAACGTCGCTCTTCGGCCACCGCGCGCTTCGCTTCGGCTCGCAGCCCGAGAACCTCGCATGTCGCTGCGAAGCTCGTGGCAAGCGGCAGATTGCATGTGTTATACATGTAATCTGCCAGAAGTTTGCGAGAGGTGCGGTACACCCCGGTCAAATTCAGGCCATTCCTGTCCAAGTCGCCGCTTAGCGCCTAGCGACACAATCGCTCTGAAATCCCGCACGAAACGCCGGGAAACTGCGGCGGAGGAGAAGAGATTCGAACTCCTGGTACCCTTACGAGTACGGCGGTTTTCAAAACCGCTGCCTTAGACCACTCGGCCACTCCTCCAAGTAACTGTAATTGCGTTTCTAATCGCTGTTCGAAGCCTCAGTTGAGAAGCGTGACAATCTCGCCGTTCACCATTGGTTGACCGATTACGGACGCTCTATCACCAATTGCCCGACGAAGAATACCCCGAAAGGCCGCGTTTTCGCTCGCGTAGGCGGACAGCCACATACGATCGAGAATTCAGAATAACCGCTGCCTTCGCTCCGGCGAGTCGAGGTCTGCGGAAACCGTTCATCGCCATGCACTCCACGTGCGGCCTTCTGCTGCGGCCTCCGCGACATCTTCCAGCGCGCGTCCCCGTGCGAGCCAGCCTTTTGGTGGTGACCCGTCCGCCAACGACGTGTAGACGGCGACGTCGGCGAGATGCGACGTGGTTCGGTAGGAGCCATGTCGAAGTCCGGATTCCGAGGTAGTCGCCGATGGAGCGCTGAGCACGCACGGGAGGCGGAGGCGGACGTCGGGCCGCGTCGGTGCGGGCAGCGGATTCGGGCGCGCCATGGGGAGCTTGCGTCGAGGACGTCGTCGCACGCTGAGGCCGTCCCGCTTGTAGAGTCGATAGACCAACTTGCGATCGATGGTCGTCTTCGAGTCGTCGCTTGTCCTGCGCTTCGTTGACGGTCATCCCACCATACTTCGCGCGCCAACGCTGGAGCGTCTGCAAGCTCACACCTTTGCGTCGTGCGGTCTCGGTGACGGTCGCTCCGCCCTCGATTTCCTTGATAGCTCCGATGATCTCGGCTTCCGAAAACTTGCTCTACCGCGCCATATGTAGCTCTTTACGCAAGCACGCAATCACTGGCCCGCTTTTCGGGGGTCACGTCAATCCGCTCCTCGCGAAGCACGGTCATCGTGCGCCAATCGAGGCGGCCCTTGGACTTGCGTCGCCGCTTGTAGTCGTTTCCAAGCTATCGCAAGCTGATCACGCCGCGGAGCTCGCTTGCTACGGGTGACGCAGCTCCGACTTCGACCTTAGCGGCGGCTCACACGTGCCCCGAGTTGCCCAGCATCGCTGCGTGCGCCGACGACGGAAGTTGCGCCGACGCTGGCTTCGAGCGGTGCGCATGGTGTCTGTCCGTGTTGGCTGAGAACGCCGTCGCGGCGTGCAGAACGGCGAGCGATTCGAGAGGTCGTGGACATGCGCGGATCACCTTCGATCCGTGCGGATTCGTATCCAACGTCGCTATCGACCCTCCGTACAGTGGAACGAAGACGGGCGACTGCTTGGCGACAGCGTTTCGGTCGGCGCGCGTGCCGGCGTTCACTGGCGCACCCGTCACCGTGGGCAAATCGTTCGACGTCCGGTAACGTCAAGCCTCTCGGATCCTCCCGTG
>JAYVYD010000030.1:0-34556 GCA_043784605.1 Myxococcales bacterium | reverse complement strand
CGCGATCACGGGCTCCACGTTGAAGCCGGTGAGGAACTTGAGATCGTCGATCGCGTTGAGGTTCGTCGGGTCTGCCATCGCGACGACGAGCGAGCTGCCCGCGCGCGAGATCGGAAGGACCTTGTGCTTTTCGCACTGATCCTTGGCGACGAGCTTCACGATGTCGGCGTCGATCTCGTACTCCTCGAGGTTGATCGTGGGGACGCGATACTGCTGCGAGAGGAAGTTCGTGATCTCCGTATCGGAGATGTAACCGAGCTTCGCGAGCGTGTAGCCAAGGTTGGCGCCCGACCGCTGTTGCTCATCTTGTGCTTGGCGGAGCTGCGACAGACTGATGAGCTTTTCGCGGACGAGCAGCTCGCCCAAACGGTTATTCGACATAATCCTCCAACAAAGATTAGACGGCCGCGCCGGGCACGCCGTCAAGTGATCGTGCGATCACTGAGGCAGGTTCTGTCCAGGCGACCCGCGAGGGTGGGCTTGGAGGTGACGATCACTGCGTGAGCACACCACGTAGACGCCTGAGCAGTACATCGACGGTGGGGCGATACTCGTAGGTCGGGCTGCTCTTGTCCAGCGAGCGAGGGCAGATCTAGCCGACGATGCCGCGATCGTCGAGCGCCTTGGCCACCCGCACCGCGCGGTCGGTTGGGTAGGCTTTACCGCGGATCTGCTTCGTGCGCTTGCCGACGCCGTCCGCGCAGAGCGGCGGACCGTCCGGGTCCGTGTTCGGCCCGGCCCGACGCAGTCGCAGCTAGAGCGAATCGCGGGATCGGTGCAGTCCTTCGGAATCGGAAGATCGAAGATACACGCGTACTCGAGGTCGAGACCGAGCGGGCTCTTGGTGGTGTTCCATTCACGTCCCGTGATCGGATCGGCGTTGTCCGCCGAGGCCGCCGGCGGAAGCGCGCTCGTGAAGTACGGAATGGTCGCTTGGTTTTGTGCGGTGCGCGGCAGGACGCTCTCGATCATGTGCGAGTCGATGCCTGTCGAGTCGTAGTGCCCGGGGTCTGCCCCGATGATTTTCTTCCAGTCGTTCGCGTCGAGCGACGCCTTGTCGCCGCCTTTCGCGTCCGCGAGCAGCTGCCACGGGACGCCGCCGATGTGCGCGTAGTAGATGAGGTCCGGCGTGCGCGGTTCGAGCGCGACGTTGCACAAATCGCCGTTCGGATCCGTTGGCACCGACGCCGCGAACAGGGGATTGGCGCAGCTGTGCTTCCCCGAATAGTTTCCGGAGTTGTCTTTGTGCTCACCGTCGCGGTCGGGCACCTTCGCAGACGCGAGCCCGTCCACGTAGCGCGATATGGGGAACTGGAAGTCGAAGCCGTATCGCCGCTTGATGTCGTTGGTGTAGCGAACGTTGAGGTTGTCGTCCTTGCCCGTGTAGTAGCCGGCGCAGTTGGGTCCGCACGAGACGTTGCAGCCGGGATCGCTCGCGATGGGTTGCCCGTTCGCCTTGTTGCCCGCGAACCCGCACGAGGTGCAGTTGGGATCGTTCGGGCCCGTCACGGTCGGGTTGTTCGGGTCGAGAGGTTGATTGCACTCGCTCGTTCCGCGGGGCAGCAGGTTCGTCGGCGAGCCTGGAAATGCGGACGATCGCGTCACCCACCCTCGACCTCCGATGGCGAGCGGGTCGGTCCAAGAGTCCTCTTCCTCCGTGAGCTGCACGATGACGACGGCCGAGTCCGGTCGCAGGAAGTCGTGGCGCTGCTTCAAGAGCGTCGCGTCGATGCCGACGAGCGTGGCTTTGGGTGGCCCGCCGTTCGGGTCCGGGTTGATCGCGATCGCATCGTACGGATCGGGCTGGATCAAGAAGCGATACCAACTCTCGAGCTGCGCCTCGAGTCCGCACCCGCTCTCGCCGGCGCCTGTGACGAGCGCTTGAAACTCGGCGACCACCGTCGGCGAGTCGGTGAGCCCGGCAACGTTGGGCTTCGACTTGCTCGCGTTCGACGGCACGTTCGGCAACCACGCGAGGAAGTTCCCGCCCGAGCCATCGATCGCCACCGCGTCTGCGACCGGATCCTCGATGCCGGTCGCGTTCGCCATCGTCGGCCGCTTGCGATTGACGAGGTGGGCCTTGTCGTCGTTGTGCGCGTTGTATTTGTTGAACACCATCTCGGATGCGGAAGGCGCACAAATCGGCGAGCCTCCCGGTTGCTCGGCGCCTCCTCCTCCGAGCGACGACGTCACGATGCCGATGTGCATGTCGGTGACGGGGATGATCTCGGAGGTCGTGCCCGTGGGACACGAGCCATCTGCCAAGCGTGGCTGCGTCTGATCGGGGCTCGCAGTGACGAGGCACCGCGGCGACAAGAAGCGCGCGACGAGATCGGGGATCGTCTCCGCGAGCAGCGCCTGCTTGTCCGCCATGGAGCGCGAGTTATCGATCGCCAGCAAGAGATCGACTCTATTCGCCCGCCGCAGCGCGACGCCCCCGTCGCCACCATCATCGTTCGGCGGACCGCCTTCCTTGCTCTGCGCCGCCACGGTCCCGCCGCACGCCACGAGACAAACAGGAAGCGCCATCGCCCCCCGAATTAATCATGGACCAGTATGGCCGTACGACAGCGCGTCCGTCATCCGCTAAGGTTGGTCGGTGGGCGTCTTCGATCGCTTCTTCGGCAAAGGCCGCGAGATCCGCGACGCGAAGAAGGTGGAGCTGCGCGGAGATCTCGCGAAGGCAGCGGAGCTCTATGGGCTCGCCGGCGCGCTAGAAGAGGCGGCTCGCGTGATGTTGCTGCGAGGCGACGCGGAGACGGACCCGCGACTCAAGATGCAGCACTACACGCAAGCGCTCGCGCTCGCCCCGGACGAGCACGACGTCAAGAAGGAGGCGCGGAAGAAGCGCGCCGAGCTGGTGCTTGCGCAGTTTCCTGCGGGTGCCGCGTCTCCGCAGGTGAAGCGCGAGATTCAGGGCGCCGCGAAGGATCTGGAGCTCGCGGGCGAGCTCGAGCGCGCCGCGGAGGTGTACGCGCTCGTCGGCGACACGGAGGGCGAGGCGCGTGCGCTCGCGGGCTCGGGCGAGGTGGACAAACTCGAATACCTGTTGAGCACCCAACAGGCGGTAGACCGCGCCGCGCGAGCGCGCACGTCGATCCACGCCGAGGTAGAGATGATGATGGCGACCGGTCGCCGCCGCGAAGCGCTGGCCGCCGCGGAGCGCTGGTTGGCGAAGAACTCGGACGACCGAGCGATGCGCGACCGCATCAATCACCTCAAAGCGCGTCGCGTGCTCGGGCCCTTGGTGGAGCTCACGATCCGCGGCGCGGCGCTTCATGTGGTGCTCGGCGACGAGGTCACGATCGGTCGCACCGAGGGCACGCTCACGGTTGCGTCTCACGCGGTGAGCCGTCAGCACGTTCGCATTCGCCGCGAGGGTGGCGTCGTCATCGTCAGCGACCTCGGCAGCCGGAACGGCACGCAGCTGCGGGGGATGAACGTCACGGGCGCGCTGCGCGTGGAGGGCCCCGTCGAGCTCACGTTAGGCAAAGAGGTGCGCCTCGCGCTCGCGCCGTCCGAGGTCTTGGCGAACGCGGTTCGCGTGGAGCTCGGCGGGAACGTGTATGTTGCACCTTTAGGCCCCGCGTTGATCTCGGGGACGGCGCTGGCAATCGAGCAAGGCGAAGGACGGTGGGTCGAGCTCGTCGGGTCCGAGCAGGCGCCGCCGGTGATGGGCGAAACGTCTTGTGTGCCGCGCACGACACTCCTCGTGGGCGACGCGTTCTGCAGCGAGCGCGGCGGGGAGATCGCCGTTCGCGTGGGTCCGCCGTGAGCTACTTTGGGCGCGGCTTCTTGCGAGCCCCGCGCTTCTTCGTGGCGCGCGCGTCGTAGTCGCGCAGCGTGTCTGCGCGGGTGGACAGGAGCACCTCGGTTGCGAACGCCTCATCGTCGACGGCACGCGCCACCACCATCGCGCCGAGCCACGAGCAGAGCGTTCGGATCGCGAACGCGCGCGCGTGCTTGTTGCGAGATCCGATCAACGCGTAGGCGACGGCGACGTTCTCTTTGACGTTCTTCGTGAACACTGCACGCACGACCGCGTCTGCTCGTGCGACCTCCCCCGAGAGCGGCGGCATGGGGCAGCGCATCGACGGTTCGCGCACGTGCTCCTCGGAGACATAGCGGCCAGACGCGAACTCGAGCCACGCGCGGCCTGACCGCGGGTCTGTAGCTTTGGGCGTGAGGAGGTTCTCTCGCGCTTCGCGGAATGCGAGATCGAGCGCTTCTGCGACGAGCGCGTCCTTGTCTTTGAAGTGCGCATAGAACCCGCCTCGCGTGAGTTCGGCAGCCTCCATGATCTCGTCCACACTCGCGCCGGCGATGCCGCGTTCGCGAAGCACTCTTGCCGCCTCGCGTACGATACGCGCGCGCGAACGGGCCTTCTTTCCAGCGCTCTCGGACTCCATGACCTTTAGATGACGGTTGTCATATTTTGCGCGCCCGCGCAACCCAGCGCGTTAGCTTGAGGCGCATGGGCCTCTGGTCGAAACTGTTCCACAAGCCGACTGCGCCCACGCGGCAAGAGACGCCGGACACGCCACGGGCTCCGCCGCCAGAGACCCGAGAGCGCTCCACGGATCTCGAGGTGCTCGCGACCATAGGCCGACCGGACGGTCTCGGAGCCGACGACGCACTCGCGACGTTCCGCCGGCTCCGTGCCACATCCGAGGAAGGGCGAGCGATCGACGAACTGCTCCGGGTTAACGCGTCGCGCCCGCTGCCGGAGCTGCTCGCGCTCGCGGTCGCTTCGGCGATGGTCGATCGTGGCGACTCTGCGGGCGCGGGGAAGGTGCTCGCCAACCTCTCGTCTTCGCCAGCCCTCCTGATGCGCGCGGATCTGGAGGCCGAGCGCGGCGACGTCCCCTCGGCGCTGGCGTTGACCGAGCGCGTCCTCGCCCGCGAGATCGATCACCCTGGCGCGCGCGAACGCAGGCAGCGTTGGCGGGGTGAGCTTGGCCTGCTCGCCACTCGAAGCACAGAAGCCGCGACCTCCACCGTGGCGATCGCAGAGCCCGACACGCCGTACACGCTCCTGCGCGAGATCGCGCGCGGTGGGGCGGGTGCCGTCTACGAAGCCGAAGACCGTGAGCTCGGTCGGCGCGTCGCGCTGAAGGTCTACCACGAGCCCATTCGTGACCGAACGCAGCTGGAGCACGAGGCGCGCGTCGCCGTGCAGCTCGCGGGACAAGGCATCGTTCGCGTCTTCGACCTGGACCCCGAGCACGGTTGGATCGCGCTCGAGTGGGTGGCGCTCTCGTCGCTTCGCGAGCGCCTTCGTGCGCGCGATCACGCGCACCTCTACCCGATAGCGCGTTGGGCGTTGCCGCTCGCTCAGGGGCTCGCGCGCGTGCACGACGGAGGCTGGGTGCACCTCGATGTGAAGCCCGCCAACGTATTGCTCACGGCGTCTTCCGAGCCTGTGCTCACGGACTTCGGCATTGCGCGGCGACTCGGCGAGCCGAGCCCCGCGGGGAGCATGGGCTATGTCTCGCCGGAGCGGCTTCGGGGGCAGCCCGCGAGCGCCGCCTGCGACGTCTATGGCTTCGGTCGAATCCTCGAGGACGTGCTGGACTCCGGCGCCGACGACCCCCGATGGCGCGAGCTCGCCAGAGCCTGCACCGGCTCCGAGACGCAGCGCCCGGCACACGCGCGTGAGCTGATCATGCGCATCCGCGCGCTGGGTGCGTGACGGGAGATGTTCGTAATGAGAGACGTATGTTCGTCTTGACGGACGCCGCACCCCACACCACCATGCCTCCCCGAACATGCCCAACACCTACAGCGATCTGCTCGCCGCCGTCAGAAGCAACGTCCGTGAAGTCACACTCGACGAGCTCAAGCGCCGCCTCGAGGCGCACGAGCCCTACGTGCTCGTCGACGTGCGAGAGAAGGACGAGTACCGCGGCGGTCACCTGCCGGGGGCCGTCTCGGTGCCGCGCGGCTTCCTAGAGCAACAGGTGGAGTCGCGTGTGCCGGACAAGAACGCGCGCGTCGTGACGTACTGCGCGGGCGGCGTGCGCTCGGCGTTCGCCGCGGCGACGCTCGCTGAGCTCGGCTACACCAACGTCGAGTCTGCGAATCCAGGCTTCGTGCGCTGGAAGGACCTCGGCTACCCGATCGAAGTCCCGGTGCAGCTCACGGAGTCGCAACGAGACCGATATTCACGCCACTTGCTGCTTCCCGAGGTGGGCGAGGTGGGGCAGGCCAAGCTCCTCTCGTCGAAGGTCTTGCTGCTCGGCGCCGGCGGTCTTGGCTCTCCCGCGGCGCTCTACTTGGCTGCCGCCGGCGTCGGTACGCTGGGCATCGTGGACGCCGACACCGTGGACGCGAGCAACCTGCAGCGACAGATCCTCCACTCGACCAGCCGGTTGGGCATGCCGAAGGTCGAGAGCGCCAAGATCGCGATCGCCGATCTCAACCCCGACGTGAAGGTGGTCGGACATCAAGAGAGGCTCACGAGTGCGAACGTCGATCGCCTCTTCGCGGACTACGATCTCGTCGTGGACGGCACGGACAACTTCCCCACGCGCTATCTCGTGAACGACGCGAGTGTGTTCTTGGGGAAGCCAGTCGTGCACGGATCCATCTTCCGCTTCGACGGCCAGGTGACGACGTTCGTTCCAGCGAAGGCCAAGGGCAATTTCTCGGCACCACAAGGCCCCTGCTACCGGTGCCTCTACCCCGAGCCGCCGCCGCCGCACCTCGCGCCGAGCTGCCAAGAAGCCGGAGTGCTCGGGATCCTCTGCGGCATCGTCGGGACGCTCCAAGCCACCGAGGCCATCAAGCTCATTCTCGGCAAGGGCGACGTGCTCTCTGGCCGACTGCTCACCTACGACAGCCTCAAGATGCACTTCCGTGAGCTGCGCCTGCACCGCGACCCCGCGTGCCCCGTGTGCAGCAAGGCGCCGAAGATCACGAGCTACATCGATTACGAAGGGTTTTGCAACGTGACGGCGTAACGAGGCATCATCCATGGAGAGATGCTTCGTGTCGGAACTCGGCTGCCCAGCTTCGAAGCGAAGAGCACCGAAGGCCATCGGATCAGCGACGTGTCGCTCCGCGGAGCGTCGTGCGTGATGTTCTTCTTCCCGCGCGCGTTCACCTCGGGCTGCATCTACGAGGCGAAGGCGTTTCGTGACGCGTACCCGCGCTTTCGAGATCTCGGCGTCGAGATCATCGGTGTGTCCACCGATCCGCACCCGCGGCTGTGCAAATTCGCGGAGTGGGCGGGCGCCTCTTACCCGATGATCGGCGACGCGGACCGCAAGCTCGCAAAGGCGTTCGACGTGCTGTGGCCCATCGTCTCGATCGCCAAGCGCGCGACGTTCGTCATCGATGCCGAGAGCATCATACGTAGCGCGTTCCACTTCGAGATCGGCCTCGATCGCCACGTGGCGCGCGCCGAAGAGATCGCGCGCACGCTCAAAAAACCGGCGTGATCCCCGTCAGCGCATGTCTTCGGGCATGGGGATGTCGTCGTTGCTCGCCTCGGTCTTCGGCATCGACGCGACATCTGCCGGATGCTCGTCGATCGGCAATGGTGGCAGCAACTTGTCGAGCATCGCGTTGACGACGGGTGCCATCGGCATCGGGGGCGGCGGCCAAACGGCGACGTAGCGTGCCGATTCGCCTGGACCACTCGAGTCGATCCACGTCACGTGACCTGCGCCCGCGTCGCGCACGTCCAGGTGGACGAACGAGCTGTTCGGGTAAAAGCCGCACCCGGTCTCCGGGAGCGTCCTGCAGAAAGCCACGAGCGACTCGTTCGTCACGCCGTCCATTCTGAAGTCGAGCGCGCGTCCCGTCGCGTGGAAGCTGCCGACACTGGCCGGGCGATATCCAGACACGACCCACAGCTTGGTCGGCGACGCGCTGGGCTTCTGGAAGTGATCGGCGATCTGTTGGAGTCGCACGACGAGCCGAGAATCCAGGCGTTTGATGCCAGGGGCGAGCTCGCTCCCTTGAACCTTGTCCAGCGTCGCGATGGGCGCGGAAGGCTTCAGCGCGCTGCCTGGCCTCGCGAGGATGGACAAGTGGGCCGTCGACTCGGGCGCGACCGATCCGTCACATCGCGTCAGCGAGAAGCGATCCTCCTCGGTGCCGCGCATGATCACGATCGGGTCTCGCAGGCACGGAGGCTTCGCCTTTGCGTCCGGCTTTTTGGCGTCGGGCTTGGCGATCGCCGGCGTCGCGTTCGGCAAAGCGTGTGGTCGATCCGGAACGTGGACGGCCATCGCATGCATCGCAGTCGCAGGACGCTTAGTCGTCGGCGGCTTGCTGGCGTGTGGCTTGGCCGGGGCATCCGCGTATGCGAGAGCGCCGAACAAGAGCGTGGTTAGGGCGAGCGGCAATCCAACGAAACGAACCATCGAAGCCTCCATTGAGTGGTGACGTACAAATGCCTACATCTGCCCACCAGGGCCAAAATATGTGATCGCTTTTCTCTCGAGGGCGCGTGATCGTCACCACGTCCCCATGGATCGAGCTGCCTTTGAAGCCGCGTTTCGCAAGCTGTTGTCTGCAGAGAGCGCGCAGACCGCGAACCTTGGCTGCGTCGCGTGCGAGCGTTGTGTTGGCGCGAGCGACTGCACATTCTGTGTAGACTGCAAGCAAGTCGCGCGGTGTCAGTATTGCGTGAACTGCGACAGTTGCTCGGACTGCGCTCACTGCACGGGGAGTCGCGAGCTGCGCGCGTGCCAGCACTGCGACGACTGCCAGCGCTGCTCGGACAGCGCCTATCTCGTGCGCAGCGTGGCTTGTGCAAACTGCACGTATTGCTTCGGTTGCGTGGGTCTGTCGCGCAAGGACTTCCACATTCTGAACGAGCCGTACGACCGCCAGACGTACTTCGCAACCGTGGCGAAGCTCGCGCGCGAGCTCGGCGTGCGCTGAAATGCGCTCGGTGGTTCAGCGCGTTCGCTCGGCGAAGGTGAGCGTGGATGGTGCGGTCACCGGAGAGATCGCGCGTGGTCTCTTGGTCTATTTGGGCATCGGCAAAGGAGACACGGATGCCGATCGCGTGTGGCTGCTCGACAAGATTGTAGGCTTGCGCATCTTCGAGAACGACGCCGGAAAAATGGACAAAAGCGTGATCGACGTGGGCGGGGCACTGCTCGTCGTCAGCCAGTTCACTCTCTACGGAGACGTCACGCGCGGTCGTCGTCCGAGCTTCGATGGCGCCATGATGCCGGCCGAGGCGAACGCGATGTACCTCTCGTTCTTGAGCGCTGCGCGCGCCGTGTTGCCGGTGCAGTGCGGACGCTTCGGCGCCGACATGATGGTGTCTTCCGAGAACGACGGACCTGTCACGATGGTGCTCGACTCCAAGTCATGACCGACAACGACCCGATCCTACTCGCGATGTGGAACACGACGCTGGACGCGTGGGACGACGACAAGCGTCACGCCGCGCTCTTGGCGTACGCGCTGCAGAACGAGAGCTTGCCGGACCTCGCCGCCCGCTACCGCGCGCTCGCAGACGACGCGGAGAAGGGTCCACTTGCGAAGAAGCGACTCGACGCGCTCGTCATCGCCGCGACTCAGCTGATGATGAACATGAAGACGCCCAAGCCGACGCGGAACCCGCCGTGGCTCACGGCGACGGCGCTGCTGATCATGGCGATCGCGATCGGCTCGGTCGCCTACGCGATGCTCAAGCGTTGAGGCGACTCTTCGGCTTGGCTCCGCCCAACATGCCGAACACGAGCAACGTGCCGAGGAACGCGCCTGCTCCGAAGGCGAGACCCTGGAGCTCGACGGCGCTCATGACGTGCCCCGCAGGCGTTCCGTGCAGGTGAACGCCCACCGCCGCGGCGGCTGCCCCGACCAAGAGCGCGCTAAGGACGGTGCGCATCCGGTAGACGAGCATCGAGGGAATGACCAGGAGCGCCGCCACCACGGAGGGGAACACCAGCGCCACGCGATGACCGAACAACGGGACCGCGCCGCTCGACTCGTGCAGCACCTTACCGCCCTCGCTCGCGAGGTACCCCGCGCCGAACGCGGCGATCGAGAAGACGATCATGTAACCGAACGCCCACGCGCCACGGCCGAGTGTGAGAGACGATGCACTCTTTGACTTGTCAATCGTCTTGCGCGGCGCAGGCTTTTTCTCGGGCTCCGGTGAAGCCTTTGGCGACGTTGTATCGGCCTTCTGAAGGACGGCGGAGGTCGACGGAGGCGAGCCGTCGACGTTGACTGCGACGGGAGGCGGTGTGCGCGAAGGGACCACAGACTCCCGCTCCTCGCGCAGCTTGAGCGAGAATCCGCGCGCCTTCATCTTGCGCAGCAGCGCGTCGCGCTCTTCGGGAGACGTCGCGTCGTCGTCGATCAACGGCTTCGCGAACCGCACGACGCCGAGTGACGCCATTCGCCTTTCGAAGTCAACGGCCGCGTCGTCGAGACCCGCGGCTCGCGCGGCGCTGCGCACCCAGACGTCGGCTTTGTCTTGGTCTGCTCTGTAGTGGATGCCGAGCTCGTACAGGTTCGCGAGATAGACGCGCGCGTCCACGAGGCCGCCATCCGCTGCGGCGCGCAGGTGAGTCGCCGCGGCCTTGTTGTCGGCCGGGACCACTCCCCCCGTGAAGAGAAACAACGCGAGGGCATAGTGCGACTCAGGATCGCCGAGCTTGGCGGCCGCCTCGTAGCAGTCGAAACACGCCTTCATATCCTTGGCTACGCCGCGCGTGCCGGATCGATGCGACTTGGCGATCTCGCGCAGCGCCTCTGCGTCTCCGCGCGACTCGGCTTCCGCTCGCGACAAGAGCGGCTCGTCGCTCTCCGGTCCCTCGTCCTCCTCGAGCGCTTCTTTGGCAGGCTCGGGCATCAGGGCTGTGGCGCGCTCTCGACGCCTCGCAACACGGCGAGCATGCGTTGCCCACGCACGTCTTCTGCAGTGACGCGCAGTCCTTGCCCACGGTTCTTCAAGTAGAACTCGGCGAGACCAAGGCGCCACGACGAGAACGTGCGCCGGCCGGCGAAGATGATCTCTACGCCCTTCGTGGGCGAGCCCTCCTCCGCTTCGAAGTCCACGTCGGTCCAGTCGACCAGCTCTCCCGGGCCACCTTTGGCGCCGCCGCTCTCGGAGTAGGAGAGGCGAATCGGCGCCTTGGGGGTGGCGCGCGCCGCCGACCTCCCCACATTGACGAGCCCGTCGCTCAGCTTCACCAACACCACGCGCGAGATCAGCGCGCAGTCCACGTTCGACCTGGAAAAGTAGGGGTAAATCGCCTGACCTATCACCGGTAGTAGTTGGCGAGACGTCGTCACTTCGCGGATCAGCTGATCGACGAGCGCCTGCGGGAGGTTCACGTCGCTTCCTCGCACGGCGGCGCTCGCTTCGCGCTCCCACCACTTGAGCACGTGGACGATCACCTTCTTCACCTTGTCGCTGGTCTTGATCGACATCGGCGCCACGGTGCTCCACGAGCGGCGTACTTCGTCCTCGAGCTTGTCCTCGTCCGCGGCGAAGAGGCGTACGAGCTCGCCGAACACCGCGCCGGTGCAGCGGCGCTCCATCTCGAGCTGCATCGCCGTACCGAGCGCCTGCGCGGCCTCGGTGACTCGCGTGCGCTCCTCGGCCTCGTCCGCGCTCGGCGACAGCGCGCGCAGTACGGCGATGAGCTCGCTCTTGATCGCCTTCGCCTCGGCGGCGAGCTCACGCTTCTTGACGTCGATGTCGAGCTTGCTGCGGAGCTGGGCGGCAAGGAGCGGCACTCCGCTTCGCGGGAGACCGCCTTCGTCCTCGCCCTCCACCGCGGCCCACTTCTCCTCAGAGCCTCTGATGTAGCGTTTCACGGCGCGGCTCTGCGCGTAGCCGGCCTTGACGACCTCGTAATCCGGCTCGCCCGTCTTCAGCGTGCGCATCTGATCGGCGTACGGGTTACGGATCCAGAAGAAGTTCTGGAACGGCACCTCGCGCGTGCCCCAGTTGTTGATCCACGACGACGGGCTGCGCGCCCAAAAGTCCACGCACGCCTCTTGGACGCGCGAGTCCCAGCGGTCCCGCCCGTTGTTGCTGCGGAGCGCGCCAAGGCTCATGTCGAACTTGGTGAGCGCGACGAACAGGCTGGGGCTGTCGAGCTCCTCGCGCGCCGAGGGTGTGGGGGCGCCGTAGCGAATGCGCAGCCACGACTCCACCTGCGACTGGAGCTGCACGGCCTCCGGCTTGGTGGGCCCTGGCGAGCACAACACGAGGCTCGTGATCTCTCGGTCGAGCGCGAATTGTTCGAATAAGAAGGTGAGCTTTCCTCGTTTGAAGACCTCGACGGCGTTCTCCAGACGACCCGTAGATAGCTCCTCTTTGCCGAAGCCGTTGATGCCCTTCAAAGCCCGCCCGCCAGGGAAATCCAGGATGTCTGCGCGATCCAGCAAGGAGCCCTGCGCGCGCGCGAGCTCGAGACGAATCTCGGAAATCAAACCCGACAACACACCAGGAGCAATCGTGACTTCTCGAGACCCGTCGCCGACACGGATGCGGAGCTCGGTGCGATCGGTGCCCATCGCGTTCAAGCAGGACGCGTCGATGATGCTCGCCGAGCCGGTGCTCGCGCGCACGTGCTCGATGCCAACGACCGCGAGCTCCGAGTGAGAGACCGTCTCGAGGCCGTTCGCCAGCAAGGACAGCACGTTGTCGAGATCGGGCGCGTAGCCGGGGCCGCCCCACAAGAGCGAGTAGACCATGCGCCAGCCGGCGATCGACCCGATGTCCTTCTTCCAAACGTCGGACCGGAGAGAGGGGATCTTCTTCAGCTCGTTGAGGTACGCGTGGCGGTCTTGGTACTTCTTGACGAGGCTGTGCCAGACGCCGTCCCACGCGTCGCGCCAGAGGCTGGTCGCCGAGGGGCCGCCCGCGAGGCGTGCGTCGCGCAGACACTTCTCGACTCGCTCGGCGTCGATGGAGGGACTGGTGCACTCGACGAGGAAGCCCGTCGCGAGCGACTCGAGCACACCTTCAAGCGACAAGAGCTGGCAATGAAAGCCCGGTAAACTGCCGGCCGTTCGCGTCGTGGTGAAGCGCGTGACGACGCCCGTGGACTCGACACCCTTCGCCGGGTTGATCTCCTTCAAGAAGTCGAGCTCGCGATCTTGGCACTGCACCTTGAGCGAGCCAAGCTCATGACTGAGCAGCGCGCCGACCAAGAACGACTTGCCTGCCTGCGACGGGCCGAACAACCCGAGCGCTTGCGGACGCCCCCACGCTCTGGACAGCTTCTTCGCGCGCACGGCGAGATCGGCGAGGCTCTGCGCCTCTGTGCGGTTGCTGTCTTGTTGTTCGGCCGTGCCTAGCGAGAGCGCGGACTGCGCGTCTGCGATGCACTGCGTGAGGATGTGGATGGACTCGGTCATCGCTCGCTCAGAAGGTGTGCCAGTCGCCGGATTTGTCTTGCCACTCGACGCGCACGTCATCGAACGACGCGTCGCGCCTGAGGACCGTCGTGAACGTGGTGCCCGCGCCGTCGGCGGGTGAGCCCGGGTGCAAGAACTCCACGCCTTCTGCGATGCGCCACTTGACGGCGTCGGGTTGGAAGTCCGTGCGGTGCGGGAGCTGCTTCGGCTTGCCGTCCGAGCCGAGGATGATGAAGCCGCCGCCTGGGCCGCCCCCCTTGATGATGATCGGGTCGCCGTCGCTATCGTCGATGATCACGATCCCGCCGTCTTTGAGCCTGCGCTTGAGTCCGCCGTCTTTGCGCGCATCGCTCGAAGCGTCTTTCGGACCGCCGTCTCCCGTCGCGCCATCCGTTGACCCATCAACCATCGCGTCCGCGCTCGCGTCTCCGCCGTCTCCACCGAACGGAACGACTGCGCCGTCCGCGAGCAAGAGTCCGCCGTCCGCCAAGAGAGTCGCACCATCGGGTAACGGCGCGCCGTCCGCGAACGTAGCGCCCTCGACGCTCGCGTCCTTCGTGACTGCGCCCTTGTCGCACGAGCGCAGCAAGAACAAGACGACCAACACGAGGACGAGCGCGAGCAGCGCGGCGAGCGCCCATTGCCAGAGCGGGCGGCCCCACAACAGCGGCCCGGGCTTGTCGTCCTTCTTCTTCTTCTCTTCTTCTTTCTTCTCTTCTGGCTTGCTGGCGTCTTTCGATTTCGTCGTGCTCGCCGTGACAGCACCTGCGGCACCCGCGGCGGCGAGGCTCGCCCAGTCTACCCAGCCGAAGACGTGGACCTCTTGTCCGGCGATCGCGCGCGGGGACGCTCCCCAGTTGATGACGACGACCTTCTTCGATTTCGGATCGTAGAAGTAGCTCTCGCCTTCGGTGATGCCGCCGAGCCCGCCCGGCATGGTCAGCGCCTCTTTGAATTTGTGATAGCCGCTCTTCTCGTCGCCGAACTCCTTGGCCACGCGCTCGAGGCACGCGCCGAAATCTTTCAGGCCTTGCTCGACCTCGGCCGCGTGCTTGCCGCGAGCCTCTGGGAGCGGGAGCACGTCCTTAAGGTCCCACGTGACTTTCACGGGCAAGCAGTCGGAGCCCTCGGTCTCGGGTACGAGTAGCCGGCCGTCGAAGAGTCGCGCGGCGTTGAGATCCTGCGCCAGCTTCCAGATCGAGATCCCGCCAACGAGGTTCGGGAGCCAGGTCGCTTTGGGGTCGCTCAAGTCCGCACCAACGCGCGCGAGCGTACCACGCCGCTGGCGGTCACTCGGCAGAGGAAGCTCTGGGGCGCCACGATCGTCGGAGACGCGCCGCTACCGGCCTCGCGGTCGTGCAGCGTGCCGTCGAAGCTGCGCTGGTGATCGACGGACTCGAGCTTGGTTCGCTCGAGCTCCCCGCTCAGCAACGCGGCGAGCAGCGGAGACGTCGCCTGCACCTCGCGGGTCTCTTTCTGCACCATCGCGACGAATGCATAATACAGCTTACTGATCGCGATCCCCACGGAGACACGAGCCTCTTCGTCCAGCGTGGCGCGGAAGTAGAAGTTCAGCGCCGACGCGAGCGCGAAGGACGCATCGGCAAGCGCGGGGGGCTCCGCCTTCACAAGAGCGTCGCCCAGATCCGCGAAGAGCATACGCAGCGGAAACGCCTTGTCTTGCGGGCGTGCGCCGAGGATGCCCTCGTCGAGGATGTCCGAAAGCACGATGCGATGCAGGACTTGATCGCTGGTGTGAGAAGGCGTCTTTGCGACTGTATTCACAGGGACCTTCGACGCGCCGAGCCGACGATCGATCTCCGCGCGCAGGTGGTCGTGCTCCGTGTTCGCCACGAGCGCGTCGAGGATTCCGCCGAGCAGCTCGTCCTTCACCACAGCACGTCCTGATCCTCCACCACACCGAGACCGTGCGTCACGCGCGCGACACGCGAGCCGAGCGCGATGGTACCGGAGAACGTGCCAACGGGCTGAATGAAGCGCGATCGCACGAGCCCAAGGTTCTTCTTCTCTTGGTGCGCAGCTCCTGGAGAGAACTGGAGCGAGGACGTCTTGTCACGCGTCTCCACGCCCCATGGAGAGAGCGGGCGCTCGGCGTCGAATTGAAAGCGTCCCTCCCCGAGCGGGAAGACGCCGTCCTTGGTGAACGCGGCGCACTCGGGCTCGCCCATGAAGCCCTCGACCAAGTTGAGCGCGATGGGTTCGCCGCGGTCGTCCATGCAAGAGAGGAACGCCCAGTTCCACCGCGTGCGTCGCGGCAACACACCGTGCGTGTAGTCATACGCGCCGAGAGCGCCGTCGAGCGACCGCGTCTCCTTGCCCGCGCGGAGCTCTCCCGTGCACGACAACAGCGCTCGCTTCTCAGTCGTGGAGATGCGTCCACGGCCGACCTCGGCCACAGCGCTGAGCGAAGGCGGAGCGTTCGTCGTGTCCATGGCCGCGTGCACGGCGAGCTCCTTGTGTTCGACAAGGATCGAGTAGCTCGGCGAGCCTAATTCTCGCCGGATCGAGATGCCGAGCGATCGCGAGCGGAACGTCGCAAAGCAGCCCTCTTGCGCCGTGTCCGAGATGCGCGCGCGGAGGCCGAGCGAGGAGACGTCTGCCAACATGCGCCTCTGATCGGTGTCGTAGGCAAACGCGAACGCCGTCGCCGAGTAGCCGAGGTCCACGACGCACGCGGCCACCGCGATAGGGTGCTTCGCGATGAAGACATAGAGCCAGCGCTTGCGAGCGAACGCGCGCAGCAGTGGCCCCGCCGTCTTCCTTAGATCGACGCACGGAAAGCCGCCCTTGAACGAACCGAACGACACCGCTCCCGTCCGCGGATCGACGACGTGCTCGGGCACCGAGACAAGCGTACGCATCGCGGGCGAGCGTACACTAAGCCTTGACCCATGCCTCGCGCACGGCTCTGATCGCGGCGTGCTGCGCGTCTATGCCGTCGTCATGTCACTGGCGCTCGTCGCCTGCGGTAAGTCCGAGCCCGTGGATGTTGCGAAGTCCGACAAGCCCGCTTCGCCCAAGAAGCTGCTGATCGTCCACGCGCCCGCGGATGACGTTCCGTCGTTCGTGCACGCGGAGATGGCGAAGGCGAGAGCGCAGAACCGTGCGCTGCTCGTCTACATCGGCGCGGTCTGGTGCGAGCCGTGCCAGCGCTTTCACAGAGCGGCCGAAGCCGGGACGCTCGACGCGAAGTTCTCCGATCTCACGCTCGTCGAGTTCGATCTCGATCGCGACGGCGTCCGGCTCGGCATGGCCGGCTACGCGCCCGGCTACATCCCGTTCTTCGGCGTGCCGAACGAAGACGGCCGCTGGTCGGGACAGGGGATTTCAGGCTCGATCAAGGGCGAGGGCGCCGTCGACGACATCGTGCCGCGCCTCGAGACATTGTTGACGCCTACGGCGCACAACAACAACTAAGCGGATTGGCTTCGCCAGTCGCAATGGATCGGGAGATAGAGCGCGATGCAGACCGAAGCGATGGCGATGATGAAGACCGGCGGGCTCGATGTGCTGGAGCGAATGTCCGTCGAGCTGCCAGAGCCGGGTCCGCGCGAGGTGCGCGTTCGCGTTCGCGCGGTGGCGCTCAATCACCTCGATCTGTGGACGCGCCGCGGTCTGCCGCACGTGAAGTACGAGTGGCCCTACCGCCTCGGCTCGGACATCGCGGGCGAGGTCGAGGCCGTCGGTGAAGGCGCGCGCAACGCAGTCGTCGGACAGCGTGTCGTCTTGAACCCGGGCGTGTCGTGCGGCGTGTGCGAGCGCTGCTTGAAGGGCCAAGACAACTTGTGTGCAAAGTACACGATCTTGGGCGAAGGCGCGCAAGGCGGCTACGCGCGCCACATCAACGTGCCCGACACGAACTTGCTCCCGTACCCCGGCGATCTCCCTTGGACGCACGCGGCGGCGATCCCGCTCGTGTTCCTCACCGCGTGGCAGATGCTCACGCGCAAGGCCGATCTCCGCGCGGGTCAGACCGTGCTCATTCAAGCAGCCGGCAGTGGCGTCTCGAGCGCGGCGATTCAGATCGCGAAGATGCTCGGCGCCCACGTGATCGCGACCACGGGAACCGACGCCAAGGCGGAGCGCGCGAAGGCGCTCGGCGCCGACCACGTCATCAACTACACGACGCAAGACTTCGTCGCCGAGTGCAAGCGCATCACCAACAAGCGCGGCGTCGACGTGGTCGTCGAGCACGTCGGCGGAGAGGTCTTCAGCAAGAGCGTGCTCGCGACGCGCTGGGGCGGACGCGTCGTGACGTGCGGCGCAACGGCAGGCTTCAAGCCCGAGATCGATCTGCGCCAGATCTTCTTTCGTCAGGTCGAGATTCTCGGCTCGACGATGGGGCAGAAGGGCGATCTCTTCACGATCCTCGAGCACGTCAAAGCCGGTAAATTACGGCCGATCGTCGATCGCGTGCTGCCGCTCTGGGAGGCTCGAGAGGCTCACCGCGCGCTCGAGGCGCGAGAAGTGTTCGGCAAGATCGTACTCGAGGTCCTGTGAACTGGACCTCTCCTCGTTGGGCACCGGCGCTCGCGTGGCCAGCGCTGCTCTGCTGGGGAGCTCACACGCTCGTCGGACAAGACACCTACCTCACGCTGCTCGCAGGACGCGAGGTCGCCAACTCCGGTCTCCCCACGGTCGACAGGCTGACGTACTGGACCGACCAGACTCCGTGGATCGATCAACAGTGGGGAGCGCAGCTCGCTTTCTACGCGGTTCACGGCGTCGGCGGTCTGCACGCAGTGCTGCTGTTGCACGTGGCCCTGTTGACGGGCGCGTTCGCGATCATCATAGGGTTCGCCGCGCGCCGCGCCGCACCCTTCTCCGTGCTCCTCGCGGGGCTCGTGGCGATCGGGCTCGCAAGCGCCAACACGTCGGCGCGCGCGCAGAGCTTCTCGCAGCTCGCGTTCGCGCTCGTCATCGTGCTGCTCGCGCGAGACGTCGAGAAGCCATCGCGTCGCACGCACTTCGTCTGGCCCGTCTTGATCGTCTGGGCGAACCTCCACGGGGGTGTGCTGCTCGGCGCGATCGTCGTCGGCCTGCGGGGCATGCTCCAGCTTGCCGGTTTGGGTGAGCCTCGACGCGCGCTTCGCGGGCTCTCCTTCGGCGTGTGCGCCGCGCTCTCTCCGTTCGCCTCCGCGTACGGGCCGCGCGTGTTCTTCTACTACCGTGATCTCCTCACGTTCCCCGGGCGCGAGATCATCACGGAGTGGGCCACGCCGAGTCTGTCGCGCGAGCCGCTCTTCTTCGTGTTTTTGCCGTTGTTGGCGCTCGTGCTGTGGCGCGCGCGCAAGTCGCTGACGCCGTTCGTCGGGGGCGTGCTCGTGTTCTTGACGATCACGTCGGCGATCTCGAGCCGCAACATCCTTTGGCTCGCGCTCGCGTCCGCCATGTTGCTCCCGTCGCTCCTCGACGTGGCATTTCCAAGCCTCGTCGAGCGTGGCGGAGGCGCGCCGTACAAAGCGCTCGTTCCGATCTTCGGAGCGCTCGCGTTCGCGGGGCTCGTGCGCTTCGCGACTACGACGAGCTCAGCGCTCGAGTCCGATTTTCCGAACGAGGCGCTCGGCGCGATCGAGCGCGCGACGCCCAATCGCGCAACGGTGATCGCCTCCGACACGCTCGCCGATTGGCTCATGTGGAAGGAGCCGCAGCTCCGAGGGCACGTCGCGTTCGACGTGCGCTTCGAGGTGCTGGGGACGGAGCGCGCGCGACGCATGCGCCGCCTGTTGTTCGTCAAGGACGACTGGGCGAAATCGTGCGAGGGCGCAGACGTGTTCGTCCTCTCGAGGCGCCACGCGGAGCTCGCCAACGCGCTCTCCAACCGCCCTGAAATCGAGGCGATCTACAGAGACGACAAGGTGACGGTACTCACCGGTTCGATCACGAGCCCTTAGCGTCCAAGCTATCCATGAACTCGAGGATGAAGTCGTTGACCTGAGATCGATCGGGGAGCGCGCCCAACATCCCGTACATCGCGGCAGAGCCGGCGTTCGCTGCGGTTGATCCGCGCACTTCGGCGACGGACTGTTCGAGGTTGGCCAGGATCGTGGCGACGTGCGGCGCGTGCGCGGGCGTGATCATCATGTGCAACGACGGAGGTTGTTGCTGGCGATCGAGGCGCCACCCTCGCCGGTCCATCGCGTCCGCGAGGGCGTAGACGTCCAGCGTCGCCGAGTCGAACGCGAAGATCGACATCGTCGGCTCGCCCATCACGCGAAGCTCGGGGATCGCGCGAATGCCATCCATCAGGGCGCGCGCGGTCTCCAAAGATTGCTTGGCGATGCGCAAGTAGCCATCCTCGCCGAGGTGTTGGAGCACGGCCCACGCCGCCGCGATCGGCCCTCCTGGGCGAGTCCCGGCCGCTGATGGCGAGCCATACAACCCGCCGGGCCAGTCCGCGTACGTGACGTATTGGTGGCGGCGCAGCTCACGCGATCGATAGAGCACGCACGACGCGCCCTTCGCGGCGAACGCGTATTTGTGGAGGTCCGCGGACATGCTCGTGACGCCCGGCACGGAGAAGTCGAAGTCCGGTACCGGGTAGCCGAGCTTCTTGACCCACGGCAGCATGAAGCCACCCACGCACGCGTCCACGTGGCAGAGGATCTCTCGCTCTTGTGCGAGCTGCGCGATCTCGCCGATCGGATCGACCACGCCCTGCGGGTACGCCGGCGCCGAGCCCACGAGCAAGATGGTGTTGTCCGTGATCGCGGACTTCATCGCGCTCGTGTCGGCGCGAAACGCGGCGTCGGTCGGCGTGTGGACGGGCTTCACGCCGAGGTAGTGCGCGGCCTTCTGAAATGCGGGGTGCACGCTGAGCGGGAGCACCATCTCGGGCTCCTTGATGTTTGGGCGATTGGCGCGCGCCCAATCCCGCGCAGTCTTGACCGCCATCAAGATGCTCTCACTGCCGCCGCTGGTCATGGACCCGGCGACGCTCGGGTGCCCAAGCAGGTTGCCCGCCATAGCGACGACCTCGGACTCGAACCGCTTCAAGCTCGGAAACGCAAGCGGGTTGAGAGCGTTCTCGGAGAAGTATTTCATGAACGCGTCATGCAAGACCTCGAGCACATCATCGCCCGCCCAATAGACGAGACTGAACGTGCGGCCGTTTCGCCAGTCTGCGTCGTTGGCGCGCGCGACATCGAGCGAAGCGAGCAATGGGGTCTTTGCGATCCCTTTGGACGGGATTTTCATGGTTGACACTGTAAACCAAAAGCCGACCGCGTGCTACGTCGGAAATCTTGCCGCAGGCTCGGGTGTGGCGTACTCGCGTGGCATGAAGTGCAATCGGCTGAGATCGACGAGCCTCGCGCTCCTCGCGTCTCTCGCCGCTTGTCATCACGACCCCATACCCGGAACCGTCGATGCGGTTGCGCAGACGGACCTAGACGCGGAGCCCGCCGTCTCGGGTCCGTTGGCTGACGCGATGACGTCTCCACCGGACGCGCCGCAGGTGTACGTCATCCACTCCCCCTCGCCGATCTTCAGCGACACCGAGTGGCCCGCGAAGGATCCGGATCGCGCCGCCGACGAGCGCAAGATCGTCGTTCGACTCGGCTACCTCCGCAAGGGAGCGCACATCGCGATCAAGCCCGACCCGATCAAGAAGCCGAACTGCCACGAGGGTTGGTACGAACTCCTCGCGGGCGGTTTCGTGTGCGGGAAGTTCCTTACGAAGGACCCCGTCGACCCCGAGCTCCAAGGAGCCCCAGCGCCTCCGCTCACGGATGGACCGCTGCCGTACAAATACGGAATGAACCTCGTCAACGGCGCTCCCATGTACCGCCGCTTGCCCAAGCCCGCGCAGAAAGACGAGAAGGAGAAGGGCTTGATGGTCGGCAAGACCAGGCCCGGAGATCTCGCGAAGAAGCAAGAAGAGGCGAAGGACGAGAACGGCGAGATCCCTTGGTACGTCCAGGATCACGGCGGACAGAAGCCGAACGTCAGCCTCGACGACTTGATGGACAAGGGCAACGACATCGTCGCGATGCGGATGGTGAAGGGCTTTTACATCTCGCTCGACCACGAAGAGAAGCGCAAGTGGAACAAATTCTGGCAGACGACGAGCGGGCTCTACGTGCCGATGGAGGACATCCTCGTGCACACGTCGGTGACCGAGTTCGAAGGCGTGAACCTCGCGAGCCCCACAGAGACGCGCAAGCTCCCGCTCGGCTGGGTGACGCTGCCCAAGGCCTGGAAATACGGCTACGACGCGGACAAGAAGAAGGTGAAGCGCACCGAGCACGTCGATCGCTTCAGCATCGTGCAACTCACGGGAAACAAAGTGGAGGTCGAGTACAAGAAGTACTTCGAGACCGCCGACGGATGGTGGCTGCGTGAGATCGACGGGACGATCACCGAGCCTGGCCCTCTCCCGAAGGACCTCCTGCCCGGCGACAAATGGATCGACGTGAACCTCAAGCGGCAATCACTCGTCGCGTTCGAAGGCGACAAGCCCGTCTACGCGACAATCTTGTCGAGCGGAAAAGACAACGAGGACAAGACCAAGGATCACCACACCGTGAAGGGCGACTTCACGATCCGCGAGAAGCACGTCGCCGCGACGATGGACGACGACAGCGCGGGCGACGGCACGTACTCGATCCAAGACGTCCCGTGGATCATGTATTTTCACGGCGGAATCGCTCTGCACGGCGCGTTCTGGCACTCCGCGTTCGGTCACCAGCGCAGTCACGGCTGCGTGAATCTCACGCCGTTCGACGCGAAGAATTTGTTCGCCTGGGTGGGCCCACGGCTACCCGACGGATGGCACGGCGTGCGCGCGACCAACGCGAACCCAGGCACGCGCGTGATCGTTCACGGCGACCTCACGGACCCGCCGCCGACGCCTCACTAGAACGCATTTCACAAGCGTTGCAGCCTCCTCTAGTCCGTCTTGGCATCCCTCACCTGCGTGCGATTCTCGCGTAACTCGCGTCCGTCTCCCAAAATGGGAGAGGGGCAATCGGTAGCTGTCGCACTCTCCGCTTGTTGGGGATCGCAAGATCACGAGGGGTGAGGCGCGCGGGAGATACGTCTGTGAGGCGGTGAAATCCGATTTAGTCCGTCTTGGCGTCTTCCGCCGCGTCCGCGCCCGCGTCGGGTGAGCCGCTGTTGCAGAGCGCGGTGCCGAAGTTGGGCTGACCCGCGCCGGTGTGTGGGCAGTGCGTTGCCTGTGCGGTGGGAGACGCGACGGCGTTCTCCATGTGGTACGCGCGGCACTGCAGGTTGTTGCCGCTCGCGCCCACGAAGGGTCCCGTGAAGGTCGGGTCGAACGACTTGCACGTGGTCAAGCAATCCGCGTGGCTCGCATACGGATTCAGCGAACCCGGGCACACCTTCTCGTCGAACGTGCAGAAGCTCTCGCAGAGACTAGCTCCGCAGCCGAGGATGGCTGACTCCAAGCAGATCGTGTGTCGCTCGGCCGGCGGGTGCGCGCCGACATCGTCGAGGTTCGAGAGGTTGCCCAGCCTGCACGCGAGCGTGTCGTGCGTTTTGTCGCCGACCACGCCGGGCGTCATCTTCACGCAGATGGCCAGGCACGTCGCTTGGTCTTTGTAGACCTGGTTGTTGAACCCATCATCGGCGGGTTTGCAGTTGTTCAGGATTTGAGTGCAATAGTCGTTGCAGTTCGGCGCGCCTGCAGGCGGCGCAGTGGAACTCGACCCCACACACGCGATCCCGCCCATCACGAACGTGCCGACGAGTGCAGACGCCCAAAGCGACAAGCTCGATCTCATGCAGCGAGTGTAGTCGCCACGCGCGCCCCTACCAACCTATAAGTGCATATTACACGTATCGCGCGGCGCCTTTGAGCACCCCGCTGTCGAGCCAGTAGCGGTCTGTCGTGATGGTCTTGAGCGCCAGCACGAAGTCGTCCGGACCGAACGAGTAGACCTGGCGCTGCGAGGTGACCTCGGCGATCCCGATCTCCCCTTTGTCGCCGAGCGTGAACTTCAGGCTCACGCGGTCCTCGAGCAGCGCGGCGTTCACCGCGTCCGTCGCGGGGCGCACCTCGAAGAGCGGCGAGCCGTCCATCTCTTCGGAGTCCACGTTGCGGAAGCCCACGATCATGCCGCTCGTGTACATGAACGAGGGGCTCGTCTTGCCGTCCTTGAAGAGCTCGTTTTGCCGCGCGATATGCGGCTCGGTGTCTTGGTACAACCCATAGATCGGCGTGTGGGGCGCCTCGGTGATGTGGTCGAGCACGAAGCCCGGCAAGCGATTCTTGCTCGCGAGGTGAAGCACGGCAGCTCCGGCCGTCACGGTGGATTTCGGATCGCGGATCTTGCCGCCATCTTGCCACTTGCTCGGGTACCACTCGCCGACGGCATAGTTGCTCATGGTCTTGATGCGCGCCGGGCTCACGGCCATCTCCGAGACGAAGATGTCCTTGACGCATTTGAGCGCGCTTGTGCGGCCCGCGAGCACGAGGAGGTCGACGTCGAACTGCGCGATGATGTCCGCGTACCGACGAAGCGGTTCACGCAGGACGCTCATCGCCGCTTGATCCACGGCGACGCGATCGAGGCGGAGGAACACGTTCGAGAGACCGGGGAACTCCGGCACCACGCTCGCGAGGAATTTGTCGGCCTCCTGCACTACGGCCGCGGACCACGCGAACTGCGCGAACAGCGCGAACACCTCTTGGGGTCGATACAGCTTGTCTGGGCTGTGATCGGCGGGCTCGAAGCCCTCCGCGAGCGACCAGTAGCAGCGCGCGAGCGGCAGCCAGAAGTACGGCACGAGCTTGGCGCGCAGCGTTCGCCACGTGGCGCCGTGACCGCCGTCTCCCTCGCCGAACAGGTGCGCGAGCTTGGCGCGCGACGAAGGCGTCGGGAGCTGCGTGAGGATCTGCGCCATCACGATGTCCTCGACGATCGCGCGACACACCTCGTCCCCCGCGACCGACACGCCGTCTTGGAACAGCTTGGTGATGCCGAGCGAGGTGCCGGTGCCTGGCTGCTTGTCGGTGTACTCGGCGATCATCACGTCGCTCGTCCCTCCGCCCACGTCGATCGAGGCAACCCGCAGTGTCTCGCCCGCGCCGCCCTGATCCTTGCGGCCATACACGGCGACGAGCTCCTCGAACGAGCCCGCGAAGTCGTGCGCGACGGACTGGTAGACGAACACCATCTGCGCCGCGAGCGCCTCATCGACGAACAAGAACGGCTCGTACGTGCCGAGCTGCGCGTTGAAGTTCGGCTGTCGCTCGCGCGGGATATTGAGCATGTACGAAGTGAGGGAGATCGCGTTTCGCACGAGCGCCTCGTAGACCTGCTTCTCCTCTCCACGCATCGCGGACGGATAGGTGACGGCGACGTGCGAAAGGACGCGCGGATTGCCTTCTTTGCCCTGAAATTGGCGGTACTTGTAGCCGTTGATCTGTGCGTACGCCTGGCTCACGATCTCGACCATCGCAAAGAGCATCATCGTGCGCATCGCGTAGCGACCATCCGCGGGCGCGCTCGGTCCGTCCTCACGCAGCGCGAGGCCTCCCTGATCTTCGACGATGTACTTGAGCAAGCGTCCGAAAATCGGTTTGTGCTCGCCGGGTCCGCCGCCGGAAGGATCGATCGGCACGGCGAAGTGCCAGCGCTCGTCGGCGAGGCGGCTCTCCCAGAGGTAGCGTTTGGGTCCCGAGAGCGTGCACGAGTAGCGATGCGGAGTCTCGAGCGCACGATCGAGCGCCTCGCGCCCCATCTTCACGATCGACGGCAGCGCGAACGAGTCTCCCGCGGCGACCGGATACACCGAGCGATCGAACGGGCTCGGCAAGAACGTCACGCGCGAGTCGAACGTTTCGTCGTTCGTCGAGAACGGGTTGGACGAAGCGCGCATCTCGAGCGGTATCGCGAACAGCCCTTTTTCACGGGCCTCGATGAGCACTCCGGTGGATCGCGAGTTTCCAAAATCGAGCACGAGCGACACGGGAACGGTCGCGTGGTCCTCCACGCGCGAGAAGCGCAAGCGAGGCAGCAGAGGCGAGAGCGTATCGAGAAGAGCCGCGAGCTTGAACGCGGCCTTCTCCACGCCGCGGCGCTCCCATCGTCGCAGCAGCTCACGCGTCTCGGGGTGATCGAGGAACGCGCTCGTTTCGTTTTTGTCCAGCGCGCGAAACGGTCGGCCCGCGTCCACCGCCGCGTCCAGCCAGCGACCTTGTGCGCCCGCGCGCTCGAGCGTGTCGATCGCCAAGATGGCGCGCATCACGTTCGGGTCGCGCTCGTCCGGCGCGAGGTAGATCTGCACCGCGTGCGGGCACGAGAGCTGGTACGGCACCGGCAGCCACTTGTGCGAGAGCTCTGCGAGGTGCTCGACGGCGGAGATCTCGACGTCCGGCTCTTCGCCCGCGTTCGCGCGCCGCACGCTCACGTTGTTCGTGGCGTCCTTCATCATCACGAAGCCGCTCACGACGTCGGGCAGGCCTCCGTCCAGCGGCACGGTGTGGAAGATCACCCCCGTGTTGAAGAACAGCTCGACGACCTCGTTCGAGGGGCTGGCCGCAACGCCATCGGCGCGACGCGGGCCTTCGCCACCTAGCGATACCTTCCGCTTGACCATCCGTACTTGCGGGAACGGTACAGCAGCTAACGCGTGAGAGTCAGCGTTTTTGCGGGATCCGTCTGCGCAGCGACCGGCGTGTGCGTTCCCGGCGCATCTACGTAGGTAACGTCGCTCCCCGGATTGTCAGCATGCTTACAATCGCCGGTGCAGGCGACCGGAGCCGGCGTGGCGGTCGAGTCGTCCTCCGTTGGCGGCTCGGGCAGCGGTGGCAACAGGGCCACGTCGAATCCGACCGGCACCTCGTAGATCTCGGTGGTGGGCGGGTAGTAGTCGGTCGTGGACTCCTTCTTGAAGGAGCCGTCCGGGAAGACCTCGGTCCGCGTGCGCTTGATCCGATAGCCGCGGATCCCGTGCTGTTTGACGATCACCTTGTTGCCGAGGAGGCGCTCGTCCTCCTCGACCTTGCGCGACCATGGGATGGTCTTCTCCACTTCTCGCGCGAAGCTGACCTTCACGGGCTTGGACGCGCCGAGCAGCTGGATCTTGAGCTTGTTCCCCTCCGTCTTGGCGTGCAGCACGATCGGGAACGCGTGCACGTTGCGCAGCTTGAGGTCGACAGCCGGGTACACGACGGTCGAGTCCAGACCCATCGGGATGTACGCGCTCGGCCTCGAGTGCGGGAGGCGTTCGATCACGTCGAGCCCGCCAAAAAAGGCCGCCGCGTGCAATGTCGAGGCGACTTGGCAAGTGCCTCCGCCCACGCCCTCCACCATCTCGCCCTTGAAGATCTCCCAGCTCTTTTGGAACCCGTTCTCTTCGCTGCGATCGCCCACGACCGCATTGAAGCTCAGCACCTCACCGGGGCTGATGACGACGCCGTCCAGCTTGTGCGCCGCGTTATCGATGTTTTGGCCACGTCGCGCTTGGTCGCCGGAGCGCGAGAAGTACGTCTCGAACTCGGCCAGCACCGCGTGCACGTCGATCGACGCGACGACCTCCTTGGACACACGCGGCGGAAAGCTCGTCGCGGGGATGAGGATCGACGTGATTGTCGGGTCGACCGCAGCGCGCTGCACACCGATGACGGTCCCCCACGGATCGAGCGAGCGGCCGTTCTTCTCGGGGATGATGGTGCGGTTGTCCAGGTCGAGTCGCGCGGATGCGGGCGTCGTGTCCAGTTCGTCCTTCAGCGGCGCGAGCATCGCAATGACCTTGGAGGCGTCCACGCTCGTCTCGAGCGGAACGTCGATCAGACCGTTTTTAGCCTTCTCCGCGGCTTCCATATCGCCGAGCGGATCGCCCGTGTGCCCATACGACTTCGCGAGCGCCACCGCGCGCGCCTCGTTCACGGTGACTCCGAGCTCCGCGAGCGACGCGGTCTTCACCGGCTTCGACTCGCCAAGGACGGTCAATAGAACGGTCCGCGACAGAAGCTGCTGCACGTGCTCGTGCACCACGGCGTCCACGTTCTCCGCGCGCACCGCCTCACCATCCACGCGCACTCCGGGGAGGAGCAACGCGTCGGGAAACCGCGCATTTTTCTGCCAAGCGAGCGTCCCCGCGGCAGTGCCGACGATCCCGATGCAAATGGCGACACGTGAAAATAGGCGCATGAGATGACTAAACGCTCGGCCCACCGACTGTCATCCAGAGGAGCTGAGCGACGAAGGACCCCTCTGGGGCAACGTGAGAACAGGCGCGAGTATCCTGCATTCAGCGACGCTTCGCCAGAACGCAGCTCGCGATCCTCGGGGATCCTTCGTCGCTCAGCTCCTCGGGATGACACTCTCACTCCTGCGCTATGCTCGCGGAGTGAGCGGCTACGACAAAAAGAGCGGCGCGGTATGGGGGATCGCGCTCGCGGTCGCCACTGCCGCGTTCGTCATTTGGCGTCGCTACATCTCATTGCGCTGGGAGGACTTCGACGGACTGCTCGTCTTCTCCTGGGTCCTCATGGTCGGGCTCGGCGCCTGGCGCGTGAACATCAAGAGGGATGTCACGCTCGCGCTCGTCGCGTTCGGCGGCGGCGCGATCATCGAGACTTGGGGCACGCGCTCGGGCCTCTGGACCTACTTCACGCACGAGGAGCCGCCGCTCTTCATCTTGCCCGCATGGCCGTTCGCGGCGATCGCGACCGAGCGCATCTCGTTCGTCGTAGGCAGAGGCATCAAACGGCTCGGCCCGAAGACAGCGCGTCGCGCGGAGGTCGCGTCTCTCGCGGTGTTCTGCGCGCTATTGATCAATTGGACGCGGCCCGCTTGGAGCAGTCCTTGGACGTGGTTGGCGTTCGCGTTCGTAGCCATCGTGGTGAGCACGACCCACGCGACGAGAGACGACCTGGCGCGCTTCGGCGCCGGCTCGATCTTGGGCTATCTGCTCGAGTATTGGGGAACGACGCGCGAGTGTTGGACCTATTACGACCATTCGACGCCCCCATTGACGTCAGTGCTGTCGCACGGTTTCGCGACCGTCGCGTTCGCCAGATTTGCCCATTGGGTGACCAGCGCCCTCAGCTCAGCAAACAAGAGACGAAACGCTACGGGTCAGCTCGTTGGCTGAGCGATCCAGCTACCAGGAGGCCCCGCTGGGCATGTTCGCAGAGATCGTTGCAATTGGACCCTTCTGCGCGGAAGTGGCCGACTCATTGGGGTACCCGATCGACGTATTCAAAACCACAAGGAATGGGACCACGGTCCCGACCGAGCCGTTTGGGATCGTCGAAGGCTCAGGCACCAGCCGAGAGTTCGCAAAGTGTCTTGGAATCACGGACCCATGGGACTTCAATCAGCACAAAATCGTCCCTTCAAAGATCGATGTCGAAGGCCTGCAGAAACTCCTCAAGACCTTGCGCGAAAACGAAGACTACGTTCGCGACCTCGCGAGATTGCTCGTTCTCCGAGAGCGAGGCTTCGAGTTCTTCTTTCGCCCCAATGGCTGATTTCATCTTCGAGTGGACGCCCAAGGTCGGAGCAGCGCACGTGTCCATGGTCACACGCGCGGTTCCCTCGTCTGGCGATTAGCGGTTCTTGCTTTGTCGTTCGCGTGCGCGGCCCCATCCAAGCCGGCACCGCGCGTCGCGGCTGTGCAACCTCCCGCACCATCGGGCGTTGCGGCCGGTTCGATCGCGCCACAGAAGAGCGGCACGAAATCAGCACCCTATTGTCCAGAGTCGGCGAAGTGCCGCCACTTCCCGGTCGAGCTCTCTCCACCGTGCGCGATGGCTCTCCGAGAGGCGGCTACCTGGAGCGGCATCACACCGGAGACTCGCGCCGCGTGCTTGGGGTCGCATGATCCGTTCAAGGGATAGGTCGAATATCGAATCTCGTGGACGACGGCCCCCGAAGACTATCGTCAATACGGGCTGCGATTGGCCGACGAGAACATGTTCGACGAGGTCGTCCAAGCGCTGGTCCTGAGAGACATTGCGTTGTCTTACCTCACAGAAGACCCGCTGGACGCGGCGAAGGGTCGCGCAATGCTCGGTGACGCCTGTCAGATGCTCATCGACCTCGCCGAGTGGGAGATCGTCGGCTCTCACCCATGCGACCTACTCCGCTGGCCGCTACCCTCCAAAGGCTATGTGGGGCTTCGCCGGACGTGGGGCCCGACATCGTCACAATGCGCTTTGACTCCGCCAGAGTGCCGCGGAGGGCAGAGTCGATAGTCATGGGAGTCCGCGAAGAAGCACATCGTCGAATTGAACGACGTCCACGCCTTTGCCCGGCGACTGAACACCAAGCACATAAGTGTGAGAAGGCACGAACGCCGAATTCAAGACAGGCGTGAACGTCTTCGTAAAGTTGCCATTGACGACCACGGTCACGTCGAGCCCCGGACGGAGATCCACGCGCACCTCCGTCCAGGTATCCATGGCAATCGGATAGACGGGCTGATTGAGGGCACCACTCACCAAGTACAGCTCGAAGCCGTCCGTGAGCAGCGCCACGGAGTCGATCGTATTGAAGCCCACATAGCTCAATTGCAATATGGCAACGGGCTCGCCCAATTGATGGATACGCACCATGAAGCGTGCGGACATCGTCGAATACGAGCTGCTCGTATCGGTGAATGAGAGCACCGCCTTCGCGAGGGTTCCGTCTGCAAAGGTGGATGAGACGTACGAGTGCGAAGGAGACGTGAACGCGGACGTGTCGAGCGCATTGACGCCGTGTTGCCCGAACGCTTGCGCCCACCCTGCGCCGGGCGTCGCGACGCCCTCGAAGGTAGTGCACAGCAGAGACCCGGCGGCGCATTGGAAGGCGGGGCCCGCGTCGATGGCGCCCGGCGCGTCGAGGACGGCCGAATCACCGGCGTCCACACCCGATCGCACATCCGGCTCGGACGCGGCATCGGGCGCCACGGCGTCCGGTGCGAAGAGAGGAGATTGCGGGTCGGACCCGCAGGCAGCCACGACCGAGGCAAGACCGACGACCACGAGAGTTTGTTTTCGATTCATACCCTCCATTCTATTTCCAACCATGTCATCGCATGACACCATTGATCATGGGCCAAATCCGCCGGGTCGCGCGCGTTCGGGAGCTGCTTTCTGGCGGAGACCGCTTTACCGTCCCCGACATCGCACGCGAGGTCGGCGCGAGTCTCCGAACCGTGAAGCGTGATCTCGCCTATCTGCGCGAGACCGGCGTGCCCATCGAGGGCGAACCGGGTCGAGGCGGCGGAGTGAGGCTGCTCGGCGATCGCGGGGTCACGGCGGTGCACATGTCGTTCGACGAGATCGCCTCTCTCTGGATGGCGTCGTCTCTGGCGCGTAGAGCGAGCGCGTTGCCGTGGGGAGGCGCGGCGCGTGGAGCTCTCGACAAGCTGCTCTCGAGCGTGCCGAAAGAGCGTGGGCGAGAGCTCCGCGCTCTCTTGCGACGCGTGATCATCGGCGCACCCGCGGCACCCCAGCTGGTGGCAGGAGCAGGCGCTCCTACGAGCGAGCTGCTCTCGAGCGTGGAGCAGGCGTTTCGTCGAGGCGTGGCCATCGCATTCGACTATCGCGATCGACACGGCAAGCCCTCTCGCAGAGTCGCCGAGCCGCACGGCATCTACGTGCAGCCGCCTATTTGGTACGTGCTAGCGATTGACGTGCAAAAGAGCGCGCCTCGAATGTTCCGAATGGACCGCATCTCACGATCCACCCTCGTCAAAGAGCACGGCTTCGTTCCCAAGCAGAGCGTCGTCGAGCAGATCCTCAAAGAAGCGCCGAGCGAGATTGCACCGTCGCGACTCTAAAGTATGATGATCGGTATGACTGCTCAGAAGATCGCGGTCAGCATTCCGGGCGCCATCCTGGAGCAAGCCCGCCGCTCGGTTCGGAAGGGGCGCGCGGCTTCGATGAGCGCCTACGTCACGTCCGCCATCGCCGAGAAGGTCAAGAACGACGACTTGGCGGAGCTCCTCGAGCAAATGCTTGCAGAGACGGGCGGCCCATTGACGGCCAAAGAGCGCGCCGAGGCGGATAAAGCGCTCTTCGGAAGGAAACGTAAGGTCGCCGGGCGATGAGCGGCCTCACGCTAGACGCCGGTGCGCTGATCGCCTTCGAGAAGAATGACCGCACGTTCACGGCAATCGTCCAGCACGCGCTCGAGACGAATCAGAGGCTCGCCGTTCCGACCGCGGTCATCGGACAGGTATGGCGAGACGGTCGCAGGCAAGCGCGCCTCGCGAGGCTGCTCGCTTCCAGAGTCGTGGAGATTGTGTCGCTCGATGACGAGCAGTCACGCGCGGCCGGTCAACTATGCGGCGTTACCCACACAACGGACGTGATTGACGCGTCAGTCGTTGTTTGTGCCAAAGCGAGAGGTCATGGAATCGTGACCTCGGACGCGAAGGACATTCGCCGACTGGACGCGGGCGCGCGAATCGTCTCGATCTAACTGTCAGAGCGAGTCGATCACGGCGATGAGCTTCTCCACGGCGGCGCCGCTCGCCGTGACCGTGTGCGAGGCAGCGCGTGTCGTCTCGAGGACGTCGTCGATGGCTTTATCCATCAATGTCCACTTGTCTGGATTCATGGGCCGCATACTGCCTTGAGCCGTGTCCCACGCAGACTCGAGATCATCGGCTTTGGACTTGACGCCCTTCCAGTCACCCGCACAAACCAGCGGCAACATGTCTTTTGCGATAGTCTGAAACGCGGACAAGTCGCCGAGTGGATGGTCCAGAGAGACGGCCGCTTCAGCTTGTCTTTGAAGCTGCGAGCTGCGCAATGCGTAACCGCCTCCGCCCACCGCCAACAGCACGACCACGACGACCGCCACCTGCAAGATCGCACCGCGCCCGCTCTTCTGCGCCGGTTCTGGTTCGACGATGAGGTCTCTGTGAGTGACGGCGAGGTAGACGACGACCGCAAGAATCGCGGCGAGGAAGACGACACTGGTCACCGTCGCGCCGAGGCCCAATCCACCGTTGGTCTGCGATTGAGAGAGATAGTCGCCGAGCGACGCACCGAGAGGGCGCGTCAGGATATAGGCGATCCAAAACGCGAGCACCGAGTCCAACCCCAAACGTCTAGCGAGCGCAGCCGCACCAATGACGCAGAGGACGATGACGCCGGTAAGGAGATATCCAACCCCGAGCTTCTCGGCGATCAAGTCTCCAGTCGCCGTTCCCAACGCGAAGGTGAATAGAATGGCCAACCAATAGAACGCCTCGCGCCGAGCGGTGAAAATCGAGTGAATGGAGAGCGTGCCTTCTTTGGTGAACCAAGCGGCGAACGTCAGACCCAAGAGCGCACTGAAGATGACAGTGCTCGCCTCCAGAGGGAAATGCAGACTGTCCGTCAGAATGTCCGTCATCAGCGTGCCGAAGACGCTAATGAGCACTACCGCGAGCCAATAGACGGCTGGGACGTAGCGCTTGGTGCGAAACTGCACAGCGAGCACGATCGCGAGGCAGATCCCTGCGGCGACAGCGGTGCCCTTCAATCCGAGACCCATATTGACGTTGAGAAAATCCGAGGCGGTCTCGCCCACGGTGGTGCAGAGCACCTTGATGACCCAGAAGAAGACGGTCACTTGAGGCACTTTGCAGAGAAGCGCGCGCGCAGCCGCTCGTTCGTTGGTCATTGGGTCGACGACGCTATCGCACCCATTGAGATTTTGACGCGAGTTACGTAAGAAGAATGTCGAACCCATGAGCCACCGCGTCATCGCCCTCGGTCTCGCCCTCGCCGCGTTCGGGGCCATCGCGTCGTGCTCGTCGTCTTCTTCTCCTTGCGACACGGCAGGGTGCGATTCGCACGCGACGTGTACTGCATCGACGGGCGTGGCCGTCTGTAGTTGCAACTTGGGCTTCGTGGGATCGGGCAGGCAATGCGCGGCTTGCGCTCCGTGCGCGGCAGGTAAATTCCAATCGGCCGCGTGCACCTCGACGGGAGACACTCAATGCTCGCCGTGCACCACGTGCGGAACCGGCCAAGTACAAGCGAGTGCGTGCAGTGCAATTGCCGATACTCAATGCTCCGCGTGCGCGACCTGTCCGTTTGGGAAGTTCGAGTCGGCAGCGTGCAACTCGACGGTGGACACGACGTGCTCCGCGTGCACGGTGTGTCCCGCGGATAAGTTCTCGGCCACACTCTGCGGTGGGAGCACCGACGCGACCTGCTCGGCATGTTCCGCCGGCTGTATGCCCGGCGAGTTTCAAAGCGCGGCGTGTGTCTCCACTTCCGATCGCGTCTGCACTCCGTGCTCGGGCGCGTGTCCAATGGGGCAATACCTGAAGACCGCGTGCACCGCGAACGCCGATCGCACCTGCAAAGTGCCGCCGAGCGTTCCCACCAATGGCCTCTTGGTGCGCTGGACTCTCGACGACAACAAGGGAACGACCGCCGCCGATGCGTCCATCAACAAGCGCGATGGAATCCTGAAGAACTCGAGCTGGGTGACCAACAACTGCAAGCTAGGCGCGTGCGCGCATTTCACGGGCACGGGCGGAGGCAACGGTTCGTACCTGACCTACGCCAACACTATGCCCATTGGCGGAAGCGGCGCGTCGTTTGCAGCGTGGGTGGCGCTCGACAAGCCAGGAACTGGCACCTTCCAAACACTCTTCAATGGCCCCTATGACTCATGCTGCACCATGCGATTCTTGATTGACGGCAATCTCCACGCATTCTGGGACGCCGGGATGTATTCGGATCAGAGCCTCGGGAGCTACACGTTCCCAGTCAATCAATGGATCCACGTCGTGTGGACCATTGCCGCTGGGGGCAATGCGATCTTGTACGTCAACGGTGCCAATGTCGCGCAGACCGCCGCGGGAGTCCCGGGCACGTTGACGGACTTGCCTGACATGGACGTGGGCGCCGCGGATTCTTTTCAGTGGCCGCTCAAAGCGTTATTGAACGACGTGCTCGTCTACAATCGCCTATTGAGTGCGAACGAGATCACGACGCTTTATCAGTCTTACTGAGCTCGCTCAGGCGGCGACGCGCTCTTCGTCTTCTAGCGGGATGATGTCGCCTGGGTCTGCGTCTTCGAACAAGTCGATGAGGAACTCGCGGAGCTCACCGTCTGGGTCGGGGTCTGGGTCGAGTCGATAGTTGTGATGCGACTCGTCGCCGAAGTGCTGTGCGAGTTCGTGGAGGTCGCAGGAGAGCTTTTCGACGTCCCAGAAGGCGCGGATGGGTCCCCAGCCTTGGGCGAGAAAGAAGGACTCGAACGCGAGCTGAATCC
>JAYVYD010000029.1:0-3835 GCA_043784605.1 Myxococcales bacterium | reverse complement strand
TCCTACCTTTTTGTTGCTTTGACAACCATTGATGGGCGTTGTATGTCAATGGGTGTGCGTGACCAGTTCAAAGGCGACGGTATCGTCCTAGACAACGCTTTGGCGTTTTGGGTTCACCGTGTCTACCAGGCAACCCGGAACGAGATTTATCGCGTGTTCAGGGAGAGAGGGACCGAGCTCACGCCAGAGCAGTGGGTCGTGCTGGTCCGTTTGTGGGAGCGCGACGGGCGTTCCCAGAACGAGCTATGCGACTCCACGTTCCGCGATCGCCCTACGATGAGCCGGATGATCGACGCCCTCGAGGCACGCGGGCTAGTGACGCGTGAAGCTCACCCGACCGACAAGCGCGCGCGCATGGTGTACCTGACACGCGAAGCCAAGGCGCTGAAGCCCAAATTGGTCCCTGCGGCGCGGGGCATCGTCGACCGAATGCTCGCAGGCATCCCGAATGAGGACCTCGTCACCACACGCCGAACACTGCAGAAGATCTTCGACAACCTCGAGAGCTGAGCGCAACTCTTGGCGCCCATATCGTTGCATTGACAATCATCAGAGGAACGATGAATCGTGATGAGGCCACAGAGCTCACGGCGCGCTGGGTGAAGGCTGTTGCAACGGGAGCGGACAGCGCGTGGGACTCGCTGCTCGCGACAGACGTCAAAGACCTATCGAGCGGCGTGCCCCAGATCGGAAGCGCGACGTTCAGGCAGCGCACCCGAGGCTTACGCGCGGCGTTCGATGGCGTCTCGGTGCGCGTGGAAGACCTGCTGGTGGATGGAGACCGCATCGCATGGCGCTGGAGGTTCGAGGGCGTTCACACGGGAGCGTTCGCGAGTGTGAAGGCGACGAACAAGCTCGTGTTCTTCACGGGCGTCAACATTCAAACCATCAACGCAGGCAAGGTCACCCTACATTGGACGCTCGCAGACGTCGCCGGGGCGATGCGACAGATCAAGAGTTGACGGCGAATCGTCGTCACTAGGCGAATATGGTTTTTTGGCCGAAGTAGATGGCCGCGCCGAGGACTCCGCAGCCCACCGCAACGGCCCACTCGCGAGCGCCTGCGCCGTTCATCAACGCGAGAGCCACGATGACGGTCGGGATCGCGGACCACGCGCGAATCGGCGTCAATCCGCGCTCGCGCTTGTAGGCGAATTTCGCGAGCGCGACGGCGACTAGCAAGTATTGCATCACGACACCAAGGCTGGAGAGCATCAGCAGCTCGCCGATGTTGCCGCCCAAGAGCATGACGGCGACGACGACGTAAGTGGTGAGCAACGCGAGCGTGGGGATGCCCCGGTCGTTCTCTTTGGCGAATCGCGATTTCGGCGCGAGCGCGGAGAGGAAGCGGGGTGTCGTCACGATCATGCCGAACGCGATTCCTAGTGAAGAGACGTTCAGGCCGATGCTCACGATCCTCTCGAGCGTCGTGCCGCCGTAGGATTTGGCCATGTCCACGAGCGGAGATCCGGAGTGCGCCACGTCGTGAACGCCCACGATCAGTCCCCTGAACAGCAGGAGATAAATGGCAGTCGAGATCCCCAGCGAGCCGAGCACGGCGATCGGGATCGTGCGCGATGAGGCCTTGGCTTGACCGGCCACGACGGGGACGATCTCGAAGCCCTGAAAGACGAACGTCGCAGTGAGTGCCGCGCGCAGCCAGTGAGTCTCGCCCGGGTTGGGATCCACCGAGGGGTGCGAATTCAGGATATTGGGCGACTCCGTCGGAAAGGCAAATATCGCGATGATGGCCAATCCGATAAGCGGTAATAGCTTGAGCACCGTCAGGCCGGACCACACGCGCGCGGAGACCTTAACGCCAGTGGACGCAACGAGCGTGAGCACGGTGAGCAGTCCGATGGCGGCGAGCCGAACTCCCCACGGCCCTACACCGCGCAGGTTCGCGCTCATGAAGCCGGTGTAGACCGCGCTCATCGAGAACAGCGCCGCGGTGTACGCGAGCCAGCCGACGATGAAGCCCGCGGCGTCTCCGAACGCCATTCGCGCATAGAGCACCGGCCCGCCGTCTTCGTCGAAGCGGCGGCCCATCGTCGAGACCGCCAGCGCGACGGGCACGAGCGCGAGGCCCGTGACACCGACGACGATGAGGCTCGACCACCCCGGCGCGAGCGCGGCGATGGAAGAGGGCGTGAAGAAAATGCCGACGCCGACGATGCCGTTGATGCCGAGCGCGAGCAACGACCAGAGCCCCAATGGCCGCTGCTTTTCTTGGGTCTGCATGAGTGCGGACAGTAGCTTGGAGTCCACAAATGCCGTCAGTTTTTGCACATGCGGGTCGCCGCATAGCCCATAATTCGTAGCCGGAGCGCGTGGAGCGCTTTTTGCTGTTTAGGAGCGCCACATGAAACTCGGTCTCATCTGCACTACGCTCCTTGCCTCGACTTTCTTGTTCGCTTGCGGAGGCTCGACCGAGAGCACGCCGACGGACTCCGGCGCAGACGCCAATCAGGTCGCGACCGACGGTGGACACGTGGACGCATCCACGAAGCCAGACTCGAGCGTCGTAGAGGCAGGTCCGTTCGCGCCCGCCCCGCATGCCGCCGCGCCACGAGTGGAGAACTATGGAGGCAACGTCATGGCCTCACCGAAGATCCTCCCGATCTTCTTCACGGGCGACGACGTCATGCAAAAGCAGATCGAGGCGTTCCTGGCGTCCCTCGCGCCGTCCACCTACTGGACCGACACGACGAGCGAGTATGGCGTCGCGAAGGCCACAGTCCTTCCGACGATCGTCACCACGGACGTGCCTCCCACCACGGATGACGCCGCCCAACTGTGGCTCGCGAACATGACGGACGGCACGCACATGGGCTGGCCCAAGCCGGATGCGAATACGATTTACGCGATCTTCTTGCCCGACAACGCGGTCATCTCGATTGCGCATTGGGGTCCGAGCTGCACGGGCTTCGGCGGCTATCACTACGAGGCGACTGGCAAGAACAACGAGTCCATCGTCTACGCCGTGATGCCGCGCTGCAAGAGCTTCGGCCAATACAAAGGGCTCGACGCGCTCACCGGCACACTGACCCACGAGCTCATCGAGACCGTGACCGATCCGACGGCAGTCACCAATTCCGCATTCGCCGGCCCAGACAAAGACCATTACGTCTGGGCGCTCGTGCCCCTGGGTGAGGTGGGCGACATGTGTACGTACGAGCCCCAGAGTTTTCAACGATTGCTCGGTGGCACTTACGTGGTGCAGCGTACGTGGTCGAACGCGGCGGCCAAGGCCGGCAACGATCCGTGCGTGCCGCACATGACGGATGCGTATTTCAACAGCGTCCCGGTGCTGAGCGAGAACGTCACACTCGACTTCGGTCAGGGTAGCCAAACGCAGACGAAGGGCGTGAAGATCCCGGTGGGCACGAGCAAGACGATCGAGATCGATCTGTTCAGCGACGCGCCAACCAACGACTGGACCGTCCAGGCCGAGGACGTGCACTCGCTCTTCTCCGGCGGCCAACCCGAGCTCACGTTCAGCTGGGACAACCAGACGGGCAACAACGGAGACAAGTTGAAGCTCACGATCACCCACGAGGCCAAAGGGCAATACAACGGGAGCGAGTTCGTCCTGTACTCCCAAAAGGGGCTAAAAGTAGCCAATCTGTGGTTCGGGTTCGTCTCGAACTGAGCTGAATGACGGATTGCTTGCCATCGGCCATAGTTGGCTATGCGTTATTGGCGAGTCGCAGTGGTCCCGCTCCTCTTGTCATGCGGCGGCGGGTGCGGGGCGGTGGCTCCGTCGAGTGGCGCTGTCGACTTTCAGTACACGGTGACCAAACACGCTGGCGAGACCTTCTCGTTCGAGGCTCGG
>JAYVYD010000028.1:0-12697 GCA_043784605.1 Myxococcales bacterium | reverse complement strand
GGGCGACTTGCGCGAGCGTTCGTCGTCGACTGGGAACGCACCGCACGCCAGCTCACTCGTGACCAGTTCAGCAACGGGAGCTACTCCACGACCTCTACGTCGCTCGGCGGAAGCGTCCGGTAGTTCTTGTCCACGTACTGCAGCACTTCGTCGAACCAGTCGTCCAGCTGAGGGCCGTCTTTGCGCGTGGAGTTCAAGTAGAACGTCCCGCGGATGCACTCGGGCTTTCCGTTGGCTCCGATGCGACAGCGTCCGTCCACGTACACGACGATGAACTTCGGCAGACGGTTCGTAGAGCTGCGGTTGGCGTCGTTCATGAAGTTGTTGCTGATGAGCGCGACGGCCTCGAGATCGCGAGGGTCTTGCCCGTAGCCGTGGAGCACGTACACGACGGGGTAGCGCTGGTTGCGCTTGCGGACGTCCTCGTTGGCGTAGCCGGGCGGGAGCGTGATCGCGATCGGGCCGGTGCGGAGCGTCTTCGTGCCGGTGAAGATCTTCTCGCAGCGACCGGCGATCTCGCAGGCGGTGCCGAGCTCATTCTGTGTCGCGGTCTCGGGCGTGGCGACGCTCGGTTCGACGAGCAGGCGGTCGCTGTCCGTCCAGTGGTGCGCGACGAAGTAGAAGCTCGCCGTCAGCCGATTCAACAGCTGAATCGCAGTGCCCACGTGCTGACCGTCGCCCGCGGTGATCTCGGCGGGCGTCGCGTCGACGTTGCCGTAGCGCACGCTCGGGGCGTCCGCCAAGTCTGCAAAGCGGATCTCGCCGGGGACGAAGTTGAACGGCTTGGTCGGGTCTTCGCCGGGGAGGTTGGTGAAGCTGTTGTAGAAGACCGTCGGGTGAATCGCGCTGCCGTCCGCGCGCCTCCGCGTGGAGACCGCGCCCGTGAGGTGGTTGGCGACCGCGCCGAAGTTGAAGAGATCGCGCACGCCGCCGTCGCTCCACACATCGAGTCGCGAGAACGCGTTGTCATCGAAGGGGCCGCCGGGAGTGTCGGTGGACCAGCCGCGAATGAACGAGTGCGGGTCGCTCTGCTGAAAGCCCAAGAGGCCGGGGGTCTGCGTGAACTTACCGTCGCCCTCGCCGAGGTCGTACGGCGATGACTTCGTGTTCGGCACGCCGTCGAGGCCGTAGTCCTTGAAAGGCTCGCCCACCTCGTAGTGGTGATCGCCCTCGGTGCCCGTCGGGTTGAACGCGTAGTTGTAGTCGTCCTGGTTCGGGTCAGGGTTCTGCACGGGATCGTAGCCGGGCTCGCTCTTGTCGAAGAGGCCGTCCGTGCCCGCGTCGTCCCAGGGCTCGTGACCGCTGCGGATGACCGGCTCGTTCTGATCGCGCACGCCGTTCTTGTTGAGATCCACCGCGAGCGAGAGGCTCATCGGGAAGGCTTGATCCGCGTTGGGCGCGACCCACGTGTTCGAATAGGGACTCGCGGCCTCACCGACCTCTGCGCCGTCGCAGATGCTGATGACCTGCTCGCTGCCGTCCGGGTTGTACTCGTCGTCGTAGTAGCCCTTGGCGACCTTGAACGTGCGCGACGGATCGCAGCGGCTCTTGTTGCACTGCCTCTGCACGTCGTCTTGCGTCTTCTGCGCGGCGACCTCGTCGGGCGTTGGGTTGTTGCCCTTCGGCGCGATCGGGTCGACGGTCACGCTGCAGTCGGTGCCCGGAGGGAGACCGGTCGTGTCGCCCATCACCCACGGATCGGTCGGCGCGGGTCCGGACGCGAACCACGGGAGCGCCGTGTTGGACCCGTTCGGGTTGCCACGCATCAGCGCGAGGTCCTCGAAGATCTGCACGTACTCGGCGCGCGGGAAGTGACCGCCGTTGCCGTTACCGGCTTGGTAGAACCAGTGGTTGAAGTCCATCGAGTGCGCGTACGTCTCGCCGCTCATCGGGTACGCGTCTGGTGCGGGGATGGTGCAGTTCTTCGCGCCGACAGGGCAGAAGCCCGCCAGCGCGAAGTTCTCGACGAACGACATCATCCACGTCCAGTCGCTCGGCCCGCCCATCGGGGCGATCGCGTCGAACTCGTCGTGGTGGCGCACGCCGAACGTCGCCGCGCCGCCGCCGCCCATCGAGAAGCCGATCACCGCACGATGCGTGAGGTGGCGGTTGTGTTTTCTCTGGCCCGCGTCCGGCGCCATGGCCGCTTGGTACGTGCCGAACAGAGGCGACTGGAACTTGAGCACGTAGTTGCCGTCGCTCGTCGGCTGGATGTTCGGGTTCGCGATCGTGATCGGCCGGGCCTTCTTCGCGAGCGGGCTGCGGAACAAAACGACGAGGTGTCTGAGGCGTGCCATCGCCGGAACTGCCGCGGGGTTGATGGGGATCGCGAAATCGATCTCGCGCCTGAGGGCCTTGTTCGGATCGATGGGCGCGGTCGCCGCGAACGTCACGGCGGGGCCGAGCTTCACGAGGTTCTGCGCGTCGATCGTGAGGTCCTTGCTGTCACACGCGACCGAGGCGGCGAACGCGGGCAAGCCGAGCACGTCGGTGCGCGTGAACGCGGCCACGGGTGCGCCGACGGACGCGTTCTTGAGCGCGCCAGTGCCGTTGGCCACGAGGTGCGTCGCGTCGAGCGCCGTCTGCGCCGTCTCGTTCGTACACGTCGGCGCGGTCGGATCACGCACCTCTACGGGGAGCTGCCCCGTGACCGGCGTCTTCGCGAACGTATCCTGCATCGTCGCGGTCAGGTTCGTCTTGCCGACCGCGCCGCCGGTCACGACGAAGTCGTAGCTCCCGTGTCGAAGGTCGAGCTTCGGTGCCTGCGGCGGCTGCGCCACGCTCGTGTTGTCAGACGTGATCGGCACCGTCTGCGGCTTGCAGAAGTCCGGGTCGATCACCATGCGCACCGGACGCGACACGCCAGGGCTCACGACTAGCGTAGGAGGATCGAACGTTATGCGGCGGACGATCGAGTTGTCGTCACTGCTGCACTTCTGCTCGCCCGTCAAGTAGACGGGATCCGTACTGGGTGTCGGAGAAGCGTCAGGGGTACTGCACTGAGCGAACACCGGAGTGACGAACAAAACAAGAGGCCAAGCGCGCATCCGCTTCACTATAGCGTTGGTGTTGCCCCAAATGAAAAGTGCCTGCGCAAAGGGGCCGGGGGGGACAGCCACTCTCCACGCAGGCGTGTGCCAGAGTGCACGGCGTATGCCACCAACGAATCGCTCAAAACAAGCAGCCCGCGGTCGCTGCGTGTTTCACATCTGAAAAACAATCGTGCACCGACGTCACATCACGGAGGCGAATGACAGTGCAGCAGCACGCGCTGGCCCTCGTGCAGCACCGTGACGTCCAGCGGCGGACCGTCGAAGTCTGGCGTGTGTTTCGAGAGCCCCGTGGGTTCGAACTCGCCCGTCGAGGCGACCTTCTCGACGCAGGCGCGCCCGCCGTCGAGGTGCACGCGCGCCAGTGTCGACGCGATCGACGCGTGGGCGTCGTAAATGAGCCGATTGGTGAAGGCGACATCCATCACCCAGCCGCCAGCGCCAGGCTCGCAGACGGTGGCCACGTCGGTGATGTCCGCCGCGCCGAGCGACTGCGGCTCCAGCACGAGGCCCGAGGAGAGATCAATGGGGATCACCCAGCGCTGGTTGGTGATGAAGCGCTTGGCGTTGGGCTGGCCGTCCATGACCACGCCGACGGATCGTCCGTCTGCGCTCCGTGCGATGCGTGCGCCTGTCGGAGCGCTCGACTGTTGCCACTGCTGCGGCACGCTCACGCGCGGAAGTCTCGCCAGCTCGTGGGCGACTCCGGCCTCCACCTCCCAAACCACTGTCGAGCTCGGTTGGTTCGGATCTCCCGCGCTCGTCAGGTACCAGCGCCCGCCGGCGCGCACTGCGGACTCGATCCAAGGCAGCTCGGAGCCGTCGGGCCGCCGCACCTCGGTGGCTCCCCGATCCGACTCGAGGAGCAACACGCCAGAAGCCTCGTTGCCGCGCCTGCCGAAGACCCAGAGCGCGTGTCCGCCGTCCTCGCCGAATGCGAGACCGCCAGCGTCGAGCACCGAGCCGCCGCGCCCGCCCGTGATCAGCGGCGTGACGACGTTGCTCACGAACTCGGGAATCGCTCCGAGCTGCGACGAGTGCACGTTGGTGGACGCCTCGAACGGTGAGGTCCATCGCGCCAACGCGCGACCCTTCGCGGGCCAGAGGAGCTGGTCGCGCGGTCCCCACGCGTAATAGTGCGCGAGCGCGTGCACGTTGATGTCGCCGAGCCGGCGGACGCGCGCGACGTCGTTCGTGCCGGTCAAGGCGCTCGGCCCCTCGATGCCCCACGCGTAGTCGTCGTCCGCGACCTTCGGCGGGCTCACGTTGAAGAGGTGTTGCCACTCGAAGGTCTTCGCGTGCGGCGGCGTGACGAAGGGCACGTACGCGGACAGAGTCGGCTTGCTCGCGGCCTCACAGGACAATCGCAGCGGGTCGTAAGATGGCGAGGGATCGCCCTTGATGGACGAGATCGACTGCGGCAGCACGTTCGGTCGTGTCCCCCAGCCGACGCGTAGCCAACCGCCCATCTCGCAGCCGATCGCGCCGCACACGCGCGCGATGTCGCCGTGCGCGTCGTTGGGCAGGCTCGGCGGCATCTCGGCTTGTCGCCACGTCACGCCGCCGTCGTTCGTCTCGTAGCCGTGTGCGCCCCAACCGATGCCATACGCTCCAGCCACGAGCGGTGTGCCCATGTCTTGGATCCACGCGCCGTGTCTGGCGTGCCCGTCCACGGCGATATCGACGCCGAGCGCGGTGCGCCCCAAGACGACCCACCCGCTCAGCTTGCCGGTCTTGCGCTCCTCGAACGACTCTAGCCACGTGCCGTTGCGGAGCAGCTGCTCGATGCTCGCGCGCTCGCTCGCGGAGTCAGGCTCCCACACGATTGCGCTCGTCTTGGCGACGCCTTTGTCCAACACCGTGACGCTCGCGCTCGAGAGGCTTCCGCCGCTGGGCGGCGAGATCACGACGCGGCGCCCGTCTGCGAGCACGGCGATTCGCTGCGCGCCGATCTCGCCTTGTACGACGAAATCCGTGAATCGATTGTCGTGCCCGAGCAAGCAGTACGTCTGGCGCGCGCGGGCGTCATCGTCGCTCGGCGCCTCCGGGGCGCACGCGCCGCGCGCCCAAATCGCGCCGTTTCCGGACGACCCGATGACGCGAGGTCCGTCGAAGCGCTTGAGCAACATGGGCGCACCCGTACTGGGATCGTACGCATAGATCTCGGTCGCGCCGTGTGGGGCTCCGCACGCGAAGCCGAACGCGGCTGGAGAGGTCTTTCGCGCGAGAGAGAACGGATGGCACCTCGACGGCTTCAGCGGGTAAGCGTCGCGCGCGAGCTCGACGAGCGCACCGTCCGCGATGCGCACTCTGCCGATCGCGCCGTCGCGCGCGACGACCGCGGTCCCGTCGCCGAGCAACCAGCCATCTTCGATCGCCGCGGTGAGGGGTCGCGCGCCGAACGGGCTCGCCACCGGGGCCGCCTCGCCATCGGCGTCGGGTGTGTCGTCGTCTTGGTCGGGTTGAGCTTGCGCGAGCCTGCCGACGCGCCCGTCTGCCGTGATCTCGAACCACGCCGCGCGCCCGGCTTCGTTCGCCCGCAGCACGATCATGTCTCCGACACGCTCGAGCGAGATCGGATCCACGCCGAGCTTGATGGTCGACCATGTAGCGCCAGCATCCGAGGTCACGACGACGCCTCGACCATCCGCGAGCGCGGCCCCGCGCCACCCATCCTGCGTGACGAGCGACGTGACGAACGGCGCGCGTGGAAACGTGCCGAGATCCAGCACGTCTCCGCTCCTCGGATCGATCGGAACGTACGCGCCTTTGTCGAGCTGCAGGTAGACGCGGTCGAGGCCCACGACCATACGCGTGATGCTGGATGTCGGCTGCGTCGGCGACGTGAAGATCACGCGCGTCGGCGCGAGCCAGTCGTCCGCGCGGTGCACTGAGGAGCCGATCAAAAAGAGGAACCCGCCGCCCATGCGCTCAGGCACTTCGACCACGGAGCCCTCACCGAGCACACCGTTCGGGAGCGCCGTGGTCGCGGAGAGCGCGCCGCCGTTCGGCAGCTCGATGAGGCGCACACCGCTCAGGATCAGACGGCGTCCTTCGATGGAGCCGCCGAAGCGCTTCGCGTCCGCTCGGACGGAGACCGGGACGAAGCGTGCGTCACCTACCGACATCGCGCTCGGCAGCGCGCCGTTGGTCCCGCCGTGTAGTCGCTCGGCGTTCGGATCGCGCGCGGTCGGCTCGTTCCCGCAGGCGACTACGCTCGCGATGATCGCGCAAGCGACGAGTCGGCGCGGTCTCATGGGCACGATCCTATCAGGGAGACAATCGATCGACGCGCCAGGTTCCTTCTACCCGCGTGTAGCAGAGGCGATCATGCAGGCGGTTGGGTCTGCCTTGCCAGAGCTCGACGGTCCGCGGCGCGATGCGGTAGCCACCCCAATGTTCGGGCGTGGGCACGTCGCGTCCGAGGAAGCGCGCCTCGACCTCCGCGAGCTGCGCCTCCAACGTCGCCCGATCTTTGACGACCGAGCTCTGCGCAGACGCCCACGCGCCGAGCTGGCTGCCGCGCGGGCGAGTCGCAAAGTATGCCTCGGACTCCTCGCGGCTCACGCGCGTGACCTCGCCCGAGATGCAGACTTGGCGCTCGAGGTCCAGCCACACCAACGTCGCGGCCACGCGTGGATTGGCCTCGATCTCCCGCGCCTTGTGGCTCTCGTAGTTCGTGTAAAAGACGATCCCGTGCTCGTCGAGACCCTTCAATAGTACGACACGCGCGCTGGGAACTCCGTCCGTGGTCGCGGACGCAAGTGTCATCGCGTTGGGCTCGAGGACGCCCGCCGTCTGCGCTTGGTGCAGCCAGATCTCCAGCTGCTTCAACGGATGAGCCGCTACGTCTCCCTCGAGCAAGCCGGCCTGCGTGTACTCCTGGCGGAGCGTGGCCCACCGCGATTGCGTCATCGAATGCACCTGTAGCTCTTGGTTTTCCTGGCTCAGCCCCCTCGCGGTACCACCTTTCTACTCGGCAGGCGTGTAGAGTGTTGCCTCGCTCTCGAAACCCCCGAGTAACGAGGAATCGGATGTCCATTCGCCGACCCAACATCGACGAGAAGCGCGTGGCTGTGGTGAACAGCACGCTGCCGCCGAGTTCGGGCGTCGAGCACGGCAACATCGGCGCCGATTGGGCGCTGCTGGTCCTCGAGCAAATGCCGGACGGCGTCGCCTTGCTGGAGCACGGAGTGATCGCCGCGGCAAACGATCGCCTCGCGAAGCTCTTGGGAGAAAGTGTCGGCAGAGACCTCGTCGGCAGGCCGCTCCCCGAGCCGACCGAGCCCAAGGTCGGCTCCGCGCAAGAGCATTGGGCTCGCGCGGACGGGAGCATGGTTCACGTGGAGGTCCGCCGCAGCGCGCTGGAGCTTGCCGGAGTCCAACGCACGCTTGTAGTGGCTCGCGACGCCGCGACTCTGTCGCTCGTCGAATCGCAGGTTCGGCAGGCGGGCCGACTCGCAGCGGTGGGCACTCTCGCGGCCGGAGTCGCGCACCAGATCAACAATCCGCTCGCCTACGTGATCACCAACCTCGCTCACCTCGGCGAACGTCTACCCGAGATCTCGCGATTGATCGCCTCGGGTGACATCGTCGAAGCCGATCGGCGGATCGCCGACTTGCTGGCGGCCGTTCTCGAAGCTCGTGAGGGAGCCAAGCGCGTCGCCGCCATCGTGAGTGACCTCAAGATGCTCAGCCGGGTGGACGACGATCGCCACGCACCCGTCGACGTCGCACGCTTGCTCGACGCCGCCGCGAACATCGTCGCGACCGAGTTCGGCGGACGCGTGAAGCTATCTCGCGACTACTCCGGCGTCGGGACGGTCGTCGGCAACGAGGCGCGCCTCGGGCACGTCTTCGTGAACCTCCTCATGAACGCCGCCCAAGCGCTGCAGGAGGCGGGCGAGGGTCCTCACGAGGTGCGCCTCGTGACCAAGAACGACGCGAACGGACAGATGGTCGTCGAGATTTCGGACACGGGTCCGGGCATTCCCCAGAGTGTCGCCACGCGCATCTTCGACCCGTTCTTCACGACCAAGCCGCTAGGCGTGGGTACCGGCCTCGGCCTCACGACGAGCCTCGGGATCCTCAACGCGATGGGCGGCACCATCGAGGTCGACAGCGAGGTCGGCGCGGGCGCCACGTTCCGCGTCGTCATGCCCGTGACCGCAGCGACCACGATCGCAAAGCGCAGCGAGCCGCCGGAGCCCGGCGTGAAGTCTCGCCCTCGCGTGCTCGTGATCGACGACGAGGTGACGCTCACGAACGCGCTCCGACGCGCGCTGCATGACGCCGAGGTCGTCGTTCGATCGAGCGGCGTCGAGGCGCTCGCGCTGCTCGAAGGAGACCATCGCTTCGACGCCATCGTTTGTGACATCATGATGCCCGAAATGAGCGGCATCGAGACGTTCGAGCGAGTGCGCGCCAAGAACCCCGAGCTCGCCCCACGCTTCATCTTCATGACGGGCGGCGCGTTCACCGTGGAGGCGCGCGCCTTCTTGGACGCAGTGGACAACGAGTGGCTGGAGAAACCGTTCGAGCTATCTGCGCTGCGCCGCCTGATCCGCGGTCGCGCCGCAGAGAAAGCGAAATGAGCGATCAGGACGCCGAAGCGCGCGCGCGATTCGTCTACCTCGTCGTCCGCGAGCTCGGCGCGAGCGGCGTGCGGATGGGCCGTCTCGAGCCTAGCGAAGATCCCGACGTGGTCCGCGTCGAGCTCGGCGACGGTCGCGCAGTCGAAGCGACGTTCCCGAACGACGGGTTGAAGGACAAGAGCGGCGCGCAAGGACGACTGTTGCTGCTCGCGCGCGCGTTCGAGAGTGCGATCTTCGGCGCGCAGCCTCCGCGTGCCACCGAGGAGCCGGAGCGCGCACTCGGAGAAGAGCTCGGAGCGCTGGCTGGCCGCGCGGGTGCTGTAGACGCAGTGGTGATCGACGCAAAATCGCCAGTGATTTGGGCCTCGGCGCGCGGCCTCGTCGGCGGTGGCGCGACGGCGGAGGTCGTCCGCATCGGCCGCCCCAAGCGCGTCGCGACGCAACCGGCGGAGCCGCCCACCGCCAAACGCAAGACAGAGCGCGTCGTCGCTCGCGTGCGATCACTCAAGGGCGTGCAGACGCTCTCACGTGGAGGTCACGTCGCACACCTCGAGCGCGCCCGCGTCGGTGGCTATCTCGCGCGCAGCTTCGCCAGCATCTACGTGCTCATCGTGATCTTCGACGGCGCCATCGACGAGCTTCGGGCCGAGCGAGCGCTGCGCGAGCACATGCCCACTGTCGAGCGCCTCGTCATCGCGCTTCCTCCGCGCGATCCGATCGACGGGAACACGAACGTCGTCTCGCTGCGCTCAAAGCGCGCTCGCGCGAGAGGCTAGCCGACGATCTGCGCGAGGCCGTCGACGAGTCGGTCGACGTCTTGCTCGCCGTTGAAGACGTGCGGACTCGCGCGCACGGTTCCATCGAGATTGGCGCGCGCGTGAAGCACGTGTGCGCAGTGAAAGCCTCCCGAGACGCACACGCCGAACGTGTCGGACAGGGCGCGCGCGACGTTCTCCTGTGTCATGCCCGGCGCGTCTACGACGATGGTTGCGAGCGCGATGCGCTCGGTCATGGGGAGTGCGTCGGCGAGCACGCGAACACCAGGGACCTTGCGCAGCCGATCGAGCATGTACGCGCCGAGCTGCTCGTCGTGTTCGCGTACGGCTTGGAGGCCGATCGCCCGCAAGAAGCGGATCGCCGCGCCCATGCCGATCGTCGCCTCGATCGCCGGCGTGCCCGCCTCGAATCGGAACGGCGCGTCGCGCGGAACGAAGCGTCCCTCGAGCTCTTCGTTGAGCGACACCATGCCGCCGCCGACTTGATAGAGCGCGAGTCGATCGAGCCGCTCACGCTTGGCCCACAAGAAGCCGACGCCGCTCGGACCGAACGCCTTGTGTGAGCTCGCCGCCAAGAAATCGATCCCGAGCGCGCGCACGTCGATCGGCAAATGACTTATCGACTGCGCGGCGTCCACGAGTACCGGCACACCCTTCTTCTTGGCGAGCTCCACGATGCGCGCGAGCGGCGCGATCGCGCCAGTGACGTTGGAGACGTGCCCGATGGCGACGAGCTTGGTCCGCTCCCCCAGCAGCGACTCGAAGCGATCCCAATGCGGGAGGCCGTCGGCGTCGATCGGGACGGGAACGGGTCGAGCCCGCACGCGCCACGGCAGCCAGTTCGCGTGGTGCTCGCTCTCGGGGAACACCACCTCGTCGTCGGGGCCGAGTCCCATGCCGTGCGCGACGAGGTTGATCGCCTCGGTCGTTCCGCGTACGAAAACGATTTCGCTGGGCGACGCGTTGATGAGACTCGCCACCTCGAGCCGCGCCGCCTCGTACAGATCGGTCGCCTCCTCACCGAGCGCGTGCACTCCGCGATGCACGTTGGCGGTCGTGCGCTCGTAGTAGTCGCGTACGGCGTCGATCACCACTCGCGGCTTGGGCGTCGTGGACGCGCTGTCGAGGAAGACGAGTCGCTCTCCGTTGAGCGTCCGCGAGAGCAGCGGAAACTCGCCTCGAACGCGCTCGTCCAGGCTCACGACTCCGCGGCCTCGAACGTCGCCTGCACATCGATCGGGAAGCTCCGCCGCACGACGCGAAACTTTCCGCTCGCCTCCGCCGCGATCGCCGTCGCGCTGCGGACCTCGAGTCGAACGCCATGCAAGAGAGGCTCGAGCGCGCGCTTCACGTCAGCGTTCACGTCCCCGCGCGCGACGACGTCGATCTCCACCGCAGACGGCTCGCGTTGCTGGAGCTGGAACTGCACGAGCCCTTCGATCTTGGCCAGCGCGCGATCGATCGCCGCGCACGTGACGATCGCGCCGTCGGGGCGAACCACCGCGTCTTGCAGCCGGCCCTCCACGCTGCGCAGCGACGGCACTGTCGTGAAGCGAGCGGTCGCCTCGTTCGCGACCGACACGAGATCGCCGACGACGAAGCGCAACAACGGCTGCGCAGCTCGGTCCAGCGTGGAGACGACGACGAGCGCGACGTCCACGCTCCCGGGCGTCGGCACCTTCACGCGCAACAACTCGACGTGCGTGGTGAGCGGCGCATGATGCAGCCACCCGTCTTCACCTTGCATGAACAGCACACCGACCTCGCTCGCGCCGTAGAGCTGAAAGATCGGGCCCGCGTACGCGCGCCGGATGGAGCGAAGGTGCGCCTGCGTGGTCTGCGCGTACGTGAGCTGCACGAAGCCACCGACTTCGATCTTGCGACCCTGCTGGTGCGCGTGCTCCGCGAGCGCGGCGAGGTACGCCGGGTCTGCTTCGAGTCCGACGGTCTGGTGTCGCGCGAGTTCGTCGAGCATCCGCGTCATGTCGTCGGCGGCCCAGAAGGTCGGATCGGGACGCATGTTCAAGAACAAGTGCGGCTCGTCTAGCCGTTCGTCGAAGGTGAGATCGCCGGTGTGGCAGACGCCTCCGCCGCACACGGGCGTCGTCAGAATGGCCTCTTTGTAGGGCGATCCGACGCTGTCCATCGCGCGTGCGACGAGCGAGTTCGTGCGCATCGCGCGCGCCTCTTGGCGCAGCCACCACCCTTTGTCCCAGAGGATGCGGAGTCGCTCCTCGGTCGAGCCGCTGGTCTCGACGAGCTCGAGCGAGCCGCTCAGGAGCTCCGCGCGAGTGTCGCGATCCTTGGTGACCCACGCCTTCGGCAGCGCCGCGCGCACGTCCTTCTTGAACAAGATCGGCATGCCGGACAACGTCTGCGCGAGCGTGTCACCGCGCGCGACTCCTCCACGCTTGCTGTAGAACGGGATCTCCGTGGCGGCGCGCACGATTGCGTCGAGGGCGCGTCGCTCGTGATTGGGATCCTTCGGCGTCTGTCCGAGAGACTTATTTTCGGCGACGAGCTGCGTTTGCATCGGGAAGCGACCTTAGCACTCAGTCATCGTCGTCACGAGCGGCGACGGTAGGAGGCGTCAAGGACACGCAGCCGTCAGTCGTGAGGAGCCCGCACGCGAGCGCGGCGTTGAACTCTCGAGCGGGCAAGCGATCGGCGTGATCGAAGTCCATGCCCATCGTCGCGAGCGCCCAGTACTTCGCGTCGCCACGAGGCCTTGAGGCGGTCTCCCCCTTCTTCGCGGGTGGCAGCGTGAGCTTGGTGTTGCGAAGCACGTCCGGAACGATCGCGACGAACGGCTCGGCGCTCACGGACTCCGTCAGAGCCTCGGCGATCGGCGCGGCAGTCGCGTCGGCTTGAGACATCGGCGAGAGCCCCAAAATCAGCTCGATCGTGCGCAGCACACTCGGCGTCGTGTAGCGAGTGTGCACGAGCCCACCCTTCACGTGGCCACCCGCGAACGCGACGAAGCTGCGGTGAGAGTCCACGTGGTCTGCGCCGTTCTGAGCGTCGTCCTCCAGCACGATGACGAGCGTGGACTCCCAGTACTTGCTCTTACTGAACCTCTCGACGAGCCGGCCCACCGCGTAGTCGTGGTCGGCCACTTGCGCGTCGGGCGTGTCGACGCCGTCGAGCGACTTGGTGAACGAGCCCGTGTGATCGTGCGGCAAACGAACGAGCTCGAGCGCCGGCAGATCGCCGTTCTTCTCGTACGCGTCCAGCTCGCGCGCCCACTCGTTCACGCGGTACTGATCGGGGAACGTCA
>JAYVYD010000027.1:0-16376 GCA_043784605.1 Myxococcales bacterium | reverse complement strand
CGGAAACCTGCCCGTGCCCGTGTCCGTGCCCGATCTGGATTCTTGGACGATCGGGCACGTTCACGTTCGACGTTTACGGTTACGGGTGTGGTGTGGGCTTCACGGTCATCGCGCCTCTGATGTCTTTGCGAGACAGTCCCCGTTGTGGGCGGCGCGCCCCTGCCATAAGCACTCGCCATGGCGCACGATCCCACTCGCGCAGAGCTTCCGCCGCCGGGCGCCGAGAATGTCCTCTATCTGATCGACCTCTCGGGGTACGTGTTTCGCGCGTATCACGCGCTACCGCCCCTCTCGAACACCAAGGGCGAGCCGACCCACGCGATCATCGGGACGGTCAACATGGTGCAGAAGGTCGTCAACGAGCGGCGGCCGTCGCTCTTGGCCGTGGCCATGGACTCGCGTGGAGTGCCTGGTTTCAGGCGCGAGATCGATCCGCGCTACAAAGCGACGCGTCCACCGGCGCCGCCCGATCTCGATCAACAGATGAAGCGGTGCGAGCAGATCGTGCGCGCGTACAACATCCCCGTCTATCAAGAGCCTGGCCTCGAGGCCGATGACCTCATCGCGTCCGTGGTCACGCGCGCGGCGAGCGAGGGGCTCCGCGTCGTCATCGTCAGCATGGACAAAGACATGCTGCAGCTGGTGCACGACGACGACTCGCAGGTCGTCATGTGGAACTCGATGCATGACAAAGTGTACGGACCACGCGAAGTCGAGGAGAAGCTCGGCGTACGACCGAGCCAGGTGCGCGACTACCTCGCGCTGGTCGGCGACTCGAGCGACAACGTGCCTGGCGTCCGCAGCGTGGGCCCGAAGACCGCGGTGGAGCTGTTGAAGGACTTCCAGACGCTCGACGGTGTCTACGCGCACAAATCCGAGATCAAGCGCCAGAAGCTGCGCGAGGCGCTCGAGCAGTACGAGGACGACGCGCGCATCTCTCAGCGCTTGGTGTCTCTGCGCGTCGATCCCGGCATCGCGTGGGATCTCGCGCAGCTCAAATACGGCGGCGCGAACACCGCAGAGCTGCGCAAGCTCTTCATCGAGCTCGAGTTCACGCGCTTGATAGGTCAACTGCCCGCGCCTCCTCAGGTGCCGCGCTCGTACCGCACCATCACCACGCGCGACGAGCTGGTCGCGTTGGCCAAGGAAGCCCGAGCGACCAAGACACTCGCGATCGGTCTGTTCTTGTCCGGCGAAGATCCGAACCGCGCCGAGATCGTCGGGATGGGACTGGCCGCCAAAGCGGGAGACGGCGTCTACTTGCCACTCACGCACCGCTACTTGGGAGTGCCCGTGCAGCCCAAGTGGGAAGTCGTCAAGGAGACGCTCGGTCCGATCCTCACGGGCAACGAGGTCAAGAAGATCGCGCACGACATGAAGACCATCGAGGTCACGCTCGCGCGTCACGACATCATGCTCGGCGGTCCGCTCTTCGACACGATGATCGCGAGCTACCTGCTCGATCCCGAGAATCCCCACCAGCTCGGTCCGGTCGTGCGCCGAGAGTTGGACTTCGAGCTGCCGAGCGAGGTCGCCGCGAAGAAGGCGAAGGGCCCGCCGCTCACCGATACGCTGGACGTCGAGACCGCCACCAAGTTCCAAGCGTCGGGTCCCGAGGCGTGCGTCACGCTGTGCAAGCACCTCGAGGAGCGCCTCGCGAGTGAGAAGCTCGGCAATCTGTGGAGCGAAATGGAGCTGCCGCTCTCGCGCGTGCTGGCGCACATGGAGCTCGTGGGCGTGCTGTGCGACACGTCGCGATTGGCAAGTATCGGCAAGCGGGTAGAGGAAGAGGCCAAAAAGCTCGAGGCGCGCGCGATGGTGCTCGTGGGTCACGACTTCGCGATTCGCTCGCGCGATCAGCTCGAATCGATCCTCTTCGACGAGATGAAGCTCCCTGTGCTGAAGCGCACGCCCAAGGGCGGACGATCCACGGACGCAGAGGTGCTCGAGGAGCTGGCGGCCGATCACGAGTTGGCGCGCGTGCTGCTCGATTATCGCGAGATCGACAAACTCAAAGGCACTTATGTCGACGCACTACCTCGTTATGTGAACCCGAAGACGGGTCGCATCCATACTCGGTTTCAACAGACCGTCGCGGCGACCGGGCGATTGAGCTCTACCGATCCAAACCTGCAGAATATCCCGATTCGAACCGCACTCGGAAAAGAGATCCGCACCGCGTTCGTGGCGCCTCCAGGCACAGTGCTCGTCAGCGCGGACTACTCGCAAATCGAACTACGAGTCTTGGCGCACCTCTCACAAGACCCGATGTTGCTACAGGCCTATCAAAAGTCCGAAGACGTTCACCAGCTCACCGCAAGCGTCGTGTTCGATGTGCCGCGCGAGCAGGTGACTCAAGATCAGCGACGCCAAGCCAAGACGATCAACTTCGGAGTCATCTATGGAATGGGCGAGGCGGCGCTCGCTCGTCAATTAGGCATCAAGAGAGAAGACGCCGCGCGCTTCATTGCCAACTACTTCACGCGCTATGAAGGCGTCGCGAAGTTCATGACCAAGACCGTGGAAGACGCCAAGCGCGGCGAGGCCGTGCGCACCATCCTCGGTCGAAGGCGCTTTCTGCCCAATCTGCATTCCGCCAATCGTGGCCTGCGCGCGGAGGCAGAGCGCATCGCGAAGAACACTCCGATTCAAGGAACGGCAGCGGACATCTTGAAGCTCGCGATGGTGCACTTGAAGGACGGTGAGGTCGTCCCCGGCGCGCGCATGGTGCTCACCGTGCACGACGAGCTGGTGTTCGAAGTGCCTGAGAAACAGGCCGATCTCGCGATGAAGCGTATCCAAGAGTCCATGCAGGGCGCGATGAAGTTGGATGTCCCCCTGACGGTCGAAGTTGGCAAAGGCCACGACTGGTCCGAGGCGCACTAGCGTGTAGACTCACTCGTATGAAACTCGTAGTCGCTCTCTTGTTCACGGTGGCTTGCGGCGGGATCACGTCAGCTTCGTTGCCACCGGGAGACGCAGGCCAAGACTCGCCGTCCGTGGACGCAAAGCAAGACTCGCCGGTCGTCATGATCGAGGTGTGCCCCAACCGCAGCGCTCATGTGAAGTTCGCGACCATCCACGAGACGCGCTCGACCAACTCGCCAGAGCTCTTCGTCGACCTCTATTGCGATGGCAGCGCAGAGCGAACTCTGGGCGCTCCTGGCAATGACAACATCAACAACGTCACTGCGAAGTCGTTCCCACCGAAAAGCCCAGAGGTCGAAGCGGTCTTGAGTGACGTGAACGCGGTTGGCGACGTCGGGTCGCTCGCCGCTGGCTCGTGCGGGAAGTCGGTCTCGTTCGGAACGGTCACTACGATCATGGTCGGCGCAAAGACGAGTGTCGATCTGCAGTGCATTGCCGATCCCACGCCTACAACGAAGTCGCTCACAAGCGACTGCTGCGTCTTGGCACCCACTACCAACAGTACGCAGTGTCCGTAGGACAGTCGGCGATCTGTCGCTGACAGCATCACGATCACGGATGCTCGATGAAATAGGCACTCGAGCGCGGCACGCACAAGTGACGAACGAGCGCATGCAGTGTTTGACGCTCGGTCTCACGTTCGTACTCGCGCCGGGCGATGGCCTGCCGATTGCGCCGCGCCTTGCCGATGGCGACGAGCTTCTACCGACCGGTGAGGAGGCCGAGCGGCGTGAGGTCGTTCGTCTGCGCAAGCTGCTCGAAGAGCGCGATCGCTAGGCCTTTGGAGCGAACGCGCGTACGAGCTCGCCGACTCCTTTGAGATCGAAACGGCCGAGATCATCGAGCGGCGCCTTCACGGATCTCGCGAGCTCTTCGGAGATCACGATCGGGCGATTGAGCTTTCCGGTCAGACCCTCCAGTCGCGCGGAGAGGTTCACGGCGGCGCCGATGACCGTGAAATCGAGCCTCGAAGTGCTGCCGACGTTTCCATAGGCGACGTCTCCGACGTGGAGCGCGACACCGAAAGCGATGGGCTCCTTCGCGTCCGCGTTGCGTTTGGCGAGCGCCTCCTGAGCCGCGTGCGCCGCGGCGATCGCGTCCTGTGCGCGCTGCTCCACGTCAGCCTCTCCGACCGGAAAGATCGCGAGCAGTCCGTCGCCGATGAACTTGAGGACCTCTCCTCGATGGGCTTCGATCGCGGGGACCTGACACTCGAACAGCTCGTTGAGTGTGTCGATGACTTGCTTTGGCGTGCTGCGCGACGACAGCTCGGTGAAGCCGCGCAGATCGCTGAACCAGATGACCGCGCGCAGCGACTCGATGTCTCCTTTGAAGATGCGCCCCGCGAGGATCTTCTCTCCGGTGTTGCGCCCGACGTACGTGTTCAACAAGTTCACCGCGGTGCGGCGGAGCGCGAAGATCTCCGCGAGTCGGGAGAGCGGCCGCAGGATGTGCTCGAAGGTCGCGACGTGCAGGTCCGTGAAGCCGCCAGGCTCGCGCGTCGAGAAGGTCACGACGTGAGACTCGCCGTTGAGGAACTTCATCGGGAGCGCGAGGTAGTCGGTGAAGCCCTCTTTCTGGAGATCTTGCACGAACTCGAAATCGAACGTGCTCGTACCCTCACCGACCCTCTTCCGATAAGCGACTCCGCGCGACGCGACGTATGCGATAGGGCTCCGCTGAAAGACCGCGGAGCTCTGCACCGCGTGGGTGAGCTCGCGCGTGAGCACGGGAGTGTTCGGGCTCCACCAAAACGCGCGCCCAAGAATCGCCGGATGCAACGTCGTCACCGAGACCGCCATTCGCGCGATCGGGATCCCCGCCGCGCTCAGCTCCGTTCCGATGCGCTCGACGACATCGGGCGAGGTCGTCGCGCCGGGCGCTCCGTCGATCAACCAATCGAAGAGGCGCAGCGCGTGATCCATCCGAGGAGAACGTATCAGTTTCGCGCTAGGGTCGCTCGCGCCTATGGCCCCGCGCACGCCCCGATCGATCTCCGATCGCGCCTTGGTGGCGTGGTGCGCCTTCGCGCTGTTTGCGCTCGTCGCGTGGCCGCTCTTGGTCGTGCACGCGTTGCCGCTCCAAGATTTGCCGAATCACCTCGCGACAGAGATCGTCTCGCGCGCACCGAAGCAGTATCCCGAATACATCAGCAACGGCCTCTTCAAGACGAACTCCGCGCTCTTCTTGTGGTTGCGCGTGTTCGGCGGCTTGCTCGGCCTCGAGAGCGCGGCGAAGGTGTTCGTCGCGCTTGTTCTCGCCGTGAGCGCGTTCGCCTGGCCGCGCGCCGCGTTCGTCTTCGGGGGTCGTCAGCGCGTGTTGCCGGCGACGTTGCTCGCGTGGCCGTTGGTGCACTCGTGGTTCGTGTGCATGGGGATGCTGGACTACGCGCTCGGTGCGGCGCTCGGCATCTTGCTCGTGTGCGAGGTGGAGCGCTCAGTGCGCGCGCGTCGTCCCACCCTGATCGTTGCCGGTTTAGCGGTATGTGTATGGTACACGCACGCGTTCGCGCTCGGCTTGGCGGCGCTCTTCGCTTTGATGCTCGTGACCGAACGTGTCCGCAAGCGGGAGCTCACCGTGAAGGACGCTCTCGCCTTTCTCTCCCCGCTGCTGCTCGGGTTGACGCTCTGCGCATGGTCGTTCACGTTACAGGCGAGCGAGTCTCCGGTTGCCGAGCACGCGCTCGTGCGTCGTCCGCTGTGGGAGGTGGGCTACGATCTGTGGGCGCTCTTCGGGTGGGCCTTCACGCGGCGCGAGGCGACGTCGCTCGTTGCGGTGTTAGCTCTCGCAGCTCTCGCCGTTCGGCCTCGCGAGTCGTCCGTGAGGGCGTGGATGCTCATCGCACTGCTCGGCCTCTACCTCGCGCTGCCTTACGAGACGGACGCGTGGTTCGCCGTGAGCGTTCGCGTGCTCCCGTTCTTGTATCTTGCATGCATCGCGCGACTGCCCGAGAAATTGCCTCGATCGGCGTCCGCTGTGCTCGTTGCGTGCGCGCTCGCGTACTCGATTGGGCTCGGGCTCGACTACGCCAGACTCTCCACAGAGGTGGAGCGATACGCGTCCGCGGCCGTCCCCGCGGAGTCGCGTGTCTTGCCGCTCACGTTCGAGCCGAAGGGCTCGAGCGAGAACACCGCGCCGCTGGCGCACGCGTGGGGGCTGTACGCAGTTCGCGATGGGGCGATCGTCCCGCCGCTCGTGTTCGGTCACTCACCATCGTTTCCCGTCTCGTATCGTGCACCGCAGGCCCCGCCGTTCGACGACCTGCGCTACGCGGCGTTCCTCGACACGCACGCGTCTTGCGCGTCTGCCGTCTGCGAGCTGGACTGGGCGGATTTCTGGCAGCGGGCGCTCGCGCGTTTCGATCGGCTCATCGTATGGAAGGCGCCGCCGCAGGTGCTCGCTCGCATCCCCGCGCGCTACGCGAAGGAGAGCGACGACGGCGCGCTGCGAGTCTACGTACGCCAGCCGCCGTAGCCGCAGTTCATCGGTCTTAGAAGGTGCCGCCCGTCGACTGGATCTCGGCGATGGCGTTGTTGCCGCGCGTGGCCGCCGTCTTCGTCGTGAGCTGAGCGTCCAGCGCCGCTTCGAGGACGTGGGCGGCGTCGTCCACGTGTGAGCCGGTCAGCGTGCTCGGCCAGTGGAAGAACACGCGGGGCACTGCGCGAACGTCGCGAGTCACGGACACGGTGACGGCGTTCGTTCGACCCTGCACCGGCTTGCTCGCCTTGAGCAGCGTGATCGCCGTGTGCGGGTTGTCCATCAAGTAGTCGACCGTGTACGCGATGTTGTTGCAGAGGTACGTGTTGCCCGTGCGGGGAAAGCCCGCCAGGCTCGCGCCCGTCAGCACGTCACCGAAGCGCACGCCGCCTTCGAGGTGGCCGGCGCGAGCCGCGATCTCGTTGCGCGTGGCGGACTCGACGACTTTGTACGAGAGCAACAGCCCGCGCGCGTCGTCTGCTTTGCTCGCGGAGGGAACGAGCTTGGTCTGTTGCCCGTTGGGGCCAGCGATCGGGACGAGGTGGTTCGAACCGTCCACCTCGGGCATCGCACGGTTCACGGTGCCGAGCTCGAGCCACAGGTCTTGTACGGAGTCGGCGATGCCATTCATCACGACCACGCTCGGCCCGAAGGCGTCGATCTCTTTGGCGACGAGGATCGCGGCGAGATCCCAGTAAACGGGGACGATCATCGCGCATACGTCGACGTCGCCCGCGACGGGCAGCGTCACCTTGCCGAGAGCGACGCTCGTCTGCGGGCCTGGAAGATCGACCTTGCCAGCCGCGGGCTGATGCGTGACCGGATACGTCGCGGCGGGCACGAGCTTGCTGACGATCCGACCCGTCGCGTTGTCCTCGGTGGACAAGAAGCGGCCGAACCCGGTGACCAAGACGCGCGGCCTGCCCGAGCTCGAAGGTTTGCAGTGAGGTACGTACGACTTGATGAACGCCACATCCGCGTCGTACTGAGCACGCGACGCAACGGATGATGTGTCAACGACGACGGCGTCGTTGCTCTCGGCCGGCGCTTCTCCAACCTGCGCGACACAGGCGGTGGCGACCACGAACAGACCCAGTGCAGGGAGGAGGTGTCTCAGATGTACGATAAGAACATATATAGGCGCACTTTGAAAGGCATCTCAATAAGGGCAACCTTTACGAATATTCGAGATTGAGTTTGGGCCTGTGAACCCTCAGCACACGCGGTTTCGACCGCCCGCCTTGGCCGCGTAGAGCCTCTCGTCGGCTAGTGCAATCAGAGCCTCGACGGTCCCCTTTGGCTTGCACTCCAACAACGAAGCAACCCCGATACTCACGGTGACCTCGAGCGTCCCTGACTCCCAGGGGATGGCAAGATGTTCGACACTCCTGCGAATGCGCTCGGCCAGTACGCACGCGCTCTGGTGCTGCACCCCACGCACGAGAACGATGAACTCCTCGCCACCGTAGCGCGCGAGCACATCTTCGGTCCGGAGGATCTTTTGCACCTGCGCTCCGACAATGCGCAGCACGACGTCCCCGGCGAGGTGACCGAAGCCGTCATTGACGCGCTTGAAGTAATCGAGGTCGAACATGATGAGGCTGAAGGGTGTGCCGTGCCGATGGGAATACGCAACTTCCATCGCGAGCCGCTCGCCCGCGTATCTGCGGTTGTACAAGCGAGTCAGCCCATCTCTCGTCGAGCCGTCGTAGAGCTGGCGGGCGACGGCCTCTTCGTCGGCTCTAAGGAGGCCGAACCGAAGAACGTGCCCAGGGCCGACCTGCACGCGGTCGCCGTCGCGAAGGCCCATGCGCTCGACTCTGGTCCCATTGACGAAGATGCCGTTGGTCGAGTCGAGGTCTTCGAGGATGTACTGGCCTTCGCTACGTAGGATGCGCGCGTGTTTACGGCTGATGGCGACATCATCGATGCGCACTTGGGCATCGCGGCCACGACCGATCAACGTCTCGTCTTGGTCGACCGTGAAGACTTGGCCCAGATTGAGCCCCGTCAAGACCGTGAGCATCGCCCGGTCCGGCAACGAAGAGGGCGTGACGACGACCTGAAGCCCCCTCTGGGTCACCATGTCTTCTTCGTAAAAATTGGCATCCGCGCTCGGTGGTGATGACGCCGCGAGGGTCGTATCGCTGCGCTTTGGGGGCGCAGGGCTCGGCGGGTTGGTGATGGGGCGGACCTTGGGAAACTTCACGGTCGCGTGCGAATCATTCGGCATGAGCCCACCTTTGGGAGGCACGGAGCGTGCGGCGCCTGAGTGTCGGGGCGGGCGTGACACCTACCGGGGATGCCAACGGCGCTTTGGCGACAACTCTTGAGGCCTCACCTGAGAATAGATGTCGTCGGCACCAACTTCCCCAGAAGTCGACCCATCTCGCGCGATCCCGCCCGCGCCTGCCCAGCGCGCGACTGAGCTCGAGCCCGACCCTGCCGGCACCGAGATCGCTACCCCAAGATGGCCGCGATTCGTGAACCGAACCCGCTGCCCAAGTTTACCGAAGAAGAGCCTAAAACCGGCACGAAGCGGCTGAAGCCCGTGTCTGCGGGGTCGAGCGACCGCAGAGAGATTGTCTCACGAGAAGAGTTCGCGTCGCGCGTCCGCGATCCTCGCTGCGACGACGACTGACGGTCAATCCTCTGCGGATTTGCGCGCTCTCTCGGGACCTGGGGCATCATAGACACCATGCACAAGATGCTTCTGGTGGGAGCGAGCGTAATCGCTTGCAGCTCGGCGACCTCTACCGCCCGGTACGTGCCGCCTCCGGCAAGCGTGATCGTGGAGACTTCACCGTTCAAGATCCGACGCGAGGCGTTCGTCATCGACGGCGTCGTTCCGCTCCCGAACCCGAAGACTGGCGCGAGCACGCCGCCGAGTCAGAACAAGGTGCGCATCGTTCGCTACCGCATCGACTCGGATCCGCCCAAGCCCGCGCGCGCGATCGTCGTCATGATGCCGGGCTTCCTCGGGGGCGCTGGATCGCTCGACGGCGTGGCGCGCGCGATGGTGCGGAGGAGCACGGACGCGGACGCGATCGAGGCGTGGGCGATCGATCGACGCTCGAACCTCCTCGAGGACACGCACGGCCTCGACGTCGCGGAGGTTCGCAAAGACGCGTCGATAGCGCGTGGCTATTACTTCGACGGCGCGACCGTGGAGGGCAAGACGTTCGACGGCTTCGTGAGCGGCGGCGCGGCGAACTACGCGAGCGAGTGGGGTCTCGCAACGACGCTCGGAGATCTCCGCAACGCGATCATGCTCGTGCCCGAGGCGGATCGATCCACGCGCGTCGTGTTGCTCGGACACTCGCTGGGCGGCGCGATCGTCGAGGAGTACGCCGCGTGGGATTTCGGCGGAAAAATCGGCACTAAAGAGATCGCCGGTCTCGTGCTCGTGGACGGTGCGACGGGCGGCGAGGGCAGCGGCATGCCCGCGTTCGACGAGAAGACCTACGCGAACGGATCGATGACGAGCGGCGTTGGCTTCGGCCCTCAACCCGGCGTCGAGACCGACATCCGCGGGGGCGCGGTGTTCACGTCGCTCCCGTTTCTCGGACAGAAGGCTTACGTCGTGAGCGAGTACGTCGCGATGCAGGCGCGGTTCGCTCCCACCAAAGTCGAGACGGACGACACGCGCGACGGCCTGTTGTCGATCTTGATCGGACAGTCTCCGATGCCGAAGGTCACCAACCGCGCGGCGTTCGGCTTCGCGTTCGACGTGAAATCGTGCGGACTGCAGATCGCGGCGGTCTCTTGCGGTGAAGGCAACGGTGGAGCCGTCACGCAATACGACAGCGCGCTCGGAGGCAAGCTCGCGCACCCCTCGGACCCCAACGCGACGTACGGATGGACTGAGTTCGATCAGACCAACCCGAAGGGCGCGACGTCGGTCGACGATGCAGCGCGCGCTTGGTACGAAGGACCCGGGCTCAACTTTGCCGAGTGGTACTTCCCGCAGCGCCTGTCGATCGATGCCCAAGCCGCGCTCTCGCTAGACATCACGGACGGCGATTGGAGAGCCAAGAAATATGGGCTCCTCAGCAAACACGGTCGCGAGATCGACGCGCCGATCTTCGCCACGGGATCGGTCGTCGCGAAGACCGCGAGCGCCTACGACGGCATCAAGAACGTCGCGGCTCCGATCGGCGTTGGTCGACCCGGCGCCGGAAAGCCGCGCACGGATCCCGACGCGTTCTCGACCCTGATCTCGCCGTCGCTCACGCACATCGACTGGATCATGGGCACGGACGCTCCGGGCTCTGTGCCCACACAGTTCTACGACGCGCTGCACGCGTTCATCATCAAGTCGACACCGTCCGGCGCCACGAGCGTTCCGATCGCGCGTTAGCCTTCTGCGCTCAAGAGCGGCGCATGGCCCAGGCGCCCTTGCTGCGGTTCGTGATCTCGCGCCTTCGCGAGGCGGCCGTTGCGTGGGAAATCTCTCCATGGACGAGATCGTCGATCGCTCTGCGCGCCATGCCGCGCCGACGGAACGCGTCGAAGAAGTCGAGGGTCTCGCCGAACCACTTGCGGGCGAGGTCGGAGAGCGAGTGCGTCGTCTTTGCGGACAGCCGAGCCTCGCATCGCTGCTCGACAAGGAGCAGCTTCGTGATGCACGCGTCGAACGCGGGGCGCTCGTCCTCGGGTGCCTGCTGTCGCCGCGCGGCGACGCGCTCCGCTGCCAGTCGCGCGTCCACGACGCCGTAGTCGTCATGGATGAGGAGCTCGCGCAGCGCCGTCTCGCCGTCCGCAACAGACTCGGCGTCGAGCTTGGCGAGCGAGCGCACCGTCATGTCGATGCTGACCCAGCGGTAGACGAAGTCGAGCCCGGTCCCTTTGATGTTTTGAACGCCCATCACCGACGCGCAGATCCCTTCGGGCACGCACTTGGCGACGGCGTCGACCACGTAGTCCCCGCTCACCGTCGAGTCGGGGATGGGCACGAGCGTCTCCTCGAACATCGCGCGGTACGCGAGCCGGAACGCGCTGCCGAGCGCCGGGGTGTCGCCGAGCTCGTGAAGCGCTTGCCGCGTGCGCCGCTTGGCAAGTTGAGACACGACGAACGCGTCCTCGGCGCATGCGAGCTTGGCTGCGATCGCGCGTCGGGCCTGCTCGTAAGTCTCCGTCGAGCTCGACGGTCGCAACAACGATTCCAAATCGTCTACCGCAGGCCAGCCTAGCGCGACGAGCTCGGCGCGAGCCGTGTCGGCGTCGACGGCGCCGACCTTGAGTCGCGCAAACGCTCGCGTCAAACGAGCGGCGACGAGCTTGCGGCGCTTGTCAGGCGAGCCTTCGAGATCCGCGAGCGGTGAGAGCGAGTCGATGTGCCGCTCGAGGGCCTCGCGTATCAAGCCCATGAACCCACCCGTGTTCGCTCCAATCAGGACGTGCCGGTGCGCCGCAATGTCCTCGACCAAAAAAGCGCGCGAAGACCTCGCTGCGCGCGACGCGGTCTGCGCGGTTGTTCACGACGGTCACGATCCACCGACCCGGCTCTCTGTCGGGGTCGTGTTGGTCGAACCCGCCGCGACGCCAATTGGCGACGGCCCCGGCGCGCTCGTTGGCGCTCCTCCCGTTCGTGAAGGACAGCGTGCGGCCGCGATGCACGACGCTCGGATAGTCGGCGCGCCCTGGCGCGGTCACATCCCCGGGAGCTGCCAATGAGGCCGCTCATATTGACTATTGCGTTCGCGAATCTATAGACCCACGGCGAAGTCATTCCCACATTCTGGAGAAGCCTTTGATTCACATACTAGAGCGCGAGCAGGTGGTGCATCACTCGCTCGAGGACGTCTTCTCGTTCTTCTCGGACGCCGCGAATCTGAGCCGCATCACGCCACCTCGCCTCAATTTCAAGATACTGACGCCGCTCCCGATCGAGATGAAGACCGGGGCCGAGATCGACTACCAAATTAGATTGTTCGGTGTGCCGTTCGCCTGGAAGACTCTCATAGAAACCTTCGAGCCGAAGCGCCGGTTCGTCGACCGTCAGCTGAAGGGCCCATACAAGTTGTGGCGTCACACTCACGAGTTTCAGGAGACGCCGACCGGCACGGTGATGCACGATCGGGTCGAGTATGAGGTTCCGCTTGGGCCGCTCGGGGCCATTGCCCGCGCGCTGTTCGTGAGGCGACAGGTGGAAGAGATCTTCGAGTACCGCGCGAGCATCGTCGACTCGCTCTTCACCACCAACGCGAAGGCGTCCTGACGTTCACACTCTGGACCGCATGAGGATGGATCCACAACGTGACAGAAGCAAGTGCGCCGCGAGTCACACCCACTTGAACGAGAGCACCATTCGCCGGTCTTTTTCGCTCGCTTCATCCACAAGGACGCCGCCTTGTTTGCGAGTGGCCTTCAAGAAGGCGGTCATCGACGCGGCGACGGATTCCAACCCACGGGCGACTCTCGGCGAGCGCCACAGGCAGAGACTCGAACGACTAGAGGGCATGCTGGGGCCCGACTGCCTTCACCGCGATCTGCGTCTCATCGCGAAAGAGCTGAGTCCACCCACGAGGCACCCACTCCAACAAACGCAGCCGTTCTACGCCGAAGACGCGAATCGCGGTCGCCACTACCGACTTTAGCAAGGTGCTGTCGAAGTCGTGACCGCCCAGCCGCGCGAAGAACTCCACGCGCTTGCCCCTACCGAGCACGCGCCACACGGTCTCGGTCGCACGAACGTTCTCGCCGACTGGCAACCACGCCACCGGAGGAGCCTCGTCGACGAGGCGCATGTCGTCCGCCGAGAGCGCCGCTCTCAGGTCTTCTCGCGCGGCATCTTCGTCCACGCACGCGAAGAGCAACTTCATATGACGGCAACGAACCTCGGCCATGAGAACGTCAGTGTCGCCAAGGCGCTCGGATGTCTACGCTTCGTGCGCTTGTTCTCGGCCGCGTACCCGGGGGCCTTGGACGCGCGACGTCTTGACAGCCAAGTTAGCAAGCGCTAACTATTGACGATGTTGCCGCGACCTTTCTTCATCGACGAGGGAGATGCGCCCTCCAAGCAGGCACTCCTCGAGGCCGCGCTCGGCCTCTTCGTGCGCGATGGGGTTCGCGAGGCAAGCCTCCGCGCCATCGCCGCCAAGGCAGGGTTCTCGAATCCTGTCCTGTTCAAGTTCTTCGAGAACAAGGACGCCCTCGCGTTGCACCTCTTCGAACGTTGTTATGAGCGACTCGTCGCAGACGTCGCCCGAAGTCTTGCGCCTCCTGGCCCGTTCGACGTTCGTCTGCGCGCCCTCCTCACCGCTCTCATGGCCCTGTTGGACGAGTCGCCGGAGGCCGTCCTCTTCGTGACCGAAGAGCTCCGACGCTTCTGGCCGCACATGGCTCCTAGGCTCAAGAAGCGGACGGCGATAGGCCTCGTACGAGGCTTCTTCGAGGAGGGCGTGCGGGCGGGAGTCGTCGGCCGAGACGTGAGTGTGCCAATGCTCGTCACCGCGTTCTGGGGGACACTCGCCCAATTCGGACGGCAGATGTACTTCCGCGAGATCCGCGGAACGGCGCGCGATCACATCGACGCACTCGAAGTCTTGATATCGAAGATGACTGCCGCGTAGCAAACGCCCGCCGATAGTCGCTCACGCGCACGGAGTTAGCGTTTGCTAACTAGTGAATACGAACAACTGAATACGAACAGCAACTCAGGAGTATGAAATGAAGATAGTGGTCTTTGGCGCTACGGGTGGAACAGGGGCGAAGTTAGTCGAACGGGGGCTCGCGGCGGGGCATCACGTCGTTGCCGTCGCGCGACGACCCGAGGCGGTCGACACACATCACGAGCGACTCGTGGTCGTGAAGGGAGACGTCCTCGTTCTAGAGACCGTCCGCGCGGCGGTTCGTGGGGCCGACGTCGTGATCTCCGCGATCGGCCCCGCTGACAACAAACGGCCGGGGACGCTCGTCTCCGCCGGCGTCGCCAACATCATCGATGCATGCGCGGCCGAGGGCGTGAAGCGGTTCGTGTTCGAGAGCGGCATCATGGTCGGCACCGGACGCGGGCTCTCGCTGCCCATGCGCATCGGACTGGCGCTGTTTCGCTGGAGGCACAGCGAGCTCTGTGACGACAAGCGCAAGGCCGAGGCGGCCATTCGGCAGAGCGGTCTCGATTGGGTGATCGTGCGCCCGCCCACACTCGTGCACGAGCCTGCGAGAGGTGGCTATCGCGTTGGGATAGACCTCGATCTCAATCTGCAAAAGACGCTGCCACATTCAGACGTGGCGGAGCTTCTCGTTCGCCTGGCGGAAGAGACCACACGCAAGTCGGAGGTACTCGATGTTGGGTATTGAACGAATTCATAGTGTCAAAGCAGTCGCTATTGCAGTTGTGTTGGCCCCACTGCTCGTCGCGTGTGGCTCCTATGTTCCCCCATCCGCTACGTTCGCGGCACTGGCCCCTTCCGCCAATGATTGGTCGGCCGCGCTCGCTCGTCCGGCGCGGGTCACGCTCGAGACATTCGAGGCGGGACGCATTCGCGTGCGCCTCTCCGAAGTGTTGGACCTGAAGGATCCGCGCGCTCACGAGCTGCACGACGAGGAGACCTTCGTCCCCGTATTTGCCCACCTGCTTCACCACGACGACCTCGGCGACTACCTGATAGACGCCGGACTCGACGCCAGCTTTCAGACCACCACCAGCGGCGACATTGGCGGCTTGTTTGCCTCCAAGATCTATGCAGTCCAGCGACCAGGGGAGGACATCGCTTCGCGGCTCCTCGAGCGACACGCCTCGTTGCAGGGCATCTTCTTCACACACCTGCACCCGGACCACCTGTCGGGCGCGACGTCACTCCCCAAGAACATCAAGTATGTGGCCGGTCCTGGTGAGACGCCCAAGAGCGTGGGCTTCTTCTTCTACGAAGACGCGCTGCGCGGGGTGACCGCTCTGCAAACGTTCGACTTCACGCACGCCCCATCGATGCCGCCGCTCGGCCCCTGCATCGACGTCTTCGGCGATGGGTCTCTCTGGGCGATCTCTACGCCTGGCCACACTGACGGACACGTCTCTTATCTCGTAGTCACGAAGTCAGGCCCCGTTCTACTGACTGGCGACGCGAGCCACACCCGCTGGGGCTTCGAGCACGGAGTTGCACCCGGCGACTTCAATGATGGCAAGAGAACGGACGCACGCCGAAGTCTCGATCAACTCATTGCGTTTGCACGTGCATACCCGCAGGTGAAGGTAGTGCTTGGGCATGCGCTTTAGATTGATGGAAGGTTCACACGAGGTCACGGGCTTGTGCGCGAGCGTCACCCGGGCGTACCAAGGCCTAAGATACATGGCCAATCAGCAGTGTTGCACTCTTTTACCCTAGCGGCATGGCGCGGCCTCTTGTAGGAACCTGCCCGCCGTCGGGCGAGGGTTTGGCCGGCGTGATTGTGCGGAGGGGATATGAACCGAGCGTTTCGTGCAATTGGGCTCGCTGCTTTCGCGCTCATCGTCGTTGCGGCCTGTGGAACCGCCCAGGCGGAGGTTGATGCACTGGGCATCAGTGGCGAGTATCGGATCGAGGTCGGAGGCACGCGAATCACCATATCGGGAATCGTCATCAATGGGACCGCAAGGGTGGGGACGGCATTCGTAGCATTTGCGCCATGACAAACTTCCTTACCCTCAATGTTCTGGAAAGGGAGGTTCTCGCACTGTTGCTAGCCGGCGAGAACCAGTTGCTCTTGCTGCTGCGTGCGCAGCTTGAAGCTGTCCAAGTTACTAGTCGCAAGTAAAGCGGCGTCGGGCTTTTCACACGGCTCAGCGTCCTCGAATTGATGCCCGCGCTTCCGAGGCTCAACGCGACTTTTGGTGACGTGAGTGCCACCTTTCCTATGATTGAGTCGGGTCAGCGGTGCGAAAACACGTTCACGGTTGGGGAGTCGCCCCGCTTCGCATCGTGGGAAACCGGTTACCTTCAGGACGTCCTGCCAGCCGCCCGCCATTTCGTGATCGCGACGGAAGCTGA
>JAYVYD010000026.1:0-25306 GCA_043784605.1 Myxococcales bacterium | reverse complement strand
TACGAACTGCACCGCGGGATTGCGCGTGGCCAGCTCCAAGAAGCCAGTCGACAGATTGTCGAAGATGGTGACGCGCGCGCCGTCCGCCGCGAGCGAATCGACCAAATGACTACCGACGAATCCAGCGCCTCCCGTGACGAGAACACGCTTGCCGCTCCAATCGATCATTGGCCCTTGGTCCCAATCGCGATCAGGTTCTTGCCGAGCACTCTCCCGTTGGGACCGTCTGCCAGTTTGCAGATCGGAATGATGAACTTGTCGTAGAAGCGTCCGCTGCCGTCCCCCACAGTCTCGCGTCGCAAGATGGTGCCCGTGATGATCCACGGGCCCATTCCGAGCCAATCGAAATAGCGCATTCGCTCGATGTCGAAGCCCGCTCGGGTCATCACGCTCGTCAAAGCGCGCTTGTCGTAGCGGCGCACGTGGCGGACGCGTTTGTCGAGCGCGTTATAGAGGGCCTGCAGCGCGGGAACGAAGATGAGCATCTTGCCGTTGGGCTTGAGCAGCTCGAAGATGCTCTTCAATACACTCACGTCGTCCTCGATGTGCTCGAGCACGTTGACCATGATCGCGGTGTCCACCGAGCCGGGCGCGAGCTTGGCCTCGGGGCGCGACTTCACCTCGTCCAGAAGGCCCGCGAAGGTCTTGACGTTGCGCTTGTCGCTGAATCGCTTGCCGAGCTGCGCGGCGAGGTTCTCCGCGGGCTCGATCAAGATCGCCTCCTTTGCCTGATCGACCCACTGCGCGGAGATCGACCCGAGCCCGGCGCCGACCTCGACGACGCGCCCACGCAGGTACGGCATGAAGTCGTGCATCAACCACTCGGTGTATCGGGGGAACCCGTCGGCGACCTCGAGCGTCCGGCTCTCGTAGTCGCGTACAGATGCGCTTGTGCTCATTCTGTGGGGCGGATTAGCACTCGCGGCCAAGCACGCCAATCTAGAAGCCTCGCCACACTCTGACGCGTTGGTCACCGCCGCCGCTGAGGAGGCTCTTTCCGTCGTGCGAGAACGCCAATGAGATAGTACCCTTCGCGTGACCGGAAAGAGTCTAGAGCTAGAACGCCCACTTCTTTTTCAGATGGTCATCGAGCGTCTGCCGTTCGACGGGCGCTAAGGCCCGAGCGAACACGATGAGCGCGGCGATGTCTCCTTTGAAGAGCGGGTCCGCGCTCAAGTTGCTCTTGCCGATCATGTTCGATTGCCGCGACGCCAACGCAGCTACGAGAACTGCTGAAGAGATAAGCGCCGAACCGTTCTTGTAGAGGGTCGCCGTGACGCTCGATCCCGCGATCCCTGCAGGAGCCACGACCGCGAGCTCTTGCCATGCGTCGTCCGCAAAAGCCCCACTCGCTCCGACATTCGGACCTGGCGCTACACCCGCGTAGACCTGGTACATCAATACATCTTGTCCGTTGGGCCAATATCGAACAAAGAGAATCGAGTCCGTCAGCGAGCCATAACTCGGCGCAAAGTCGAATATGCGTGCGGCGAGGTTTGCGGGGTGGGGTACGGTTGATCGACGTCAACTATTCTTGCAGGTTCGCGACAACTATTCTTGCATGCTCGGGCGCCAGGGTTTGCTCTTCGGTGTCATCTCGTTTCCGTCATCCGCATCTCGAGCGTCTCACGACGACGCAGGTACATGCGCGCTCGCGCCTGCCGCGTGATCGGCGGTCGGCTTGTGCATGTTCGGATACGACTGAATCGCGTCCGAATCTTAGAACGCCCATTTCCTCTTGAGATAGTCGTCCATCGCGAGTCGCTCAGATGGCTGCAGCGCGCGCTTGAACAGAATGAGCGCCGCGATCTCTCCGACGAAAAGCGGGTCAGCGCTCAGGTTGCTCTTGCCGATGAAGTTCGATTGACGGGTCGCCAAGTTGGGCACGAGGACAGAGGAGGTCGCGACCGGCATCCCGCCCTTGTAGAGCGAAGCGTTCACGCTCGTACCGGCGTCCCCTCCGGGCGCGATGACCGCGAGCTCTTGCCACGCTCCATCCGTGAACGCGTTTGCGGCACCAACGTTCGGCCCAGGTGAGCCGCCCGCGTACACTTGATACATCAAGAGATCTTGCCCATTGGGCCAATATCGAACGTACAAGATCGAGTCCGTCAGGGTGCCGAAGCTCGGCGCGAGATCGAACACACGTGCGGCGAGGTTCGACGGGTGCGGCGCCGTTCCCGCCTTGACGACGACAAACGCAGAGAGGCCCTTCGTGAAGTCGGAGAAGCCGCTTGGCAATGAAAGATAGGCGTTCCCGTCGAATCCGACGACGGCTATGCCGTGGAGGCCGTTCGCCACGAGGATCGGGCGCGTCGGCGCGTCGGAGGTCGCGTCGTTGTTCGAGCCGGATTGGTCCTTCCAACGAAATACCACTCCACCACCCGACAAGCCCTGGTCGCTCTCGAGCCAGACGAGAGCGTCTCTCGGAACGCTCGTGGGACCCGCTTCAGGTCCCACCGCCTGCGTATCACCAACGCCCGAGTCATCCGCGTTGCTGGCCTGCAGCTCGCCGCCGCATGCGACGCAGCAGAGCGCTATCGACAGGGACCTCATGCATTCTCCGTAGCAGGGTCCTCGCGCGACGCTCTGTGGTAACGTCTCGACGCTATGAATTCGCCGCCGCGCAAGCCCGACGAGCGCGCACTCGTATTCCAGATTTCGGCTGCGGTGGCGACGTCACGTGCGCGTAACCGCTATGTCGATTGCGCCGTTTGTCGAGCAGACAACTCCGAATACCTCTTTCACAAAGTGGGAGTGCGCTTCGTCCGTTGCCGCACGTGCGGTCTCATCTACGTGAGCCCTGTCGGCGACAAGGTCACCAACTTCCTGGACCTCGAGTCGCTCGGCGAGCGTACGGACGCACGCGAGGTGCGGCTCTATGGAGAGAACTTCGGCACGTTCCTCGATGACCTCTCCGTTCGCTTCGAGCAGGCCGAGGGCCGCAAGCCCAAGGGCGCGCTTTTGTTGGGGCAGTACTACAAAGAGCTCGTCGAGCTACCCAGCAGCAAGCGGATTTCCCTCGAGATCGCCGACGTGACCGCGGACGCCTTCGCGCGCCTCGCGCTCGACTCCGACGTGAGCTGGCTCTCGAAGCAGTTCGATTCCAAACCCGATCTTCTCATTTTACGCGGCACGCTGGAGGCATGTGCCGACGCGCGGCTCGTCGTCGAACGCCTCGCCGCGATGGCGCCAAAGAGCTCCTGGGTCGTGGTCGTCTACTCCGACACCAACTCGGTGCCGGCAAAGCTCTTGCGCAATTATTGGCCAAAGTTCTTCGACCTGAAGATCGCTTTCTTCAATCGAGACAATCTGCGCGCCTTGTTCGCGCCGCTCGGGTATCGGCCGCTCGCGCAGTTCGCCTACCCCGTTCATCACACCGCCGATTACGTGCTCTCGCGGGTGGCGGCGGGCTCCTTGCCATCGAGGCTCGTACACTCCTCGCCTCTCGCGAATCTGTCATTGTCGGTGCGCACCGGCGAGCACGTCAGCGTGTTCAAGCCAACGAGCGGTCTCCGCAAGGAGAAGCTCTCGATCATTCTGCCCTGCTTCAATGAAGAGAAGACGGTCGCGCAGGTCATAGAGACTCTGTTGGCCAAAGACCTCAAGTTGGACAAAGAGATCATCATCGTAGAGAGCAACAGCACGGACTCCACACGCGAAGTCGTGCGACGATACGAGGGAAGACCAGGGGTCAAAGTCCTCTACGAAGAGCGCCCGCAGGGCAAGGGCCACGCGGTGAAGACGGGCCTCGCCGCAGTCACTGGCACCATCGTCCTCATTCAAGACGCCGACTTCGAATACGACATCGACGATTACGACGCATTGCTGGAGCCCATTCTCCAACGCCGTACCAGCTTCGTTCTTGGCTCACGCACGCTCGGCGGAGGCGATTGGAAGGTTCGTCAATTCGCCGGTACGCCATTGAAGCGCACGCTGCTCAATGTCGGTCAATTGGTGTTCGCGGCGACCTTCAATGCGCTCTACCAGCAGCGCATCACGGACGTGAACACCATGTTCAAGGTATTTCGTACCGAGTGCCTGGACGGTGTCACGCTCGTGAGTAACGGCTTCAATCTGGATATCGAGCTCGCGTGCAAAATCGTGAAGAACGGCTATTCGCCGATGGAAGTTCCGGTCAACTACGTCGCGCGCGGCTTCGCCGAGGGAAAGAAGATCAGCTTCGTTCGCGACGCGCTCCCGAGCTACGCGGCGTTCGTGCGCTATCGGTTCGACTGATGACCGACGAGAAGCTCAAGGCGCGCTGGGGCCGCGAAGCCGTGGATCCCCACGAGAAGAGCCTGCCCGGTTTGAAGGCTCACTTTTTGGTCGATCACGCGCCGGCGAAGGGTCGATTGTTGGAGATCGGCTGCGGCGAAGGAAAGCTCTTGGCCACTCTGGTCAAAGAGCGACCTCGATTGGAGCTCTATGGCACTGACGTACAAGTCCCGCTGGCGACCCCGCATTTTCAATTCAAACAATGCGGCAATGAGCTGCCTTATGGAGACGGCGGATTCGACGCAGTCGTGATCTTCGACGTCCTCGAGCACGTCACCAACCCCGAGCACATGCTGGATGAGGCGCGCCGTGTATTGAAGCCTGGCGGCAGTCTCATTGCGTTCGTCCCGGTAGAGGGCGAGCCACTCAGCTTCTACACGGCGTTCCGCGCGCTCTTGGGCAAGGACCTCTACGTCGAGACCAAAGAGCACGTCGTCTCGTTCCGCCATAGGGCGCTCTTGGAGGCCGTGCAGAAGCGATTCGACCTGCATGAGGTGAAATACGCCTATCACTTGATGGGTCATCTGATGGACGCGACGTTCTTCGCCGCGGGCCGATTGGGCCGGATCCGCAGGTTCTGGTGGAAGGAGAACGCCTTCTACAATCAACAAAAGAAGTCGGAGAACGCGATGTCGTCCGTGCTCAATCGCGCGATGAAGCTCGGCAACCTCATCGCTTATTGGGAGTCTACTTGGTTGTCCAACGTGCGCGCGACGAGCGCAGGCGTGTTGTTCGAGGCGACACGCATCTGACTCAAACCAAGAGCGCATCCCCGAGGCCGCCGTGGCCGTACTTGGGGTCTCCGAACACGGAGATGGGACTGCCCATCACGTTGGCGAGAGTGACCAACAAGTCCGTGTGAGAGGCGCCGCCGAATTTGAGCCAGCGTCCGGTCTTCAACCTGCCATTGGCGCCGCCGAGCAAGACGTACGGCATGTCCTCGTGACTGTGAACGTTGCCCGTGGACAGCTCGCTGCACCAGAAGATCACCGTGTGATCGAGGAGCGTCTCGTCGCCTTCTTTGACCTGCGACATTTGATTGGCGAGATAGGCGAGCTGTTGCGCCTGCCACACGTTGATCTTCACGAGCTTGGCTCTGGAGTCCAAATCATTGTCGGGCTTGTGCGAGAGCGCGTGGTGATCCTCGGGGAAGCCAAAGAGCTTCTGGAAGCTCGGCTCGCCAGACGCCCACGACCACTGGAGGCTCGCGACGCGTGTCATGTCGTTCGCGAGCGCCGCGACGAGCACGTCCATGTGCTTGTGACCAATGACGGGATAGTTGTCGAACGCCTGAAGATCAACCGCGGGGCCGAGCTGCGGCGGCGGGAAGACGATCGAAGGCGGCGTGTGGCGCAGGCGGCGATCCACTTCGTCGATTGACGATTGGTGATAAGCGAGTCGCGCGGCATCGTCTCCAGAATAGTCGCGCTCAATGACGTCAATCTCCGAGCGTGACTGACGCAGCAATGACACTCGCGCGTCTGGGTCTGGACCCGCCGTCGGACCGAACAGAGCGCCGTGCGCCTCCCACGGAGACTCGAACGGCGGCATGGGGTTGCCCGGCGCCGCGTAGGACAATCGCTGTCGCGGCCCCGTCGCGCTCGGCTGCACGCCGAGCTCCAAGGATCGGAACGGTGTGCCGTTTCCCACGAGATTGGCGATGTGTTGATCGAGAGAGAGCCCTGCGGCGTAGCCGGCGCCGAAGAAGTGCCCGCCCGGGACTTGCCAGCCCGTGAGCATCGACCCCAACCCCCAAGCGTGCGGCCCGCCCCCGCCCGTGCGCGCGGCCAAGTTGTCGAGCTCACCCAACACCAGCATTTTGTCTTTGAAGGGTTGGAGCGGCGCGAGGATCTCGGACAGCTGGAAATTGGTCGCAGTCCCGGTAGGCCTGAACGAGTTGAGGACAGTCCCGTTGGGCGTATAGAAAAAGACGATTCGCGTCGGGTATCGGTGCGAAGACCCAAGGCCGAGCGTCCTTGGCAGGGCGCCAATGAGCGAGAGCGCGCCGGCACCCATGAGCAGATTGCGTCGATGAATGCCGCTCATGGGGCCTTCTTTCCGAGGAACGCGTCCGTCGTCGTGATGGCGATTGCGAGCTCGCGCAAGTCACCGCTGGCGAACGCGTCGTTGACGCCGGCTAGGGATGGCGCGTCCGAGGCGAGCTCGAATCTGCCGAGCGCCATGCGGAAGAATTGCTTGGCGACGCATTGACGAACAGTCTGGCTAACCGCTAGTCGGCGGGCGAGGTCCGGGACGCCGACGAATTGTCCGTCATTGTCCGTCCCCGTCAGGTTGCCACTCGCGTCCACCGGCTGACCGCGATCGATCGTGCGATATCGTCCGATCGAGTCGTAGGACTCGAAGCCGAAGCCGATAGGGTCCATTTGCGAATGACATCCATTGCACGCGGGACTGCGGCGGTGAGCCTCGAGGTTTTGGCGATTCGTCTGGGAGGGGAGGAGGATGGGCGCGGGCGGCACGTCGGGCGGCGGATTGGGCAACGGCTGACAAAGCAACTGTTCTCGAACGAATTTGCCGCGCAAAATTGGCGCTGGCGTCGAGTTGATCCACAATAGACTCGGCTGCGTGAGGACTCCGCTGCGCTGATTGGGGTCGAGATCGATGAGCGTCGATGCACCGTCTGCCGGCGCCGGGACTCCATAGAGCGTGGCCACCTGTGCGTCCACGAACGTGCGTGGGGCCGTGAGTAGAGTCGAAAGTCGACCGTCGGACGCCCAGAGCACCCAATCGATGAACCTCGCAGTCTCCATTTCCATCGACGCCCGGACTGCGGTGGTGAGCTCCGGCGGATCGACCGCGGTGGGCGCGCGGGTCGCGACCTCCGAGAGCCCCAGCCAACTGAAGATGATTGTCCGGAGGCCCTCGTGCGCACGCGCATCCACGAGCATCCAACGCGCGGCGCTGCCGACCTGCTCGCGCGTAGAGAGCTTGCCTTGCTCTGCGAGATCGAGCAGCGCGTCGCTCGGGGTCGTCGCCCAAAGGAAGTAACTGAGGCGCGTCGCGATCTCGAACGGGCCCTTCATCATGTTGGCCGTAGTCGCAATGTCACGCTCTGGCCGATAGAGGAAATCGGGTGAGATGAGCAGACTGGCGATGACGCGCTCGAGGCCGCGCGTCGCGTCGGGCGCGGCGTCGTAGACACTCATGAGTCGTGCGGACTCGTCCGCCGAGAGCGGCCTTCGCCACGCCCTTCGCCCAAACGTCTTCACGAATCGGAGCGCGCAATCACGACGCGTCTCGATCGCACTACACGCGAGCCATCGGTCGAACTGGCCGTTTGCCGCGTGAGCGAGGCCCTGCGCTGCGTCGAGGTAGCGCTTCTCGAGCGCGGCGGACGTGGTCTGCGTGCGCGCGTCATTCACGAGCCCGCCGGATTGAACATCGGTGGGGAACTTCTCGGCGGGCCGAGTGGTGTCGCCGAGTAGATCGCGGACCGTGTTGTCATACTCCGCGTTCGTGAGCCGACGAATCGGCGCCGCCGACAACGGAGATGCGTCTGGCGGGCCGCCAGGCTGAGGGTGAGCACCAGACCAATAGCAAGTTGCCATGGCCGCACACAGCGCCAGCCCGCCCCTCCTACCGACACCACTACCCGCAGGATTCACGCATCCTCCATAAGCCAAACCAAGGCGTTCACTATGACCCGCGACACGATCGCTGTCTAGGCGCGACGGAGTTGGCTAAGGTCCCTCTCGTTCATGGGCTTCGTCCTGTTGGCGCTCCTCACTGCGCTGTCGATCGTCGCGGCGATCGCGGTCGCGACACGCCTCCGACTCGAGTCGCGCGCGGAGCTCGCTCTCGCGTCCTCGCTGCTCTGGGCGTTCTTCGTGACCGTCCCGATCTACGCGCTCGGCCTCTTGAACGTGCTCTGGAGCAAGACACTCGCGCCCACGAGCGCAGCCCTCTCTCTCATCGTCCTCGCGCTCTGCACGATACGCGTCGGCGTTCGACCCTTCGCGCGGGAGCTCTGGGCCTCACTCGAGCGGCTGGCGCTCGTTCCGATCGACGCCATCGTCATGAGCATTCGCGCCCGCAGCTTCGTCGCGTTCGGCGTGGCGTTCACTGCGTTCTTTCTCGCCTGGCTGACGGTGAGCGCGTACTTCGTCCCGAGCTGGCACGGGTGGGACGCGCTCTGGTACCACGAGCCGATAGTCGGTTATACGATTCAGTATCACGGCTTCGGTCCCTTCCTCGTGCCGATGGCGCTCGAGAAGGTCAATGGGTACCCGCGACTGTGCGAGATGATCGACCTGTGGTTCGCGATCTTCACAGACAGACGATTGGTGGATGTAGCGAGCTGTCTGATGGCGCCGCAGCTCGTGCTCGGGACGTATGTGCTCGCACGACGCTTCGTCGACCCGGTGACCGCGATCGGCCTCTCCTGCGCGCTCATCCTCACTCCGATGTGCACCAATGCGATCCAGTGCACCTACGTGGACGTGCAGAGCGCGGCGCTGCTGGTAGGCGCCATTGCATTCGCCACGAGGCCTGTTTTACGCCTCCGTGATGCGCTCCTCGCCTCTGCGGCGATCGGTATGTCGATCGCGGCCAAGCCGCACGCGCTCATCGTATTTCCGTTCTTGGTAGTCATCGTCATGGTCAGACTGACCGCGGCGCACCGCCGGCGCTGGGGCAAGCTGCTCGGTGTGCTCGCGCTCGGTGCGCTGGTCATCTTCGCGTTCGGCGCCGCGACGTATCTCCGTAATCTAGTGTTGTTCCATAACCCACTATGGCCGGAATTTCGCTACGACAACGAGGCCTGGAACATTCATTGGAAAGGCAACTACGAGTGGGGCCAGCGATTGGGCATCTCCACGACTGCTCCCAATCAGCTCGAGATGAACGAGCCCTTCAGTGACCTGCTCACTGACGTATTGTCTGCGCCCTATTCCTGGAGCCGGTGGCACTACGGTGAAGTGCACGAATACGGGGTGTTCGTTTGGTGGGTGGTGATGCCTCTCGCGGGCTTCGCGGGGTTCGCCAGTATCTTCTATTCTACGCGCGGCCTCATCGCTCGCATCGTGAAGCGGCCGCAGTGGAGCGCCCCGCCGGGCACGCTCAACGCAGCGATGTTGATCGTGTTGATGCTCGTCATGGCGAGGTTCACGCCCGCGCTCTGGGCCGCGCGATATCAAATCCCGATGGTCGCCGTCGCGCTCGCGGTGGTCGCGTGGCTCTTGGGCAGAACGAAGCGCGGGGCCCAAGAAATTGCCGCATTCGCGATCGTCGGCGCGCTCGCGACGCAGTGGTGGTCTCCGCATCTTTGGCTCTGGCCGAGCGAGCTCGCGACGTTCGTGAAGACGCCATATCCGAACAGAGAGCTCATCGTCGCCAAAGACGTCGGCGCGGACGTCGACATCCGCATGGGCTCGCCCACCGTGACCGCCACCGGCATCGCACGCAACAACGAACTCGGTCCCGGCAAAGTAATCGTTTACGACGACGACTACGGCGCGTTTCCTACTTTGTTTTGGAACGATCGCTACGACGACAAGATCGTCTATGTCCCCTCGGGGCCCGATTGGCTCTCTCGAGTCGAGGCGCAAGACCCGACGTGGGCGTTCGTGTCCTATGGCGATCCATCGTACTCGCAGATGCTCGAGGCCAACTCGGGCTGGGAGCTCATCGGCATTCTCTACGTCGAGAATTGGGGCGTAGTGTTTCGCAGGAAGCGATGATGAAGCGCGTCATCCTCGCGTTAGGCATCATTGTTGCCTGCGACGCGACTGCCAATCAGGCGCCCGAAGTACCGGAGGCGCCGAAGACCGATTGGCACGTCTGCGCCTTGGAGGGTGCCATGCGAAGGCTGCGGTGCCCACGGCACTTCGAACCCTGCGTGATGCGCGTGTCGGCGTTGTCTCTCGATTGCTATCGAGAAGTGTGGCGTGCGCACGACAACCTGGCACAAGACGCCGATCTCTCTCCGCTCGGGCCGCACTGGGCCTATCAGAGGCGCATTCGCGTGCTGGGTCCCGATGGCAATTACTGGTTTGGCAATCCCGGCGATCCGAACTTCATCTCCAAAGAAGACTGGGCGGATGGCGTGTGTAAAGCGCTCTTGCCGAAGGTGCCATTGCAGCCGTGTGTGGATGAGATCGTGTTTGGAATTGGTGCTGTAAAATACGGCGGATTCGGGGTTGGACCTTAAGTTGCCGCTGCGCGCGGGGCGAAGGGGGGGCACCTGCTGGTAGGTGGTGCCTCGCCGCGGCGCTTATGGCCACTGGCTGTGTTTGGCACGGACGCTCGCTCCGGTCCTTTTGGGTGCGGACCGAGGCGGTGCCCGGGACGTGACGTCCGCAGGCGGCAATGGAGAAATTGAGGTGAGTTCCGACAGAGACTTCCTTTCGGACTGCGAGTGAGAGGACTACCTCCGTATTTTTACGCAACTCCTCTCGAGCTCGGGCGCATGCTCACACGCACTTGCCAACTCGTCGCCGCGTCTACGCTCGTTCTCCTTGCTACGTCCGCGCTCGCTGACGACGCCACGGACCTCGTCGTTCTTTCCAACGGCGGTCGCGTGCGGGGGAGTGTCCTCGAGCAGAGCCCAACGAGCGGCGTCCGGATCAAGCTCTACGACGGCAGTGTTCGCTTCTACTCTTCGGCGGAAATTCGTCGCGTCAGGTTCGCGCACGGAGGCGTCGCGAACGCGGTGGGCACCCAGGAGCCCGAGACGTCTACCGTGGACGACGCCCACGAGAGCGCCGTCCCAGGCGAGATCGATCACCGCGAGTCGAGCGGCCATGTGCGCGCTCACTCCGGCGAGGGGAACGAGGCCGACGTCGAGCCTACCGGCGCCATCAAGATCGCGCGCGCACACTCGGGGATCCATTTCGATCTCGGCGCGATGGCGGGCGCACGGTTTCAGCGCAGTACGCTCATTCCCGGTGGCGGCCTGAGACTCGGCGTCACCTACGGCGTCACACCCATTTTGGAGCTCATTGGAGGGCTCGAGTTCGGCTACTACGCAGGAAACATCGACCACGCGGACTACAGTGGATTGTTCGGTGCTCGCTATCCGCAATGCGTGAGGCTCGATCACAACTGCGTGCTCAGCACGGCGACGCAAACTTCGATCCCAATTCGTGTGCGCTTGGACTGGGAGCTCCACTTGGGCACCGTCTACAGCATGATGCTCGGCGTTGACGCGGGCGCCTCCGTGGAGCTGCAGGGAGCTACCGCGAGCGCGGCCGAGACGGCGCCGGTCGTTCCCAATGTGGACGTGATTCCGATTGTCGGTGTCCACGGCTCGTTGCTCACGTTCCGCTTCGGGCCGCGCCGCGAGCTCGGGATCTCGCTGCAACAGGGAGCGGTCTTCGGCGGGGACACTCCGGCGTTCGAGCAGACGCTCGGACTTCACTATTCGTTTATTTGATTGAGTTTTTGGAGAATGACCATGAATCGATCGTGCATGTTGTTGGGTCTTGCGGCGGCCTCGTTCGCAAGCGGCGCTTGGGTGGCGGACGTCGTGAGGCTGAAGGATGGCGGTCGTGTGCAGGGCACGGTGATGGAGGAGGACCCCGCCTCTGGAGCCACGATTCAGCTGGCCGACGGCACGCTTCGCAAGGTCACGCGGCCTGAGATTGCTTCAATCTCCTATGAGACGTCCGCACCGGCACTGACGATGCCGTCTCCTCGCCCTCACGTGGAGCGAGACACGGAGACGCGGGGGATCAAACCACTATGGCTCACGGGCCTGGTCACGCTTGCTGTCGTATATCCAATTACGGTCGCGACGACTGTGGGTCTCGTGCTGGGGTATCGCCCAGACGAGCCAGTGCCGTTCGCCGTGGAGGGCTGCATTCCCGTCATCGGCCCGTGGATCTTCTTGGCAGCGCACCCGAATCCTCCGAGCGGAGTCATCGCCGGATACGCCTTCTCCGGCGTAGCCCAAGGGCTCGCGCTCACCTCGATTATCTTGGGCGCGAGTCTTCGAATGCCACAGCGCAAGCATCAGTTCGTCGACGACGCGATGATCGTTCCGTGGACTCCGCCTGCGAATGATGGCGGCGGAGTGGGCCTCATCGGACGCTTCTAGACCTTCAGTCCCGCGGCGGCGTAGAGCTCATCGACGGAGAGCGAGATCATCAGAGACGGCAACTCGAAGTGCTCTGCTGGGCCGTACACGTGCGGTGTCCAGGCTCCATTCAGTTTGCGAAACACTTCGACGCGCCGATGATTCTGCGCGACGAGTAGGTACTCTTTGAGCGCTTCGATTCGACTGTATTGGTCGCGCTTGTCTCCGCGGTCATAGTCTTCAGTGCTCGGACTGAGTACTTCGACAATGACGCTCGGGTTGGTGACATGCGTTGACGAGCTCGGGTCTCGCATTGGCTCACCACAGATGACTGACGCGTCTGCGTAGGTCGCGAAACCGGTCGCGAGGACGCGAATGCGCAGGTCGGCGCTGTAGGGTCGACACGGTTTGCCTTTGAGGTTCGCGCCCAACAATACGACAATCGCTGCGGACAACGCCGCATGCTCCGGCGTGCCGCCGGCCATGGCGAAGATCTGCCCATCCAGGAGCTCATGGCGCGCGCCGCCCATCTCTTCGACGGCGAGGTAGTCCTCTAGCGTGTAATGCCGAGAGGGCGACGCGACCATGCGCGAGAGTCTACTTCTTCTTGCCGCGGTTCGCCCAAGCGGTATTGAACTCGTTGATGGTCTCGATGGTGCGCGGGTTCCAGACCATCTTGCGGAGGATCGGCGGGGTGATCGTGGGGCAGTGCGCGCCGGCCTCGAGGGCCTCGTTCACGTCCATCATGTGGCGCATCGAGCCGACGATGATCTTCGCGGCGAGCCCTTCGCGATCGAGGATCTTTCGCGTGCTCTCGATGACGGGGAACACGTTGTAACCCATGTCACGCACACGACCGGAGAAGATGGAGACATATGTGGCGCCTGCGAGGGCGGCCAAATAGGCCTGATTCATCGCCATCAAGCACGTGACGTTCGTCTTCACGCCCTTTTGCGTGAGCTGGTGGACGACGCGCAGGCCGATCTCGCTCATCGGGACCTTGATGCATATGCGCTTGGGATCCCATGCGTGATAGACGGCCGCTTCGGCGATCATTTCCGCCTCGGTCTCCGTGGTCAGCTCGACGGAGACGTCACCCCAGCTCGCGGCCAATACGTCTTTGACGACTGCGTCCAATTGAGCGTTCGGCTGCTCTTTTGCGATGATGAGCGGGTTGGTGGTGACGCCGCTAAGGACGCCCCAGCCGAAGAGTTCTTTGATTTCTTTGGGGTCGGAGCTGTCGATGAAGATGGCCATGAGTTCTCCTGAGATGGAAAAGCAGTATCACACCGAAGAAAGGATCACGTCTGCGAGCTTGTCCAGATTGGAGGCTTGCGCGTCTGGCGTGACGGTTGGGCCGCTCCGCAAAGGGCAGAGCTCGCAGCGCTTGGTGTCGAACAAGAGGCCCGTCTTCATGCCGGCGCGCTTGCCGGCTTCGACGTCGCTCGCGCTGTCGCCGACCATCCACGTGGTCGCGCGATCGAGGCTCAAATCACGCGCCAAATCGTCGAGCATGCCGGGGTTGGGCTTGCGGCACGCGCAGGGGCCCACGAGCGTTTTATCGCCGCCGCCGGCGCCGCCGTCCGGGTGATGCATGCAAGATGCAACCTTCGCGATGGTCACGCCTTCTTCCGCGAGCATCGCGACGAGCGCGTCGTTGGTCTTGGCCACGGCGTCTCGTGAGAAGTGTCCCTTCGCCGGACCCGGCTGGTTCGTCGCTATCGCGAGGACGTAGCCGGCGCTCGAGAGTCGCTTGCAGCCTTCAATCACTCCTCTCAACAAGCGCAATTGATTGGGGTGGAAGGCGGTCGTGATGACGCCGGTCTCCTCGTCGCGCACGACGTCGACGAGCGTGCCGTCGCGATCGAGGATCACGCCCTTATGAGTCACTACTTGACGCTCTCCCACTTGGTGGCGTTCTTGGCGAGCTTCGGGTGGCTCACGAGCAAGTGCCAGACGACAGCGGCGAAGCCCTCCGTGTGAGGCGTGACGCGCTCGGCAGCGACCGTCGGGATGACGACGCACGCGTCGGCGAACTGCTTGGTGGTGCCGCCGTCGCGTCCGACCACGCCGAACACCTTGGCGCCGCGCTCTTTGGCGAGCTCGATCGAGCGAACGAGATTGACCGATACGTTCTTCTCGCGATTGCCGCCGCCGACACTGAAGATCAGAAGGCCGTCCGTGTTGCTTAGCCTCGATACTTTGAGCCACTCGGAGAACGTCGTGTCCCAGCCTTCGTCGTTGGTGCGCGCGGTGAGCTCCGAGACGTTGTCCGTGGGCGCATAAGACTCGAGCCCGCAGAGCTTTCGGAAGTCGTTCACGGCGTGGCTCGCGTGGCCGGCAGAGCCGCCGACGCCGAGGATGAAGAGGCGCCCGCCGTCGTCGCGGAGCTTGCCGAGGCCATGCGCGAGAGCCTCGATGCTCGCGACGTCGAGCTTGCCGAGGATCTCCGCGCTCTCTTTGAGGAACTGCTCGGTGAAGGATGCCATGACGCGTGTTTTAGCAGGAGTGCGTGTGCTCAAGCGAGCCAATACAAATTCCAAAGCGCGTGCGCGAGGACCGCCGCTATGAGCCCGCCGCCCTCGTACGCGACGCCGAAGCCCACGCCGAGCAGCACGGCGTCGAATGTCGCGGCGCCATACACGCCGAGGTGCGCGAGACCGAACAGTGCAGCGGCACCCGCGACACCGCGCCGATCGCCTAGGCGCGCCACGAGCACCCGCTGAAGAACGTCTCGAAAGACGCGCTCCTCGGCGAGAGGCACCACCACCACGGTCATTGCAATATACACCCATCGCGCGCACGCCCCGGCCTTGTCTTGCCCCGCGTCCACCGCCTGTGCGTCCAAGAATCGCTTAGCCAGGCCGTGCTCGTAGCCGGCGGGGGAAAGGCATTGCCACGCGTGTCCGATCGCGCCGGTGGCATAGTGCCAGGCATGCGCGAGCGCGATGGTCGCCGCGACTCCGCTCGAGACGGCTGCAAACAGCGACCATGTGCGCTCGACTCGAGGCCGGGGCGGCCGTCGGCCCATTGCTCGCTCGAAGATGAACGGAGCCGCGACTGCCCAAACGACCAAGACGGCCCCCTGACCTGCGAGCCCGAGGTGCGCGGCGCGCGCAAGAGAGAGCGCGAGAGGCAACCCAGTGGCGACCAGAAGCGCACCGCCCAAGGTCGCGGAGTCGTGCCGCACTGGCACCGGGGGCACTGCGTTCGGAGCGAGGCGGTCCATCAATTGACGACGCAACAGTTGACGCGAAGGAGCCACGAAAAATGCCGCGATCGCGCCGGCGAGTGAGAGTGCGCCGAGCGGCAAGAGGGCAGGGTGATCGCCGCACGCGCGCGCCCCCATGTCCGCATAGCGGAGCGCGATCGCCACGAGCACGATGACGACGACGCGCGGCGTGCGAGGCAGCGGTCGCGCGAGGTCGACTGCGGCGAAGCCGAAGAAAAAGAGGTCCGCGAGCAATCGGCGTAGGACGCCATCGACGTTCGCGCTGACGAGCTCTCGCTCGAGCTCGATCAAGATGACAAGGGGGATCAGCGCGAGCCATAGCCAGCGTCTGAACCGCGAGTAGCGCGCTACGCACGGCAGCGTGAGGGCCAGCGCGAGGTCGTCCAGGAGTCGCGGATCGCTCACGAGCGCCTGCGAGAGCGGGAGGAACGGCCCTAGCTCGCGCCTCGCGATCTGCGGCTCGCCCGTCTCCGCGCGCAAGTCTGTAGGCAGCACCGTGATGGGCGCTGCTGCTGAGCGGGGACGAACAAAAACTGGGAGCATGGAAGAAGCGGTGTCGCGCGATCCGCCTGGAATTGGCGGGTGGCGGAGCCAATCGTCTCAGTAGTTGTCGTTCGCGGAAGGCGGCGGCAATTTTCGCTCGAAGCCAATCGTCTCAGTAGATGTCGTTCGCGGAAGGCGGCGACAATTTTCGCTGGCGAAGCCAATCGTCTCAGTAGTTGTCGTTCGCCGAAGGCGGCGACAATTTGATAGAGTGCCAGAGATGCTCGAGCTTTCGCGAGGAGAAATCGCGGTCGTCGTGTTCGTGTTCCTGTTGGTCTACGGTGGCCTTTGGGCGCCGCGGATCGGTGAGCGCGCGGCGATGATCCTGCTTGGCAAGCCGAAATAGTGACGTTTCGCTCCGACGCGCGATGACGAACGACCTGCAAAATTCTGAGTCCTCCCTTCCGATGACCGTGACGGTCTTCGTGAGCGATCCTACGGCCGAGGCCGAGCGCGTCTCCGAGGCGCTGAGGGCGGCGGGCTTTCAGGTGATCGACGTGCCGCTCTCGATGCTCGTCGCGCGCGTGGCCGTTCAGCGCCCACACGTGGTGATCGTCGACGCCGACGCGGAGGGCGCGCTCGAGGCGATCGCGCGCCTGCGGGAGATCCCCGAGTGCGAGTCGATCGACCTCTTGTTCACCGGCCGCGCGGCCTCATTGCCGTCATCGATGGAGAGTGCAGCCGCCGCGAAAGAGGGAGTCCCCTCCAACGCGATGACCGCTGCGCTCGCGTTCGAGGGCAGCGGCTTCTTCGCTCGGCCGCTCGATCCCGATGCGATCGTGAAGAAGGTGAGCGCGCTCTCGCTCGGAGGTGGGCGCTCGTCGGCGCCGGCGAAAAAATCGAGCCGGCCTCCGTCGGAAGCTCCCTCCTCCGAAGCACCCTCGAGCCGCGGAGGGATGTCGCGGAAGAATCTTTCGCAACCGCCGCCTCGACTGTTGCCTGGGGCGTCGGCGTCCATGCGCACGGCGCCGCTCAGCCAGCAGCTCGAGAAGCTCCTCGAGGAGGCGGAGGGTCGAGTTCACGACGCGCAACACTCCATGAGCGAGCCCCCGTTCGCGACTCCCGAGGAGGAGATTCGGGCGGTGCTCCCCGAGGAAATCCTCGCTGCGTTGGACGCTCCGCTCGAGGAGGAAGACGAAGAGGACGTGCTGCTCGAGTCGGCGCCACGCGGGACCACGTCTGGCGGTCGCGAGCCCACGACGGGTGCGCGGCGACAAGAGCAGACCAATGACGGCGCGGTCGGCTCGCCACAAACGCAGGGTGAGCCGACGGGCTCCGAGCGATCGAGCCGAGGCGGCTCTCCGCCGACCACCGAGCAGCAGCGGTCGAGCAGCATGGTGCTCACACCGAACCAAGTCTCTCCGCGCGCGTCGTCGTCCGATGACCGAGCGATTACTGCCTTCGGAGTGGTGGAGCCGCCGCAGGCCGAGGGACGCACACGCAGCGAACCTCCGCCTCGTCGTGCGAGCGTGCCTCCGGCCTCGATGGCGCGTCCGCCTCCGAGTGTTTTGTCGAGCACGCTGGGCAGCGATCTCCTCGTGCAGCGCGGAGCGATGCTGATGCCGTCTGGCGCGTCCGCGTTCGGCGAGCCGTCTCCAAGCCCGCCGGCAGTGCGAAACGAGCCGTCGGTCGTCTCTCCACCGATCGTCTTGGGTCCGACGGAGCCTGCGCGCGTGTTGGGTCGCGCGATCGCCGATCGCGCGACCGGGACACTGACCTTCGAGTCAGAATCGGGAGTGCGCCGCATCGTGCTCCGCGAGGGTGACCTCGTGACCGCGGCTTCGGGCATCGACGGAGAGAGCCTCCTCGCGTTCTTGGGGGCGCGCGGGGATCTTCCAAAAGAGCGTGTCGCGCAGCTCGCGGGTCGCCTGCCGCCCAACGGGCGTCACGCCGGCGCTGCACTCGTCGCGCAAGGCGCTCTGGGGCAAGACCAAATGTGGACCGTGCTTCGAGCGCACGCCGAGTTCTTGATCGGCAGGTGCTTCTCGATCACGAGCGGCGCTGCCCAGATGGAGGTGGAGGCGCCGGGTCGTTTGCGAAACGAGCCGAGCGTGTTCGGGGGCTCGACGGGCGCCGAGGTCTTCGTCGACACCGTGCGCCGCTGGATCGACACGGACAACGCGTTGCGTGCGCTCGGATCGAGCTCGCGCGTTGGCGACGGCGCCAGCGGGGCGCTGTTCGGCGAGTGCGCGCTCGGTCAGACAGAGACCGCCCTCCTCTCGCGATCTCGCGGGGAATCCGTGGGTTCGCTCGTCGGCGCGAACCCTGGCGTCGACGTCGCGCCGTTGCTCTACGCGCTCGCGCTGCTCGGCGTCATCGACGTGGTGCGCGCCGTGGCTCCCCGGCAACCGAGTGTCGACATGCCCACGCACGATCCCGACGCTCTCGACGACGACGCGGTTCGCGACCGCGTGCGCGCGCGACTCGACCTCGTCGACGAGGGCGACTACTTCGCGCTGCTCGGCGTGCCACGCACCGCCACCAGCTACGACGTTCGCCGCGCGTACCTCGATCTGCGGCAGGCGTTCGACCCGGCACGCTTGCTCACCCCGCGCCTGGCCGACCTCTCGGACGACGTCCGCAAGATCTCGAGCGTGCTCGAGGAGGCGTACGAGATCCTGCACGACGGAGCGCGCCGAGAGCGGTATCGACGCGCGATAGAGGACGTGCCGGGACCTCGCCCGTCGTAAACGGCCCTAGACTCGTCCGTGACCGGCGGGTCAGAATCAGGCAACGCGCGGTGTGACGGCGTCGACCACGATGATGCCACCCTCGGCGTCTACGGTGATCACGTCGTCGCGGTGGACCTCGCCCTTCAAGATGAGGTCCGCGATCGGGGCCTCGACCAGGCGCGCGATCGCACGGCGCATCGGGCGCGCGCCGAGCTCGGGGTCGTAGCCGCCGTGTTCGAGCAACGCCTCGATGGCGTCATCGCTGACGTCGATCTTGATGCCACGCGCGAGGACGAGATCGGCTTGCAGGCCCTCCAACATTCGGCGCGCAACGAGCGAGACGTCGGCGCGCGTGAGGGGCGCGAACGACAGGACCTCGTCGATGCGATTGTAGAGCTCAGGTGGCAACGCGGCGCGTGCTGCGGCGACGACGGCTTCCGAGTACGAGGCACGAACCTCCTCCTCGCGCGCGCGCCCGCCGAAGCCGATGCGACCCCGCGTGCCCTTCGGCACTGCGATCTCCGAGCCGAGGTTCGACGTGAGGATCAAGACTGTATTGGTGAAGTCGATGGTGCGCCCGCGACCATCCGTGAGGCGGCCCTCGTCGAACACCTGCAAGAAGCCTTCGAGCACGTCGCGGTGGGCCTTCTCGATCTCGTCGAGCAACACGACTTGATACGGACGCCTACGCACGGCCTCGGTGAGCTGCCCGCCAGACTCGTGGCCGACGTAGCCCGGAGGTGCCCCGACGAGGCGCGCGATCGCGTGAGGCTCCGCGTACTCGCTCATGTCGAGGCGAGTCATCGCGTCGGGGGAGAAGAAGAGGCACTCGGCGATCGCCTTGGCCGTCTCGGTCTTGCCGACGCCTGTAGGGCCGAGCAACAAGAACGAACCGATGGGCCTGCGCGAGCGAAATCCGGACGCGTTGCGACGGAGCACTGCGGCGACGCGCGCGAGCGCTTCGGCGTGTCCCACCACCCGCTCGGCCATGAGTGACTCCAGGTTCAGCATGCGCTCGCCGTCGGACTGCATCAGGCGCTCGAGCGGCACGTGCGCCATTTCGCTCACGACCTCGGCGACGTGCTCGGGCATCACAACACCGGTCTGCCTCCGTCGTGCGCGGGCGCCTGCCAGATCCAAGATCGCGATGGCCTTATCGGGCAGCGCGCGGCTCGTTACGTAGCGCACGGACCACGTGACGCTCGCGGCGATCGCCTCCTTCGCGTACGTCGTGCCGTGGTGCTTCTCGAAGCTGGGCACGAGCCCTTCGAGCGCGAGGAAGGCCTCCTCCGGTGAGGGCTCGTCGACCTCGAGCGCGGTGAAACGCCTGGCGAGTGCGGCGTCGGGCTCGATGTGCTTCTTGTACTCCTCGAACGTCGTCGCTCCGATGCAAGGCAGCTCTCCGCGGGCGAGCGCGACCTTGAGCTCGGTCGCGGCTTCGTCGCCGGCGTCTGGACCGAAGAGCGTGTGGATCTCGTCGAAGAAGACGACGATCTTTCCCTCGGCCTGCTTCACCTCGTTCTTGATGGCGACGATGCGCTCGGCGAGTGACCCTCGCACGCCCGTACCTGCGACGAGCGACGCGGGCTCGATTTCAATGACCGTCCGGTCATCCAAACTACCGACGTCCTTGCCCTCTGCGATGCGCAGCGCGAGTCCGCGCACGACGCTCGTCTTGCCGACACCCGCCGCGCCCACCAAGCAGGGACACGCGCTGTGGCGCTTCGCGAGTACGTCCAGCGTGCTCTCGATCAAATCGTCTCGTCCGACGACGGGGTCGAGCTCGCCTCGCGCCGCCGCCGCCGTCAGGTTCTTGCCCACCGATGCCAGCACCGGAAAGCGCTTCGGGTCGAGGTCGAACCTCGACGTGGCCTGCGGAGACTTCGCCTTCTTCGCTGCGGGCTGCTGAGGTTGGGTCCTACGTGGCGAGGGAGCGGGGACGACGATCTCCATCTGGACCGCCGCTGCTTTGGGCGCGCTGCTCGGCTTCTCGCGACGCGCTTGATCGAACGCCGCGACGCTCGGCGGCATGGCTGGCGGCGAAGTGCGCCGCGCGGGCGCGATACCCATCGCGATTTGCATGGCACTCGTGCGGAGGCGGACCACGTCGGTGCCGCACTGCTCGAGCGCGCGCATCGCAGCCGTGGAGCGGTCTTGGCAGAGCGCGAACAACAGGTGGAGCGCGCCGGGCTGGGTCGCGTGAGCGCGCGAGCAGAACTCGCGCGCTCGCTGCACGCTGCGGCTGATCGCGTCAGGCTGATCGTCGACCAGCACGCGCGCCGCCCTGAGAAGCAGGTCCTCGTCCAAGCGCCGCTCGCGCAGCAAATCCGCTGCCATGCTCGGGCCCGACGCGATCGCGGCGAGGAGGTGTCCAGTAGTCGTGCGTTCGCCGCGCCTCTGCGCGAGCTGCTCGGCGAGCTTACGCAGCGCCAAGAGCTCGGCTTCGCTCCTCGTGGTCATCTCTCCCTGGCTCGCACACACTGAACACATGGGCCAAGAATCGGGGATCTCTAAGCGGTCATTCGCGACCGTACTGCGGTGGGGAGTAGCAGCAGACGTCCTCTCGCCCCATCTTCTCGCGGAGACGCTTGGTCTTGGTGGGGTCGAGGGACAGGCGTCCGTATAGGTACAGCATGCACTCGGGGTAGTCGCCGGACTCCTCGCCTGCATTTGGCTGCTGTGCGGGCGCCTTGGCGCAGTTCACGGGCATCACGGATTTGCGCACGGCGTTGCCACGGTCCGACCCACCTGCCTCAGGGCCGCCGTCCGGCGCGGTCGCTGCGTCGGGCGTCAGGTACGCGGTCTCCGAGACGCGAACGACCTCGAAGCCCGCTCCCGCAGGGCGATAGCAGCTCACCGCCGCGATCACGGCGCACGCGAGCAGGTTAGCGAGCGGCACCACTCTCGGCATCGAGCTGAACCCTAACACCTGGACACCTCCAAGCCGACCCTTTGGGTTGCCCGGACAATACGAGTTTTATTTGGCGTCGCGCACCTTGCGCACAAGGTCGAGCATCCTATTATGACCAGCCGGTCAATAATCATGTCCAGAACTCCCGATCTCATGGCGAAAGTGGCTCTCCTACGCGGCGCGGAGGAGATGTTTGCGGCCCACGGCTTGGAGGACGCGAAGGTGGAGGAGATCGCACGGCGCGCGGGTCTCTCGAAGGGCTCCTTCTACCTCCACTTCGAGAGCAAAGAGGCCGCGTTCAAGCAAGTGGTCGAGGGGTTCTTGGCCCGCTTCAGCTCCATGGTGATCGTGCCGGAGGAGCGCTCTGCGCTCCCCACCGGTCCCGAAGACACGCTCTCCTTCGTGATGGCCGAGGACCTCACGCTCTTCGAGTTCCTCTGGCAGAACCGCTACATCCTCCGCATCGTGGATGGCTGCCACGGCGAGTTCTCGTACATGCTGGAGGGCTTCCACCGCACCATGGTCGACGCGAGCAAAAAATGGCTCGATCACTGGAAGAGAGTGAACATCCTGCGCCGCGAGGTGGACGTGGACGTGGCGGCGGTGCTGGTGAACGGCGCATACCACGCGCTCGCGAGGATGATGATGGAGCAGAAGAAGCGACCGCCGCTCGAGGCGTGGATCGAGGAGACCGTGACGCTGCTCTTCGTCGGGATGGGAACGCCAGCGACCATCGACGCCGCGATCACGCGTCAGAGACGGCGGGTGAGCGCCGCGTCCGAAGTCTTGGTGACTCGCCGTCCAGGAAAGGTCGGCAAGACCACTCGCCGGCGTGTACGTGGCTCCCTATGAACGACCCCGTGAACAAGGACATTGCGATGAGCGAGACCGTCCATCCCCTGCAGACGGAGTCCCGAACGGGCGCGCGTGTGGTCGGCGTGGTCGTGGGGGTGCTTGGCCTCACGCTCTTGGGCTTCATCGGTGTTCGCGTGAAGGAGTCGCTGGCCAAGCGTGACGACCTCGTCAAAGAGCGAGTCGCCGCGCAGGCGAGCGCGACGGTGAAGGCGCCCTTGGCCGTGACTCACGCGAAGCCCGTGACCTTCCGCCCACACGTCGAGGTGACCGGCACGCTGCAGCCTTGGCGCTCTACGGACGTCGGGTTCGAGCAATCGGGCAGGCTCGTACGCGTTCTCGTGTCCACGGGAGACTCCGTCAAGGACGGTCAAGTCCTCGCGGTCCTCGACGCGTCGATGGCCGGCGCGCAAGTCAGCCAGGCCGAGGCGCAGACGAAAGCTGTCGAGGCGCAGCTCTCGCTCGCGGAGGACAACCTGAAGCGGACCGAGTCGCTCGTCGCGACCAAGTCGATCGCAGACGCTCAGGCCGTTCAGGCGCGCCAACAGGTGGCGCTCGCGCGTGCGCAGCTCGAGGGTGCCCGCGCGACCGAGCGCCTCGCGCACACGGGAGCGGGTCAGCGGTCGATTACCGCGCCGTTCGCGGGGCTCGTCACCAAAGCGCCGACGTCCGCCGGTACGGTCGTCTCGCCAGGCATGATGCTCATGCACCTCGAGGATCACTCGCGCTTCCGACTCTCGGCGACCCTGAGCGAAGAGGAGTCCGACCTCGTGAAGGTCGGCACGGAAGTCACGGTAAAATATCATGACCGGTCGGTCACTGGCCACGTCGTCACGCTCGTTCCGTCGCTCGATCAGGCTACGCGGCGCGCTCCACTCGAGGTCGAGGTCCCCAACAGCGCCGCCGATCCGCTGCTCGCGTGGAGCTTCGTACACGCCACGATCGACGGCGGTAAAGACGTGCAGGGTCTGCGCTTGCCGGCCACGGTCCGCCGCCCCGGCGCTCAGAACGAGCTCGTCGTCGTGAAGGACGGTAAGCTCCACTTCGTGCGCGTGCAGAAGTCGACGGAGGCGGACGGCTCGTGGGTCGTGCGCGACGGCCTCGCCTCGAGCGACGTTGTTCTCCTCGCGCCCGCCGCAGAGGCCAAAGAGGGCGACGTCGTGGATCACACCGAAGAGAAATAGGCAGATGCCCCCCGTACTCTTGAAGTCTTCGTCCGAGCAACCCGCGCGGATTGGCTTGATGACCGGCGAGTCAGTCACCGTGGAGGTCCTGTCGTGAATCTCTCAGCGATCGCCATCAAGCGCCCCGTCTTCACCGTGATGGTCATCTTCGCGATGATGGTCTTCGGGGCGACGGGTCTCTCTCGCCTCGGCACGGACCTCTTTCCGGACGTGAACTTTCCGATCGTCGCGATCAACGTCGCGTACCCCGGCGCGTCGCCCACCGAGGTCGAGACGCTCGTGTCCAAGCCGGTGGAGGACGCCGTCGTGTCGCTCAACGGCGTCGATCGCGTCATGTCCTATTCACGAGAGGGCCTGTCGACGACGATCTTGATGTTCAAGCTGGACGTGGACATCCAAGAGGCGGCGACTCAGGCACGTGAGCGCGTCTCGCGAGCCCGCTACAAGCTGCCGCAGGACATCAAGGAGCCGACGATCAACCGCTTCGACGTGGGCGCGGCGCCCGTGCTCACGTACACGCTCTCGGGTGGTGGACGCTCGCTGGCCGACACCGCGAAGTTTGCCAAGGACGTCATCAAGCCGTCGCTCGAGCAGGTCGACGGCGTCGCCGCGGTAGACGTGAAGGGCGGCGCCGAGCGTGAGGTGCACGTGGACCTCGACCTCGCGAAGGTGGACGCTCTCAAACTCTCGCCGCTCTCGATCCTCGACGCGCTGCGTGCGGAGAACATTACCGTACCCGCCGGTCACTTCGACGAGGGCATCCGCGAGATCGCCGTGCGCACCGTGGGCGAGTTCAAGACGGTGGACGAGATCGGGAACCTGATCGTCGCGACCGCGGCGGACGGCTCGAGCGTGCACCTCCACGACGTGGCGGACGTAGAGGACAGCTATCAGGAGCTGCGGACGCGCATCCGCACGAACGGCGAGGCGAGCGTTTCCTTCGACGTCGTCAAGCAGTCGGGCCGCAACACCATTGCTGTCTCCGACGCGGTGAAGAAGAAGCTCGCCGAGATACAGACGTCGTTCCCCGTGGGCGTACAGCCATCGCTCATCATCGATCAGTCGAAGTTCATTCGAGAGAACACGCACGAGGTGGAGATCGCGATCGTCTTCGGCGGAGCCATGGCCATCTTGGTCATCCTGCTGTTCATGCTCGACCTCCGCTCGACGTTGATTAGCGCGATCGCACTACCCACGAGCGTCATCTCCACGTTCTTCGTCATGGACATGTTGAACTTCACTCTCAACATGATGACGCTCCTCGGGCTGTCCCTCGCGATCGGCTTGTTGATCGATGACGCGGTCGTCGTTCGCGAGAACATCTCGAAGCACCTCGAGCGAGGCGAAGATCCGCACACGGCGGCGATAGAAGGCACCAAAGAGATCTCGCTATCCGTGCTCGCGACCACGCTCACGGTCGTCGCGGTGTTCGTGCCGGTCGCGTTCATGAAGGGCATGGTCGGTCAGTTCTTCCGGCAATTCGGGCTCACCATCGTCGGCGCCGTGCTGGTGTCCCTCTTCGTCGCGTTCACGCTCGACCCGATGCTCTCGAGCCGCTTCAGCAAGGCGCACGTGCCTGGGGCGATCGATCGCTTTGCG
>JAYVYD010000025.1:0-4116 GCA_043784605.1 Myxococcales bacterium | reverse complement strand
CGAGGGCGAAGTAGCCGATGAAGTTCATGATCTCTCGCCGGAAGTCGTCCTTGCGGTTGTCTGCGATCTCGATCTTCTCCTCGATCGATCGCATCAAGCGCTCGTCCGGCTCCTCGTCTTGACCGGTGTAGCGGTTCTTGACCTTCTCTTTGGTCGTGTACGCCTTCAGGTTGTCGATGTAGTTCGCGGCTAGTTTCGCGATGGAATCTTCATCGGCGCTGATGGCGCGCTGGACCTCGTTCTTGACGATCTCCTCGTACTCGCGCTTCACGATGCTGATGATCTCGCCGTAGCGCTTGCGCATGTCGTCGTTGGTGATGAGCGAGTGGTGGCGCAGGCCCTTCTCCAGCTCGTTCATCACCATGAACGGGTTGATCGTCCCCTCGCCGCCTTCGTTGACGAGCGCGTTCGAAATTTTGTCCTGCACGTAGCGCGGAGAGATCCCCTCCATGCCCTCGCGCTTGGACTCCTTGCGAAGCTCCTTCACGGTGTCTTGCGTGTAGCCGCTGAGCACCTTGCCGTCGTAGAGCTTCAACTTCTGGAGCAGCGAGAGGTTGTGCTTCTTCGGCTCCTCGAGGCGCGTCAACACGGCCCACATCGCGGCCACTTCGAGCGTGTGCGGCGCGACGTGCTTGCCCTTGATCTTGCTCGCGTTGAAGTCCTTCTCGTAGATGCGGACCTCTTCGGTGAGCTTGGTGATGTAGGGTATGTCGATCTTGATCGTGCGGTCTCGCAGGGCTTCCATGAACTCGTTGTTCAGGAGCTTCTTGTACTCGGCCTCGTTGGTATGCCCGAGAATGACCTCGTCGATGTCCGTCTGCGCGAACTTCTTCGGCTTGATGCGGTGCTCTTGGGAGGCGCCGAGTAGATCGTAGAGGAACGCCACGTCGAGCTTGAGCATCTCGACGAACTCGACGATGCCGCGGTTGGCGATGTTGAACTCGCCGTCGAAGTTGAACGCGCGCGGATCGCTGTCCGAGCCGTACTCGGCGATCTTGCGGTAGTTGATGTCGCCCGTGAGCTCGGTGCTGTCTTGGTTCTTCTCGTCCTTGGGCTGGAAAGTGCCAATGCCGACGCGATCCTTCTCGCTCAAGATGAGGCGACGCACGCGGATGTGCTTCTCGATCAGCTTCGCCCAGTCGCCGCCGTAGTGAGTCATCAAGTGCTTGAGGATGAATCGACTCGCGGGATCGAGATCGCCCTCGACCTTGATTTTGTGTTGCTCGCTATTCAGGCCGAGCTCCTCGATCACCTTCTGTCGCCACTCTTGCGGGATCAACCGCAGCGGCTCTTCGTTCATCGGGCTCGGGAACCGATCCGTGTCGGCGCCGGCGAGGCCGGTGTCCTTCATGTTGACCCAGTCGAACGAGTAGAGCGCGCGCCGTCTAGTGTGCGGGAGTACTGCTCGCAGCCCTGCTTCAACAGACGCGCGATCGTGCTCTTGCTCGAACCGACGGGGCCGTGCAGCAAGATGACGCGCTTCTCGGGGCCGTAGCCTTCGGACGCTGCCTTGAGCACGTGGACGAGTCGCATCAAGGGGATGTCGAGGCCGAAGATGGCGTTCGCGCCGCCGTTCTGTTCGTCCTTGAAGAAGTTGTATCTTACAAGCTTCTTCTTGTTGTCGATGTACTCCTCGGTGCCGTAGCTGATCACCATGTCATAGAGGCGCTGGTACGCGTTGCGCGTGACCGAGGGCTTCTCGCGGACGATGTTGAGGTACTCCTCGAAGGAACCCTCCCAGTGCAGCTCCCGGTACAGACGATAGTCCTGCAGCGCCGCGATTCGCTCGGTCATCGAAGTGCGCATCTCTGCCATGTTGTTCTCCGGTCTCGAAGGTATCACCAGGGTAGCCGATCGTACTCACCGATCGAGTGTCCGCGCGAACCCGCGGGTGGTGCATGGTTGGGCTGCGAGGAGACATTCGATCCCGCCGGCCTGTCCCAGTGCCCAGCGTGAAGAGTGGGGCTGGGACGCTTTTGCAGTCGTTTGCGTCTCACCTAAGTTGGGCTTACGTTTTGCAGTGAATCAGTATGTGGGAGACACCATGAAGAGCATCGCATTCGCCCCAGTCGCGCTCGGAGTTGCGCTCGCCTCTGTTACGGGGTGCGGCGACTATTACTCCGAGGGTCGCGGAGCAAGCTCCTCTTATGGGCAGAGCGGTGTCGTCTACAACCAGGGTGAGGTCGATCCGAACGTTGCCGTTTCGGCAAACGGCCAGCCAGTCAGTGGACAAGATGTCTACGTCGGCGCGTCGAACACCGAGTACGCGGACACGGATCCTGCGGCGCTCTCCGATTTTCATTCTTCGCTGGACCCCTACGGCTCTTGGGTAGAAGACGGCACCTACGGATCCGTTTGGGTTCCCTCTACAACAGTCGTGGGTGCGGATTTCGTCCCGTACACGAGCGCAGGTCACTGGACCTACGGCAACGACTACACTTGGGTCTCCGACTACGAGTGGGGTTGGGCCCCGTTCCACTACGGTCGCTGGGTCTACATCGGCGGTCGCGGTTGGTCGTGGATCCCCGGGCGCACGTACTCGAGCGCTTGGGTCACCTGGCGCTCAGGCTACGACGGCTGGGGTTACGTCGGTTGGGCGCCTATGCCGCCGACTTGGTACTGGCACGGCGGTGTCGCCGTGGGCATCGGCGTCGTGCCTGTCGCGCCGTACACGTTCTGCGCTTCGGGCGACGTGTTTCATCCCTCTGTCGCGTCGCGTGTCGTCGGCGGACAGCAGGTCGGCGTCATCGCGCAGCACACGCGTCCGTATACGCCCGCCACGCCCACGGTCGGTGATCGCACTCCCGCCACGCCCACGGTCGGCGGCGGACTCGGCCCGCAGCACATCGGGCCGCCCCCGTCGTCGCTCGGCATCGCGGACAACCAAATCGCACGCGCACCGATGCAAGATCGCGGATTGATGCGCGCGCAGCAGTTCTCGCACCCGAACACGGCGACCCTCGCCGGAGCGCGTCCCCCGATCAACTTGGCGCCCGCGAACAACGGCTCGTATCGCCCGTCCACCACGGTCGCGACTGGCCCCGTGTACAACAACAACGGCGCCGTGCAATATCGGCCCACGCCGCTGCCTTACCAGCCTTCGCAGACGTATCAGCCTTCGCAGACGTATCAGCCTTCGCAGGCGTATCACCCGTCGCCGACCTATCAGCCTTCGCAGAGCTATACGCCGTCGCGCACATATTCGCCGCCCGTGTACTCCCCCTCGCAGGCGTACTCACCTCCGAGCTACTCGCCTCCCGCGCGCACGTACTCGCCTCCCACTTACTCTCCGAGTTTCTCGCCTCCCGCGCGCACGTACTCGCCGCCGAGCTTCTCTCCCTCTCGTGCGTCACCGAGTGTCGGCGGAGGCGCGACGTTCGGTGGTGGTGGCGGCGCTTCGTTCGGCGGTGGCGGTCGTGTTCGTGGTCGTTAGTCTAGGTTAGGAGCTCCTCATGCGTCTTTTGCCTTTGTTCGTAGCCGCCGTCGTCGTTCCCTCGCTCGTCGGCTGCATCATCGATTCACGTAATGACCGTCCGATCAACGGAGGCGGCCCGGTGCCCACGGGGACCACTCAGCCGACGCAACCGATGGTCGTCACGGTGGACACCAACCAGACGATGAACGCCAAAGGCGGAGACGGTGTCGGCGTGTTCATCGAATACAAGGCCGGCGGACACTGGCGCATCTGGATGACGTGCGACACGTTGAAGAGCAACCTCGACTGCAACTACGACGTGAGGATCACCGGCGGGACGACCACCAACCTGTTCGCGACGCCAGGCTCCAGCACCGCGCTCGCGCTCACACAGACGAGCACCCAGATCGAAGCGACCGCGTTGATGACCACCGAGGTCAACGGCTTCACGTTCGACACGTCGCCGGGGCAGCGCATCACGATCGACGCGACCGTGAGCGGCCTTCACTCAGGCGACTACTTTTTCTGGGTGCAAGACGGCAAGGTCAACGGCGGCTACGGCGGCCGACTCACCAACCCGCTCACCTTCGAGCCTTCGCAGCTGTAACCTTTTCGGCTACCCAGACGTGGATCACTCTCGAAAGAGGGTCATCATGCGCAAGGTCGTCATCATCGGAGGAGGGCCCGCGGGTCTCGCGGCG
>JAYVYD010000024.1:0-16673 GCA_043784605.1 Myxococcales bacterium | reverse complement strand
CGTCACAATAGACTGCGGCGCGCGCGAAATTCTTCTTGGTCGGTTTGCCTTCGAGGTCTACGAGCTTGATGTTCTGGATCTTGATCGCCTCGCCACACCATGGGCAGCTCGAGAGTGGGAACGGAGAACTCTTGCGACCTGGTGTGTAGTCCGAGAGCTCGTGGTGCACGTCCTTGAGGCGATTGGCGCTCGCGCTCGCACCCACCCAAAGGCCTACCGTGAAGCGCGCGTCGCCAAGCTCCTTGGGATTGCGCCGACGCAGCTCATCGAGCGCACAAATCAGGGTGGATGCGCGACCGAGTTGATCGAGTGTCAGGAGCCGCAAGGTATATCGAAGCAGCACGGCAACGCCGCGTCCCTCGTGGGGTGTGCCTTGCCCACGAATGCGTCGAAGCAACAACACGAACGCGATGAGCCCGAGGTACGCCTCCGTCTTGCCGCCACCGGTCGGGAAATAGATCAGCTCTGCGAGCTTTCGATCCTTGTGAGACGCATCCGCCACCGAGGGCAGATTCATCAGCACGAACGCGAGCTGAAACGGCCGCCACTCGGGGAGTCGATCGTCGCGGTACCGGCGGTCTTCGCGTAAGCCGTCCATCTGCAACGCAGAGACATGCATCGCTTGATTGGCGAGTTGAAACGCACGGAGCGCCTGCGCGTCTGTAGCGAGGAGCGCGATCCCCTCTTGAATACGCTCTTTGGCGCGGCTTGCCTTGTTCATCAGGTCGGTGCGCGTCTTGTCGAGCGAGTCACGATCAAGTGTCACGTAGCGCTGCTGGTCGATCCACTTGCCATACGCTTCGGCGAGCGGGGACAAAGCGTTCGCGAGACCTTTGCCATCGAGCCTGGCGAGATCGGCCATGCCGGTCGTCACGTCGTCGACGGGCCGGTGGTCGACGCGAGGGACTTCGAACGTCGGCAATTGCGTCGTCCGTAGTTGAGTGACCTTGCCGTCCTTGACGACGGGCCGCTCTGGGCTCGTGTTGTGTCCCACTGCCCATTCCATCCGATCGCGAAAGCTCAACGCGAGCACGCGCTGGTCTTCATCCAATGCGTCTTCACCGCGTCGGTTCGGGCGAGAGCGAAAGCCCTTGTCGAAGGTAAGCGCCATACGTACTTGGAATACGAACTGAGTGTCGCGATTCGGCTCCACGGGAGCGCGGTCGTTCACTAGGAACAGACTGAGTACACGTGTGCCTGGCTCGAGGCCGTCCATCTCGGTGGTGCGCAGTTCCCCGCGTAGGATCAACCCACGCGAACCTGGAACGCCGATACCGTCGCCCTTCTGCAACGCTTTGGCATCAAGCGGTACACGCACGCGAACGGGCCCGTGGGGTACGCGCTTCCAACCGATTTGTTTCTTGTCAGCGCGATCGATGGCGACTTCGATCCTGTCGTAGTCGGCATACCAAACGTCGACATCGATCGCGTCGGCTTTGCCTGGTGGCAAGAACACGCTGAGGCCCATCGAGGCTGGGAACCGTATGGGGCGCTTCTGGGATGGCTCCTCGGTGCCAGCGTCTTCGCGGTTGGCTTCGTCGCTGCCAGCAGCGAGCGGCTCGTCGATGGAGTCTTGATCGTCTTCGTCGGGCTTGCGATGCCCTTGCGGCGCGAGGAACCCGGTGAGGTACCAGCGAGACGGCGCGATCGGCAGGACCTCCTGCCCACCTTGTGGATGCGAGTCGGGCACGAACGGGCCGACCAGATCGGCTTCGAGGGCTTCGACCAAGCGCTTGCGGATTTCAGTCTCGTTCATGATTGGTGGCCACCCCATAGCGCCGTGCGAATGCGTCGAGCGATGGTACTACGACGCGCACTCATGGACGACGCGGCAGAACGCCTGAAAGCTCGGTGACTTGTTGCGCGCAGGATCCATGTGGGTGCTCACGCGGCGCGCCGTCTCGATCTTTCTCAGCCTGCCGCCGAGCTCGCCCGCGTTTTGTAGGACGCGCTCCAACGCCTCCCACGTACCGCCCTTGATCGCGTCCGGATCGCGGTACTGTCGCTGCGTTGGGATGCTCGTGGGCACGCGCGGATATGCCGCGCGCACGGCTTGCCAATCGCCGAAGAACCACGCTTCGAGCTCCTCGATCGCGATGCGCGACGCGACTTGGTATGCGGACTTCTTCTTCGCGCGGACGGTGAGCCCCTCTTTGCGTGCGATGGCGTCGACGTTGGCCCGCAGCTTTCTGCAGTCATCGTCGTCACGATCGACCACGATGAGGATGCGCATGTCGGCGGGCATCCACTTGCCGTACCCCCGAAGTCGACTCGGCAGCTTGGTCAGTAGGTCAGCCTTTCCCGTGTAGGGGTGCAGACTGAAGGTCGTCGCTCCGAGGAGGCGTGGCAGCAGAATCGAGAGCGCCTCCTCGGTCGAGCGCTCTTCGACCAACACCTCCAAGTGCGCGATGGTCATTGCTTCGAAGCGTTCTTGACGGGTGCGCCCGCGTTGCGCAGCGGATCGCCTACCGGGAAATGCCCCTCGAGCCAGAGCTCTCCGAGCTTGGCGCCAGCGTCCATGAACTCCGGGATCCCCGTCATGTCGGATGCGCGAACGACGCGCGTGAAGCCCTTGTCGTCACGGTAGAGCGCTCGCATCTCTTCGGCGCGGATCTCGTTGAGGAAGAATGGCGAGTGGGTGGTCACGAGGAGCTGAGAGCGCTCGCTCGCGGTTCGGCACTCTTCGGCGAGCTCTGGCAAGAGGCGAGGGTGCAAAAAGTTCTCGGGCTCTTCGATGCCGATGAATTGAGGCGGCGTAGGGTCGTTGAGGACCACGAGGTACGCCAACATCTTGAGCGTGCCGTCGGACGCGAACCGCGCGAGCACGGGCTCCGAGAACGGCGCGTCTTTGATTTGGAGCAGCAACCGACCGTCCGCCATCGCATCCGCGACGACCTTCTCGAGCCGCGGAACGCGCTTGGCGAGGAGAGTGAAGATGTGGTTCAGAACGTCGGAGTGTTGCTCTTTGAGGAACTGCACGACGTTCGCGAGATTGTCGCCGGTCTTGGTCAACCGCTCTTGCGGCCCGGCTTCGGGCTGACTGCGCGTGTGCTCGACTGACAAATAGGAGACGTACCAATCGCTGATGAACTCACGTAGCGCGGCGATCGGCGGGTAGTCGCTGAGCGCGCCGAGCGTATTGACGGCGAGCAGGTCCGGCGACCGCAGCGGCTGATCGGTGCGCCCGACATCGCTCTCGGGGTTCTCGCCCTTCACCGCGTAGCCCTGCCCGTTCTTGTACGCGAGAAACTTGAAGGGACGTCCGACTCGGCCGCGCGTCCATTGAAGCCACTCGTCCACGACGTGCGGCCCGCGCGGGCCCTCGTCGATCGCGAGGTGGTAGGTGATGATGGGGGCGCGCCGTCGCTCCCGGTACTTCAGCTCGATCTCGATGGGGCCCGATGCGCCGCGCGATCGCAGCTCCTTGGCTCGGCCACGACGATCCCACGCGTGACGAAGTCCGTGCTGAAAGCACTCGGCGAGGAAGTTGAACACGTCGAAGATCGTCGACTTGCCGCTGCCGTTGGGGCCGAGCAACACGGTGAGCGGGGTAAGCTTGGTGAGGTGAACGTCCCGCAGCGCGCGGAAGTTCTGCACGCGTAGCGACTCCAGGCGCGGCGGATCGTCGAGGGCGGACTCCGCCTTTTTCTTGTTCGCCATGGGCGCGGTCAAAATAGCCGGTTTCGTCCCACAAGCGCGACTTTCTGGGAAGGAAGGTTCGGGTCATGAGTTGAGAACACATGCGGCAGCGTGACCAGGAGACGTACGAGCGCGCCCAGCGGTTCGTGCCGGGCGCGGCAACGCTTCCGATCGACCGTGAAGACGAGCGGATCGTCGACGCGCTCGTTTCCAGGCGCACCTCGCAACTCGGCTCGCGACCGCTTCCCGACTCAAGTCAGTCGCCTCGCATGCGGCGGTGCGGTAAGAAGAACGCGTGAGGGTCGAGGTCAGTGGGCGGCTGCTGCGGTGGGCGTGCGAGCGCGCGGGCTTGGAGCCCGACGCCGCTACGGCGCGCTTCTCGGACTTTCCTGATTGGGAGAGTGGTGAGCTCAAGCCCACGCTCAAGCAGCTCGAGAAGTTCGCGAGCGCCCTGCATGTTCCAATCGGCTTCCTGTTTCTGACTGAGCCTCCCATCGAGTCGTTGCCCATTCCGGATTTCCGTACCGTCGGAGGCACGCGCGTCGAGAGGCCGAGTCCCGAGCTGTTGGAGACTGTGTATCTCTGCAAGCAGAGACAAGAGTGGTATCGAGACTACGCGCGCTCGGTGGGTGAAGAACCCAAAGCGTGGATCGGAGCGGCCACCTTGAAGAGCGACGTCGTCGAGACCGCCGCGACCATCCGATCCGTGTTGGCGATTGATAATGAAGAGCGCAAGCGTTGGAGCACATGGACGGAGGCACTTCGTCGTCTCATTGAACTCGCGGACATCGCGGGTGTGCTCGTGATGGTCAACGGCATCGTCGGGAGCAACACGCATCGCAAGCTCGACCCCGATGAGTTTCGAGGCTTCGCTCTCGCGGACGATCTTGCGCCGCTCGTGTTCGTCAATGGTGCAGACACCAAGGCCGCTCAGATGTTCACACTGGCGCACGAGATCGCGCACCTCTGGCTCGGCAAGTCGGGGTTGTCGGATGTCGGTCCGACTTCGCAATCGTCGAACGAGGTCGAGCAGTGGTGCAATCAGGTCGCCGCCGAGTTGCTCGTTCCGCTTCAAGCTCTCCGTGCTGAATACCGATCGGGCGCGACGATGGGTGAGGAGAAAGACCGGCTCGCCAGATACTTCAAGGTGAGCACGCTCGTGATGCTTCGTCGCCTGCACGACCTAGGTGCGATGCCGAGGGCTCGGTTGTCGAAGATGTATGACGAGGAGCTGAAGAAGCTCGTCGAGATCGTACGCCGGAGCAGCGGCGGCGAGTTTTATAACACCCAGATCGTCCGCGTCGGCAAGCGCTTCCAGCGTGCGCTCATCACGAGCACGCTGGAGGGACAGACGCTCCATCGAGATGCGTTCCGGTTGCTCGGGTTCTCGAAGCTATCAGCGTTTCAAGAGCTGGGTAGGCGGCTCGGGGTGACCACGTAGTGGCTTATCTGTGCGACGCGAGCGGGCTTAGGCTTCGCCCCGTCGTTGCCAAGTTCGCGGATCCCAACGTTCCTCGGTACGGTTAGCGCCCACGACGCCGTAGTCGCGCTACATTGGCGAGGAACATGGCTACCGCCGAACAGCTGAAGGCATTGCTGGAGAGCCACGTCGAGGGCGATGATGCTCGGTTCTTCGCCGTCATTATCCAACTCGCTGCGCACGCAGCGCGGCAGGGTCATGTCAAGCTGGCTCAAGAATTGAAAGCCTTCGTCGACAAGGCCAAGGTCGATGGTGACGTCTCAGGTCGTGGCGGACGAGGCCCGATTCCGGTTGCGCAGCCACGGGGAGAACTCTCGACGCTGCTTGGCGTGGCCTACCCAAAGGCGCGCCTCGGCGATCTCGTTCTGACTGCCGACACTCGCAAGCATCTTGAGTTGATCGTGCTCGAACAAAGACAGCGCGAGAAGTTGGCCGCGCGCGCTTTGCGACCTCGGAGAAAGGTGCTGCTGGTCGGGCCACCGGGAACTGGGAAGACCTATAGCGCCCGTGCACTCGCGGGCGAGCTTCATCTCCCCCTTTTCAGCGTGCTCTTGGACGGCGTGATAACCAAGTACATGGGTGAAACGGCCGCCAAGCTGCGCCTTGTGTTCGATGCCGCCGCGAAGAATCGTGGCGTCTACCTATTCGACGAGTTCGACGCGCTGGGCGGAGAACGAGGAAATCCGAACGATGTTGGCGAGGCTAGACGCGCACTAAACTCGTTCTTGCAGTTCCTGGAGCAGGACGACTCCGAGAGCATCCTCCTCGCTGCAACCAATCACGTCGGTCTCTTGGACAAAGCACTGTTCCGGCGATTCGACGACATCATCGAATTTGAGTTTCCCGACACCACACAGGCGGTTGCCCTGATCAAAGCTCGCCTCGCACTGATCGGAATCGGACGCATCGACTGGCACACGGCCGCCGAGGCTGCGCAAGGGCTGAGCCATGCGGAGATTGTCAAAGCGTGCGACGACGCCGCCAAGGATGCGGTTCTTCAGGATCGAGGTGAAGTATCCGGAAGGCGGTTGGTCACCGTACTCAAGCGACGGCGCGACAGTCGACGACACTGACCTAGGGGGAATAAGTGGCAGCGCGGAAAGCAGATCGGCGTTCGCACATCATTGCAAAAGGTACGAGCGAAGCCGAACCGTTCACCTCACCGGTCCACGGCGGTGGTGCCGCGAGGCTCCCGTCAGTCAACCGTGCGCGACACGGATCAGCGTTGCGAGAACAGCTCGAACGGGTACGTGCCGAACTCGACGCGCGCGGTGCCGCGCCGCGTCCGGTCGGTGTGGAGGCCCCCAATGGGTTCTATTTGGAATTCGAGAGTCCTCCTGGATTCACCCTGAAGCTAGAGAGTCTTGAGTCGAGCCGCACCGGGATAGAACTCATCGCCGTTCGCGCCGAACACGACCAGACGACCGCGACCGTGTTTGTCCCCCATGGGCAGATCGAGCATTTCGTAAAGCGCGTCGAGGAATACGTCGGGGAGGTTTCAAAAAAGGGAAGGCCGAAGCATCAGGCACTCATCGCCAGTATTGCCAATATCCGCTTGGCGGTAGCAACGAGCTTCTGGACGGACGATTTGGACCTTCTTCCGGCCGCGACCACCCTGGCCTGGTGGGAGGTCTGGCTGCGTGGAAATGACGACGAGACGCTCACGCGCTTCCGCAACCAGGCGAAGGCAATGAAGATCGTCGTCGGTGACCGCCGCCAGACGTTCCCCGAACGCACTGTTGTTCTCGCACAGGGCCGGCTCGCTGAGTTTGCGGCCTCCCTACCATTCCTCGATACTCTTGCGGAGCTTCGCCGGGTTGACAAGGTCGGTAGCTTCTTCAGTCGGCTACCCCAGAAAGAACAAGCCGAGTGGGCGAGCGACCTACTGCACCGGACTGCGCTACCACCAAAGGACGCTATCGCTATCTGCATCTTGGACACCGGCGTGAACCACGCACACCCGCTTCTAGCTCCGGTCCTCGCGCGAAGCGATTGCCACTCTTGCAAACCGCAGTGGGGCGTCGACGACCGAGACGGTCACGGAACAGAAATGGCTGGGATCGCAGTGTATGGGGATCTACGAACCGCGTTGGCGTCGGCGAGCGCGGTTCAACTCCGTCATCGCCTCGAGTCCGTAAAGATCCTCCCACCTCCGCCCGAGGAGAACCCGAGAGACTTGTATGGAGCGATCACAGCCGACGCGGTCGGCCGCGCAGAGATTTCAGCGCCCAAAAGACGGCGTGTCTTTTCTCTGGCGGTCACGAGCGCGGAATCCCGCGCTCAGGGGCAGCCTACCTCGTGGTCCGCAGAAATCGACAAGCTGTGCGCTGATAACGACGAGCGTCGGCTCTTCTTCGTCTCGGCGGGAAACGTAAACGAGGATGCTGGCCTGCGGTACCCCGATCAGAACGAGACCGAAGCCATTCACGACCCAGGACAGGCATGGAACGCGCTCACGGTGGGCGCGCATACTGAGCGGATCGAGATCGACGAACCATCGTACGCGGGATGGAAGAGCATCGCACCTCTCGGAGATCTTGCACCAACGTCGACCACGTCTTGCATCTGGGATCGGCAATGGTCATTGAAGCCTGACATTGTGATGGAGGGTGGCAACATGGCCATCTCACCCAACGGTCTCGAGGCCGACTTCCCGGACTCCCTATCCGTCCTCTCAACCCACCATCAGCCAGGCGTACGCCACTTCTCGCCCACTGGTGATACGAGCGCAGCAACTGCGGGTGCCGCCCGCATTGGCGCCATGGTCCGTGCGGCCTATCCGAACCTATGGCCCGAGACAATCCGTGCGCTGATTGTCGACTCGGCTGACTGGACGTCACGCATGAAGGGTGAGTTTGCGTCGGCAAACAGTGTTGATGAGATTGAGCATCTCGTGCGCTGTTTCGGTTATGGCGTGCCCAATCTGGAGCGGGCTGTGTGGAGTGCTGCAAACGCACTAACCCTTGTGGTTGAAGACGAGCTTCAGCCGTTCGATCGTGACAAGTCGAACGAGATGAACTTGCACAGCCTTCCTTGGCCACGTGATGAACTCGCATCCCTCGGTGCGACACCCGTTGAACTTCGCGTCACGCTCTCGTACTTCGTCGAGCCGAATCCCGCGAGGCGCGGTTGGCGCAAGAGACATCGATACGGATCTCATGGGTTGCGCTTCGCACTCCAAAAACCGACTGAATCGCCCAACGCTTTTCGCAGGCGGGTGAATGGCGCCGCGCGGGACGATGATGAAGCCGACAACAGTACAGGGGACGCTGATGGGTGGCTTCTAAAGCCCAAACTTCGAACAAAGGGGTCTCTCCATCACGATCGATGGGCAGGCACCGCAGCGGACCTTGCGAGTCGCGATCACCTTGCCGTCTTCCCCGTCATCGGTTGGTGGCGCGAGCGTCACCAACTTGGTCGCTCGACGTCAAAGGCACGGTACGCGTTGGTCATCAGCATTAGGACGCCGGCATCGTCCGTCGATATCTACGAAGCGGTTCGCGTCAAGGTGAAGACGCCCACTGCGATCGTCATTCCAACGTAGCGCTCATCTCGTCGTGAGCGCCAAAAGAATGGCCTCGAAGACCGCGCGAATGCCCGCAAGGTCGAAAGTCGGCTCGCTTGCAGGGGTCTTCCGGATGTCTTCGAGAATCTCCTCGAACCGAACTTGCACGTGGTTTTTCTCGCTCACCGCGCCCTGGTACCGCTTCATCTTTTCGTTGAAGCCTGCCCACCGAACTGGACGAAGTTTGCCTTCAACGTCCGAAAGTGCCTGACGCCCCAAGTAAAGCTCGATGGAACAGGCTCGCCCGTCGATGTCGTTCTCGGTTTCGCCGTCGGGTCCAATCGTTGGATATCGCCTGAACAACTCCAATGTTGGGAGGCACATCGGAAACACGTTGGCGGGAAGCTCCATGAGCTGCTGACAGGCCTCGTGGCCTGCGGTATCGTTGTCGAAGAGAGCGACGATGCGGTTCTTGATGCCTGCGCCGCAGAACATCTTCACGAAGCGGACGACTTCGTGGACACCTCCGCTTGCCTTGGCGAAGTCGTAGTCCACGAAGCGGATGAACTCCGAGTAATCTGGGAAGAGCACATCGATGGCATTCCGCAGCAGCCGAGCGTCAGACTTTCCTTCAGTGAGAATAATGAGCGGCTCGCGCGCTTGCCCCGTTGACAGGTCGGTCGCGTCGTCCACATAGCCGCCTCGGGCCAAGTCGGTCAGATCGAGCGACACCGTTGCATCAGGCTGAGCGTCCGCGAGCGCGCGGACGACCTCCCACAGACCGCCTCCAGGAAACCCAAGCAAGATGTCGTCCCACACCCACTTTTCCGGCGACCAACTTCCGAACCTGTCGGCCTGCACCCGTGTGGCGGCGGCCGCGACGCCGCGCTGCCAATCGGCGAGTGTCAGCGGCCAATTGTACTCTGGGTAACTCCTGCGCAGATTTGAATCGCCGATTGATCTTGCGTATACGGCTCGCGCCCTGGTCAGCGTGTGACCGAGGAGATCAAGCCTACGACCAACGACTCGAGCTGGCGCATCAAAGCGGAGAGCCCCCTCTTCCTCGGCAGTCATGAAGGTCGAGGTCAAGTCGCTCGTCTGGAATGGTAGCAACAGCGAACTATCGAAATAGTTGGTTATGTAGGTAACCAAGATCTCGCCAATCCGCAGTTCGAAGTATCTGCTCACGATCTACCTTGGCGCTGCGCACGACCACTGCGCTCGCTCTTCCTACTGGTCAAAACAAATCTCCCTGATCCTTCCGCGGCTTCTTCCCGCGCTTCGCCTTGCGCCTCTCCTCGCCCCCTGCCTCTGCCGGCTTCTTCGGCTTCTTCCCCCCGAGACCAAGACGCTCCTCTTCGCGCGCTCTCTCGGCATTCAACACATACAACCGGTCGATCACCTCGTCCTCGAACGCCTGGACCGCAGCACGCTCGGCATCGCTCTTCGGACAATAAGGCGGAACTACGACATCGCTCCAGTCGTACGCGGCGAGCACGGCGCGATCCATCTCCTCGTGCATCCGTCGCAGCTCGAGGACGCGCGGATCGTCGCACGCGGGATCCTTGATCGCGTTGTACGTCTTGGTGAGCCCCTGATCGGTGTCGACCATGAATTTCGCGCGAGCGTCATAAAGCGTTTGGCCCACGGTCTCCAACTCGGGAATCACCGCGCGCGGATCGGGCTTCGGGAATGGGAACGTGCCAAACGCACGCGAAGGATTGTAGCGCTGGTCCTCCTTGAATGTCGCCGACAGCAGCACCGACCACAGCTCGTGGATTCTCGATTGAAGGATTGCGAACTGGGTGACGTCGGAGAATGGGAAGACGATGAGCGTCTGATCCAGAATTCGGTCGGTGCGCTGCCATGTAAACGCGCGCTGGACCCAGCTAATGCCTGTCACCAAGCACTTCTCCAGAGGCGCTAAAGCGGCGAACAGACCAGGACGGTACTCGCCAAATATCCACCAGAACTTTCGATAGTTCTCCCGGTTGTTCTTCTCACGCTCCGGTTTTACCTTCTCTCGCAGAATGCGAACGAGATCTGGCCAGCTGTCAGCGTCCTCCAGGCTCATGCGCCCGAAGCTGATGATGTAGCGTCCGGCGTTATGAGCTGGATCCGTCGCGACCTCGACACCATTGATATACGGGAAGATCCGGTCGCCGTTTCTTGGGTCCTTCTTCACGAGAGCCTCGCGCTCCTCTGGCGTAAGAGTGAACCCGGTTCCGAGCACGTAGCACCCCACGAAGCTGCTGTTCGCGTTCGCGTTGAGCGTCCGCGGGTCGTCTCGCTCGGGTTTGGGCCGCAGACGCGAGTTGAGTGCCGCAACCACGGCGCCGTTTAGTCGAAGTGGAGTTCGGTCTTTGACTCGTCCCCGGGCTCCATGGACGAAAGATACGGTCACGCCAGCTGAACCTGGCCATGCCATTGGACCGGTCGAATCGTAGAGCTGCCATCCCTCCGCGATGAGGGCGGCGAGGCCTGTCGTGCGGGTGTCGCCCTGCGCGATCGTCTTCGTGGCGATTAGACCGAATGTTCCATGTTGACCGAGCAGGGTGGATGCGCGCCTGAAGAAATGGGCCGACAGGTCACTGTTGCCGTGCGATCCGCCATGAACGACTTGCAGCCAGTCGATGTAGCCATCGACGTGGCCATCGATGAGGGTGTTCTTACCCCCATATGGCGGATTGCCAACTACGGCCTCCATCAACGCAGCACCGTTGACCTCGCCGCCCTGCAACGGGTCCGGGCGCTCATCGAAGAACACTTCTGGAAACTCTATCCACCAGTGAAATGGAACGAGCTTCTTCCGCGCATCAAGCGCGAGACTCTGCAACTCCGCTCTCGCGACACCTGCGCTCTCCGCTGCGATACTTCGTTTAGCCTCGGCCTGACTCTCGTCTTGGCTCGCGCGTTCGCCGCCGATCCATGTGACGACCAAATCGAGTCGACGCTTGCGCTCTGCTTCTCGCGCTGTGTCTTTGGTCGCCGAGAAGAACGCGCCCACGCATGCGTCCGCGACGACGCGCACGCGGTCGATCGCTTGCTGTGAGAACTCGAACAGTCTGCGCTTCTCTCCCTGCGACACGGGATCTTCATGGTCTGCCAGCGCAAGGATCTGCTGACGCAGCTCCACGGCTTGGTCGAGCGCCTCTTTCAACAGAACCTTACACATCTCCGATTGACCACTAGCGGACCAGTGGAACGCCTCGATCTGCCTGAAATCGAGGCCCACCAAGCTGTCGCCATGACGAAGCGCGTGGTCGACGAACGTGAACGGTAGAGTCTTGCTCAGAGTCACCAACCAGAGCGAGAGCTTCGCGAGCTCCACGGCCGCGGCGTTCTTGTCGACTCCATACAAGCATTGCTGCGCGACGAGCCGGCGCGCGTGGAGGTGTGCGTCTGCGTGCTGCTCGATGATCTTGGCGAGCTGCCCCTGTCGCGTCCACGCAGCGACGATCTCGCCTGCGAGCTCGCGGCACGTCGCCACCAAGAAGGCGCCCGAGCCCATCGCGGGATCGCAGATCTTCAATTGAAGGATCTGCTCGGGAGTGCGCTCAGGTCCCAAACACGCCAACAGAGGCTCGAGTGTTCGCTTGACGACCTTCTCCGTCAGCGAGCGCGGTGTGTAGTGACTGCCCGTACGACGCCGCTCTTCTCCTGGTTGGAGCACGAGACGGCCCGTCTCGGCGCGGTGGCGCAGCACCTCCGATTTCTTTCCGACTGCGTGGTCCGCCAACGCCTCTGTGACCGAGGCCTCGTCGGCGGCTTGTTTCAGCGCCTTCTCGAACGCCGCCGCCGGTCCAGTGTTGAGCCCGCAAGTCTCTTTGAAGAAGCGCGTGCGATCGGTCGTGGACATCGCGCGCACGGCCTCGCTCTCGACCCACACGCCGTGCTTGCCCATGCGCACCGCGGGGCTCGCCGTGCGCAGCACGTGGTAGCCCATGAGCGACTCGTACACGCTGCCGATCTGCTCGACGTCGAGCGTGCGGTAGCTGAGTCGCTGTCCCTCGAAGACGACCAAGCGATGCAGCACGCGATGGATCGTGCCGTCGTCGAGGCTCGGCGGCTGCGCCTCTGCGCGCGCTTCTGCGTCGACGACCGCAGCGGTCCACTCGGGCAACGCCCCCTCGAGGAACGGAAACGCGTTGGGGTCGAAGAGACGACCGCGACGCGCCGGCAGCTCCAGCGTGCCGTGCTTGACGCCGAAGAACACAGAGCGAAAAAGAGAGAGCAGCTGGCCATAGGCGCCGAAGCGATGGTGCATGCTCTCGGGGTGCGCGCCCGCGTCGTGACTCAGACGCTGATACAGGCCGAACAGACTCAGGTGCTCCGCGTACGTCGGATGCTCGACAGGCAGCAGGCTCTGATCCTCTGCATACAAGAGGAAGACGAGCCGCAGCACGATGCTCAACACACCTTGATAGAGGTGGTCGTTCTCCGCTTCGAGCGCTGCGCGCAGCCAGTCGATGCGATCGCCGGAGATGTCGCGCGCGGCAGCGGCCTCGAAGCCGGCGACGAGGATCTCCACCGCTTCGAACACTTGCTTGGCGAGCTCGTCCGTGACGTCGGCCTGACGGCGACGGCTCTCTGCGAGCAGACCTTCGAGCGTGTGCTCGGGCGATGCGGAGTATGCGCGCCGCGCGTGCAAGAGCAGATCGAGCGCGGCCAAGAGCGGACGACCATCGGGCCGCTGCATGTGCGCCACGCGAAAGGTCAGGTGCGCGGTCGACTCGCCCGCAGGCGCGTACACGAGGCGAAGCTCGCGCCCGTTGAACACGAAACCCACCGGCACACCCGTGTGACGCAGCAGCCGCTCGAGCTTGGCGGTGGGCGGATAGCGCCACGGGCCCGTCACGCTCTCCGGATCGTCCAGATCCAGCGCGTGCCCGCCCTCGGTCACATCCCAGACGAGCGCGGTCCATGGCTTACTGGTGGTCTCTGCGACGGGTGCTCTCTTCTCCGAGAACGCGGCGAACGGATCGGCGGCGGCGAACGGGCCTCGACCCAACGCGAAGCTAGGACGCAGCTCCTGTCCGCCCTCGGCCGCGTAGAACGACAGCTCCGCGGGAAGGTCGCTCCGCGGAACGAGCATCCCCTGTTGGTCGTAGCCAAGGAACTCACGGAAGAACCGCGCGAGGTCTTGGATGCGTGGCGGCTCGTCTCGCGTGAGCTGCGCGGTGAACGCCGTGGATAGCTCCACGCGCAGCTCCGGCGCGATCTGCGCGTCGGCCAACACGGGCACGCTCAAGACCAGTCCCTCGATCGGCTGCGCGAGCCCAAGCCACTTCTCGTGAAAGAGTACGTCTCTGTCTTTCACGTCATCAGCTCCGGCCACGCGACCACGAGACCCACGGGTGTGAGGCGCTGCATGCGCACCTCGTAGAGCGCCTCGATCGCGGCCGGCTCGGACTCCAGCTCGCTCGCCGCCGCGGCCTGGCGTCTCTCGAGGTGCTTGAGATCCAAATCGACTTGGCGCTTCTGCTCCTTGTCGCTGATGTCGAACAGATCGGACTGCCGCAGTCGCACCTGGGCCTTGTCGATGGCCGTGCTCTGTCGAGCGATCAGCATGCGCAGATCGTTCGACTCTCGCAGCGCGCGGTCCGCGAGGCCGGTGCGCGCCTTGATGGTGAGATCGCGAGCGACCTCCTCGAGGTGCGGCCAAAGGGCGCGAAACAGCGCGTCTGCGTGAGACTGGATGCGTTTGGAGATCGTCGCGTTCGGGGCCTTGCCGTCCGCGGCGAGTAGACGCTCGGTCTTGGTGACTGTCGTCGCGACCGTGACTGGGTCTTTGTATGGCTGCACGTCAGTGGTGTCGCCCGACCACGCTGCGGCAACTGGGACGACCTGGTCGTGCAATCGAGTGGCGCCAGCGCCGAAGAGCGTCAATCGCCCATAGGCAATCACACGAACGACACTCTCGTCCGGCACGACGACCGCGCTGACGCGTGTGAGATCGTGCGCGCCAAAGCCTTGCGCGAGGAACCGGTCGAGAATGCGTTTGACCAAGGGGTGCGCCAGGTGAAGCTGCTCGGCCTCCTCCGACAACGTCGTGAGCGGATGGAACGTCACCGCGCGGGGCAGATGCCGTCGCCACTCCCAAAACGCCTCATCGCGCTTGCGCGGCGGTCGCAGTGTGTCGAGCGTCACGTCCCACGAGCGGTCCAGGGCAGGCAACGTGAACGTGGGGCGATGGTCGCGCGTCGGTGTTGCGGGCTCCATCGCCTTGGCGCCGGCCATGCCCAAACCAATGTCGACGACTCCGCGAAGCGAATCGGGCGCGACCTCCAATGCGCGACGCGAGCTATCGAGGCGACGGCCCGCGCGTTCGACGTCCGCGCGCACGCTCTCTAGGTTGTCGCGCTCCGACTCGAACTCGGCATCGACCGTCGCCGACCGCCCGTCCGAGCCAATGGCCTCGACGGCGTCTTTCGTCTTCTTGGTAATGCCGTGTTCGAGCGTCTTCTCGAGTTGGCCGAGCAACACAGCGCCGAGCGATCCAAGCTCTCGCTGAACGACCTCCACTTTGCGCACGACAGTCTCGAGCACTTGGTCTTCGGCGCGATCCGGCAAGATGAAGTAGTGACATCGCACCTCGTCGGCCGGCTGCAGCGTGCGGTCGATGCGCCCATTGCGCTGCTCGAGACGGGCTGGGTTCCACGGGATGTCGATGTGGAACAAGTCTGCACAATGCGCCTGGAGATTGACGCCTTCGCGCGCGGCGTCCGTGGCGACCAGGATGCGAACGGGATCATCCTCCGGCGCGCTGTTGAACGCGCGCTGCACCTCGTCGCGCGCGTCGTCGCCCATGCCGCCATGGAACTGCCGAATGCGCTGCTCGCCTTTGTCGGTGTGTGCGACCGCGGCCGCGAGCAACTCCACCAGGTAGCGTTTGGTGTCTGCATATTCAGTGAACAACAACACCCGGCGTGGACCCCAATGGCGTTTGGCCTTGGTGTCCTCGCCTAGACCGACTGCTGGACATAGGTTCTCTCGAATCCATGCGAGGAGGGCTTGGGTCTTCGCATCCGGTGAGCGTCGCGCCTTCTCGGCAATGGCACGCATGTCCGCCAACAGTTTCCGTGCTTCGTCGGTCGGGCTCGGCAAGTCCGAACTCGTACGAACCACCTCTGCATCGTCTTCTTCTGCTTGGGCTTCATCCGAGACGCCATGAAGCTCTGCGTCTCCCTCGACGAAGGCGAGCTTGCGCTGATCGGGCGCCGCCGTCGGCCCACCCTTCTTCTCGAGTCCCTGAGCGTGTGCTTGGAGCGTTCGCGCGAACGCGTCAGGACTCGACAACAGGCGCTGCTGCAAGCAGACGAACGGAAAACGACCTTGCCCCGAGGTCGGCGCGCAAAGCTCCGTGTAGCGCTGCAACTTGGTCGCGAGCACGAGCTCGGTCGGCTCGCCGCTTCCGAGATCGCTCGACGTCGAGGCCTGTTGCACGCCAGTCTCCGCGTCGTACGCGGTGCGCTCGACAGTCCACCGATTGGCGCGGTTGCGCAGCGCGAGCTGCACGAGCACGCGCTTCGGAAAGCTCTCCACGCCGAGCTTGCGCAAGTCCCGCTTCAGTCTGCGGACCATGATCGGCTCGAGGTCCTTCTTGCCGTCGACAGGCACGCCCCGTGTGAAGCGGATGGGATCGAGGATCTCGAGCAACGCGCTGAAGCTGTTGGAGTGGCCGTTGTGCGGAGTCGCGCTCAGGAACAAGCGATTGTCGAAGCGCGGAGCCAAGTCGCGAATCGTCCGTGTGATCTCCGTGTCTGTCGCGTACTTCCTCGCAGACGCAGGAGCCGCGACGTGCGCCTCGTCGAGGATCAGGAGGCCTTTGCGCGCGCGCTCACCCAAGTGATGAAGGAGCGGGTCGCGATGCTCGGGTCGACGCAAGAGCGTGTGCGACACGATGAAGCGGTTGTGCGTGCTCCACGGGTTGGTGCCGAAGCCGCGCTCTTGTCGTCGATACGCGACGAACTGGCGAGTCATCACCTCGAAGCGCAGGCCGAAGCGCCGCTGCATCTCGCCCTGCCACTGGAGACAGACGGAAGCTGG
>JAYVYD010000023.1:0-4114 GCA_043784605.1 Myxococcales bacterium | reverse complement strand
CAACCAGGTGTCGCACGCGTGCGCTTGGTCGTTCGACTCGAGCACGGTGGCGCACATGTCGAGCGTGCGATGCTCCGCGGCGAGCGCGTCTTGCGCACGACCCGAATCCAACAGAGAGCGTGCGTATGCGTGCTGCACGATTGGAGTGTTCTGGAGGACCACCGGCGCGGACTCGATCACGCTCAGCGCGTATCCAGACGATTCGGCGTCGACATAGCCCTGCGCGAGCTTTGCCAGCGAGGCGGCGTTCTTGTGAGCTGCGTAGTCAGCCTCGAGCGCGGCCACGGCTTTGCCTTGTCCCTCGGACAAGATCGGATGCTCGTGCTGGGTGCCGCTCGCCAACAGCAGGGTTCCAAACCCTACGAGCAAGACCGCGTTGATCGTTCGGAGCTCCATCTGCCTCGCCCTCGTTGATTGTACCGAGTCCACGAGGAGATGCTTCCGTCGTTTCATCGGCCCGCGTCGGTTGATGCTCCAGAACAAGAAAAGCCGGCGAGGGGGTGCGCCCGGTCCCCCCGACTAGGAGACGAGACAGCGCGTTTTTGCCGAAGTTCCCGCGCGAACGACAAAAAACACGCGGCGCTGAGCAGACACGTGGGATCGTGTTCGCCTTGGGAGTCACGCTGAAATCGAGCCTACACCTGCGCACCTGGACTAAGGATCCATCCGTGTCGTCGCGCGCGCTCGTCTTGCTCTGCGCGGTTCTCGCTGGGTGTGGAGCGGGCTCGGTCGCGCACCCCACGACCGACGCGAGCCTCCTCGATCCCATCACAGGCCGGGCGACCGTTCCGCTGACGGCGAGCGCGGCGTCCGCGAGCACGTTGCGTGTCGCGTTCTATGGCGACACGCGCGGCGGACGCGAGCAGCACCGCGCCGTGGTCGAAGCGATTCGAAGCGAGCACCCGGATCTCGTGCTCTTCACCGGAGACGCGCTGCGCTGCTTGCCAACCGGGCACATGCCCGATTGGGGCGGATGGGAGTACCTCGTGCCGTTCTGGCCGCAGTATTTCCGCGGCTACGCATGGACCGCGCTCTTCTCCGTCGTGCCGTTCCCTGCGCTCCTGCATCAGACGATCGGCGCGCCGTTCGCGATGACGCGTGACCCCAACGGGTGGAACGCGTTCCTCGAAGACACCCGCGGCTTGCGGCTGATCGATCGTGTGCCGCTCCTGTTCGTCCCCGGCAACCACGACACGTATCACAATCAGGATCGTGACGAGCTCGCGCGACTGTTCGCGTTCGACGAGGTCACGACGCGTGACGCGACGCATTTGTACGGCGCCGTCGACGCCGGCGGCTATCGCTTCGTCGTGCTCGACACTGGCGATGATCTGCTCGGCGATCGCGATCCGCTGGACGCCGAGCAGCTCGCGTGGCTCGACAAAACGCTGACGGAGGCCGATCAGAAGAAGCTCAAGGTGGTCGTCTCGATGCACATGCCGCCGTTCAGCTCCGCCGCCGAGGACGGACCCGTGCCCTGGGTGAAGGAGCGCATCGTCGAGGCGGTGCTCGACAAGCACCACATCGCGCTCGTCGTCACCGGTCACGCTCACGCGTACGAGCGCGTGGAGCGCAAAGGCTTCGAGAACAAGCTCGTCGAGTTCGTGGTCACGGGTGGCGGAGGCGCGCCGTTTCATCACGAGGACGACAAGGCCATCGAGCCGAACAGCAAGCGCTTCATCGATCACGCCGCGCACTACGTGATGATGGAGCTCGGCCCCACCGAGATTCATGGGCGCTTCGTGCCTGTCGGTCCCTACGCGGGAGCCGGCGACGACTTCACGTGGACGCCTTGACCGCGCGCGACGCGAGCTGCTCGACCCACGCCCTCAACTCCGCTTGGCAGTCGCATTCGGGCGCGGCCTTCATCGCCTCCTCGATCAGCGTCTTCGCTCGCGCCCTCGCGCCATCCACGCCCTCTGCGCGCACGATGCTCGGACGTGCGAGCGTGGCATCCCGACCGCCCGTCTTGCCCGTGTTCGCTTCGGTCCCGATGGCGTCGTTCAAATCATCCACGACCTGATACGCGCGCCCGATCGCCTCGCCGAAGCTGCGCCACGGTTGCTCCAAGCCGCCCGCCACGATCGCGCCCATCGCGCCCGCGGCGGCGAAGAGCGAGGCGGTCTTGGCTCGATGGTAGTGGTCGAGCGACACCATGCTTTCGCTCTCCCACGCTTGCCCTGCGACGATGCCGCGCACGGTCCCGGCACCCCGCGCGAGCTCCGCGACGAGGGCACCGACGCGCTTGGGCGGTGCGCCCTTCGCGAGCGTGTCGAACGCCGCGACGATCAGGCCGTCACCGACCAACAACGCGAGTGCCTCACCATAGACCTTGTGCACGCACGGTCGGCCTCGCCGTGTTTCGGCGTTGTCGAAGGTTGGCAAATCATCGTGCACCAACGATGCGCAATGAATCAGCTCGACCGATGCCGCGACCGCGCAGGCCGCATCGGGATCGACGGCGCCACAGGCCGCGGCCGCGATCAACGTAAGCCGGGGCCGCAACCTTGCGCCGCCAGGAAACACGGCATAATGCAGCGCTTCGGCTAGGCGCGGGGGACATCCAGGTCTCGTCGCACGCACGACGATGGCTTCGAGCGCTTCGTCGATCCGTGACGCGTCGGGGAACCGTGCAGGCAAAGCGGGGAAGGTGATGGCCATGCGATTCACATTTGATGCATACCCTCGACAGCCTTCGGGCATGATGTATATAGATTGAAGATGGTTGGAGGTTCCGCGGTCGTCGTAGGAGGTGGGGTCGGCGGACTCTCCGCCGCGATCGACCTTGCCACGAGCGGGGCTCGAGTGACAGTGCTCGAGCGCGGCCCTCGGGTGGGGGGCAAAGTGCGGGTGGCCGAGGTCGCCGGGCGCACGATCGACGTCGGCCCGACGGTGCTCACGATGCGTTGGGCCTTCGACGACCTCTTCGCGCGCGCCGGCAAGAAACTCGATGACTACGTCAAGCTCGAGGCCGCCGAGGTGATCGCTCGGCACGCGTGGTCTGGCGGGCGGCTCCTCGACCTCCACCGAGACGGCAACAAGAGCCGCGCCGCGATTGCGACGGCGTTCGGCGAGCGCGAAGCCCAGGGCTTCGATCGGTTCTGCGCCGACACCAAGCGCATCTACGAGACCGTCGAGGGACCGTTCTTGCGATCGCAGCGACCCACGCTGGGAGGCTTGTTCACGCAGGCGGCGTCGATCGGCTTGGGCGCGCTCGCCGGGATCGACGCGCACCGAAGCATGTGGAGCGCTCTCGGCAAATACTTCAAGTCGCCCGAGCTTCGACAGCTCTTCGGTCGTTACGCGACCTACTGCGGCTCCTCACCGTTCAATGCGCCCGCGACCTTCAACCTCATCGCGCACGTCGAAGCGATGGGCGTGTGGCGCGTTTTTGGCGGAATGGTGTGCATGGCGCAAGCGCTCGAGACACTCGCGCGCGAGCTCGGCGTCGAGATCGTGACCAACGCTCACGCCCAGCACATCGAAGTGCGCGGAGGGCGCGCGGTGGCTGTGAACACGGCCGATCGTTCGTTCCGCGCGGACGCCGTGATCGTGAACGGTGACGTCTCGGCGGTGACCGATCTCGTCGCCGGTTCTCGAGGCGCGCCTGCACGTACGGCGCCCAACGCTCGATCACTTTCCGCAGTCACCTGGGCCGCTGTTGGCAAGGCCGAGGGCGTGTCGCTCGTCCACCACAACGTCTTCTTTTCCGACGACTACGAGGCCGAGTTCCGCGCGAACTTCGGCGGGCGGCGTCGCGCGGATCGACCGAGCGTCTACGTCTGCGCGCAAGACCGCGGAGACCGACCCGAGTCGTTCGCGTCCGAGCGTTTCTTCTCGATCGTCAACGCGCCCGCGACGGGCGACCAACCAGAATCATGGACTCACGAGGAGCTCGAACGATGGCAAGAGGCAACCTGTTCGACCTTGGAGCGTTGCGGTCTCTGGCTTCGAACCGAGGCGAGCGAGTGGACGACTCCGCTGGAGTTCGAGGCGCGCTATCCGAAGTCGGGTGGAGCGCTCTACGGTCCCGCAGCAAGCGGCGCGCTCTCGACCTTTTCCAGGGAGGGCTCGCAGACCAAGATCGCGGGCCTGTTTCTCGCGGGCGGGAGCG
>JAYVYD010000022.1:0-6904 GCA_043784605.1 Myxococcales bacterium | reverse complement strand
CGGCGTCATCGGCTGCGGCAAAGCGCAGAACTGCGTCGAGGTCTGTCCGAAAGGCATCCCGCTCGTCGACTCGATCGCGAGCGTGTCTCGTCAGGTGACGAAGCAAATGCTCTTCGGTTGGTTGCTCAAGTAGTCGGCGGACGCGTCGCCAGGAGAATGGCCCCGAAGACGGACTCGATCTTCTCTGGATCGAGCCCGCCTTCTTTAGCCCAATTGCGTCGCGCTCGCATCATGGCGGCTTCGCGCGCTGGATCAATCCGTGGCTCATTGGCCTTCGCCGCGAACGCGTGGCGGACCAACGAGGCGCGCTTGCCGAGCAATACGACAATCGCGTGATCGACTGCGTCGATGAGTCTACGTGCGCGATTGAGCTTCATGCGAACGCCACACTGAGCGTATTGAATCGCACAGACTAGAACGCGACGCCGAGCGAGCCCATGATCGTGAGCTGCGTGGTGAAGTCGTCGTCTTTGTTGCCGATGAGGAAATTGTAGCGAACGTCCGCGCCGACGAAGGCGGGCCCGAAGACCTTGACGTGCACATGCCCGGCAGGGGCCAACGTAACGTGCGTACTCGACGTGGACGCGCTGCCGAGCGTTCCGGTGTAAATCGTGGGACCGCCCCAAACGTAGGGGCGAAGCGTGACGGGCCCGATGGTCACTTGGTAGCCGAGCTCCGCCCCGACCTGCAACGCGTTGATGGACACGTGTTGGACGCCCACGAGCGGCAGAGTGACGTCCTTGCTTCCACCGAGGAAGTAGCGGAACGAGGCTCCGAGATAAAAGCTGCTGATCTCGACGCCACCGTGGAGACCGAGTCCGAAACCGTACGGGTTGGGATCGTAGCCATCGTGGAACGGCTTCAAGCCATAGCCGATGTCGCCGCCCACCTCCGCGCCGAGCGCGTGCGCATCGCGCGCGTTGAACAGCATCGTCGAACCCACAGCGACCAACAAGACGGCGAGCTTCTTCATGGCGGGCAGTATCCCTGGTGAAAACGGTGGCGGCAAGCGCGCGCGCTCCGCTATCGTCCGTTCCGTGAGAAGCGCCGTGGTTTCGAGTGTATTGTGCACATTGTTCGTGCCTGCGCTCGCGCTCGCCGACGACCTCGGGCTTGGTGCGGGGCCTACGCAGCCGGTGACGGCGGACCAAGCGAAGGCCGCGCTCTCGGGCGATCAGAAGTCCGACTCCATCTTGCCGCAAGCGCCGCTCGAGGCGCCGCCTGCGCCGCCGCACAAAACAGGGCTCGTCCTCTCCGGTTCCATGGGCGCGCTCGGCTTCCTCGGCAAGTTCAAGAACGTCGCGCCGCCTGCGGTCATGCTGCAGCTGCACCTCGGCTACGAGATCTTCCGTTGGCTGATGCCGTTCGTCTCGGGCGAGCTGTCGTTCACCGACACGAGCAATACGATCGAGAAGAACGGGACGGACCCCTCGAAGACGCGCGCGTTCCCCATCTTCGGCTTCGGCGGAGGCGTGCGGTTCACGATCCCCATCGGCACGCGCGTCGGGATTTTCGCGCAGGGTGACATCGGCGCGATGCAGGCGGACATCACCAAGTACGCGCTCGCCAACATGGGGTACGGCAATGCCGAGAAGCTCGGTCTCTACTACGGCGGCAAGCTGGGCCTCGAGTGGTACCAGGTAGATCGCCACATGGGCCTTGGCCTCCAGGGCGGCGCTCGCGTGCTGAGCGGCTTCGCGCGCACCATCGGGAGCGATACCGCGCTCGGGTGGGATGCCGCCGCGACGATTCGCTATGCGTTTTAAGCGGTCGCCCGAGAACTTTCGCGCGCGCAAGGCGTCGTAAGACCCATGCGGCAGACGACTCTCTCGGGGACTCTCGTGGCGTGCGGCTTGGTCTACGCGTGCTCGGGCCAAAATAGGGCAGATCCGCCGACCGCGGTCGCGAGCGCCGAGGAGCCTCTGGCGTTGCACCGTGAGGTCGACACGGTGTCCGCTCAGCTGCCGATGGCTACGACAGCGCAGCGCGCCGATGGAGGGCCGCTCACGCGCTTCAACGAGTACGGCGTGACGATCGACAAGGTCACTGCGATGGTCAACAACGACAGCGTCATCAACCGCGCGAGCGCACGCGGCCTCGACGTGCTCGACGTCACTTGGGAGGACACCGGGCGCGAGATGGGCTCGTCGATCGGTCCCAACATCAGTGATCTCACGCTGCAAGTGCGTCGCAAGAGTCCGTGGGTCGACGGCGCGTACGTCACGTCGCTCATGCCCGTGCTTCGCTTCCCGAACTACACGGACAAGACCGCCGACATCGCTGCAGACAAATTCTTCGTGCGCGTTGGAAACGAGAAGGACGGCGGGGAGCTGCGCAGCATCGCGCTCACGGATCTCCTCAAGAGCCTCAAGGAGTACGCGTCCACGCCGTCGAGCATCAAGGGCTCGGGCGACCTGCTTGCCAAGCGCGACACGCATTTCCTGGTGAGCGCGCAGGCCGTGTTCTTGCCGATTCCGAAGCACGGCGAGGCGGAGTTCACGCCCATGCTGTTCAACTATCAGTCCGCACCGGGCAACCCCGCGGACCTCGCGATCCTCGTCACGCGACAAGGCACTAGCGTCCAAGTGATCGAGAACAAACCGGCGGACGCTTCGCTCACCGGCTGGGGACAAGAGCTCTATTTCAACAACCGCGGCCAGCGCACTCCGTTCACTGCCGAGCGGCGGACCGAAGTCGTGCAGCGCATCGAGGCTCAGGGCGGCCCGAAGTCCGAGGACGACCGCAGCGCGATCGCCAAAGGCGCGGACGTCATCTTCCTGATTCAGGTGCCGCTCAAGCACCGCAACACGGGGTACATGAACGGCTACGGCTACGGAACCGCGATCGGCGGTCTTGGATTGAGCGGCGTCGGCGTGGGCGGCGGTGGCGACGCGGACATGGCCGCTCCTCCGACGGCGACGGTGTCTCCGAAATCGAGCCTGGGAAGAGGCCATGAAAACAGAAGCGAGATGCCCTCGAGCGACGTCGATCGCGCGGTGGTCGGACACGGGCCGAATCTAGGGCTCTTCAGCGAAGGTCGTGATCTCGCCTTCGAGCGTGATCCGACGTTCCCCATCCGCGTCACCGTGCAGTTCTACAAAGCGACGAGCAACGGCGTCGTCTCCGACGCAGACCTCGACGGCATCAAGAAGTCGATCGCGGACGTCTACGCGCACGCGGACTACGTCGGCTCGCTCGTCGTCCCCGAGAATGACGCGATTCGTCCGACCGCGTGGGCAACCGCGCCCACCGGTTGGTTCCCTTGGTGAGGTGAAAAAACCTGACTACGGTTTTCCGCAGAGCGGGACGCCGTCCGCCTTGTTGTTGTTCCCGTCGAACGGCGCGCACAAAGTGTCAGAGCTGCCCATAGCGGCGATCTTCCCTTTGCGGAAAGTGTTGTCCTTGATCGTGACGCCGCTCAAGTCTTTCGCCTTGACGTTATAGAAGGTGATCGCACCGGTGCTGCCGTTTGCGGGGTTGCCGAAGAACTCGAACGTGCAGCCCTCGAGGTCGGTGCCGTTGGCCTTGGGGAAGAGGAAGATGGACGACCAGTCGCCTTCGGCAGGCGTAGGGCTCGCGCTCGTGAACGTGACGCCCTTGGCGACGAGCGCGCCCGATCCGTTGTTAGCGACCTCGATGTAGTTGCTCTGCCCGAACTTGACGAGGCCCTTCTCCGGCAGCGTGACCGTGGCGGACTTGGTCTCGTTGCCGATGATGATGTTGCCGTCGATTTGATACGCGACATCGACCACGGGCCAGCGCCCGCTCTCGTCGACCTGGCTCTGCTTGACGTGGATGTCCGAGCCGAACTTGTTTCCGCTTCCGATCGTACCGAGCGTCTCGGCTTTGACGTTGAGCGAGCCAGACTTGTTGTCGGCCAGCAGGTTGTTCTCGAACTTGCCGAAGCCGCCGTTCTCGTCTGCGACGATGCCGAACTGTCCGCTCTTCGTGATCTTGCTGTTGGTGATGCTGATGCGGCCCGCCGTGCGCATGGATTCGAGTTGAATCGCGCCGACTCCGCCGTTCGCCTTGCTGCCGGTGTATTCTATGTTGAGGTGATCGATGCTGGTGCCCGCGGCGGTCTTCTCGCGGAACCCGAGGCCGACGTAGTCGCCGGGCGCGGGTGACTTGTTCGACGAGGTGAACACGACCGGCTCTTTGTCCGTGCCGGAGATGACGAGCTTGCCGTAATCGACCCAGATGAACGTGTCGGTGTCGAACTCGGCCTTCACGCCTTGCTCGATGGTGAGGCTCGCGCCGTCTTGAAGGGTGAACGCCTGCTTGACCTTGGTCTTGCAGCCCTTGGTGATCGTCCAGTCGCCGCGGATGTCGCCCTTCGGCATTTTGCAGCCCTTGTAGGGCTTGTCCAACGGCGGGTCGTCGTCCGTGGTGGAGGGATCGCTGGAGCCGTTGTTGCCCTTGTCACCGTTGGTGGAGGAGCCTCCGCCATTGTCCGTCTGGTCCTTGTCCTTCTTCTTGAGGAAGTTGCAGCCAGAGAGAATCAGGACGACGCACAAACCGAGAGACAGGCTTCTGTTCATAAGCGGGCTTTTACCCGATTGGCGTCCCAGTGGACAGAGTCGGCGTGTCCATGCGACCTTCCCGGGCTCAAAGTCAAAGGGAGACTCACCATGCGTAAGCTCATCGCGCTCGTTCCGTCATTCGCGCTCCTCGCTTGTGGAGGCGGCGACAAGCCCGTCGTCGATCCGACGACCACTGCGCAGACGACGACCACGGCGACGGCCTCTGCGTCGAGCACCACGCCGACACCGCCAAGCGCTGCGGGGACCAGTGCGTACAGCTTCGTCATCGGCGCCGCGGGCTGCTGGCTCGGTGGCAGCTGGGCAGAGGCCGAGGGCGAGACGCAGAAGGCCGAGCGCAAGAAGGCCGTCGAGGCGCGCTGCGCAGACGTCAGCAAGATGCTCACGGGCTCGCCGGACAAGGTCGAGCAGCTGCGCGCGCTCGAGCCGGCGATCACCGACAGCATGGGCGCGAGGGTGATCGAGTTTGCCAAGAACGATCACCTCGACGCGGCGCACACGGAGAACCTCGTCAAACTCGTCACCGCGGTAGGCACGGCCCAACGCGAGGCGCTGCTCGCGCGTCGCGCGTCCGAGAAGATCAAGGGTGACCTCGACAAGCTCTCCACGGACAAAGAAGAGGACGCAGCGCGCGAGAAGGACTCAGACAAGCTCACTGCGGACGAAGCGGGGATCGTGGCGCAGCTCAAGCCGACCGCGGCGCTCGAGGCTCTGATGAATCTTCAAGCGGGCGACTACTCGCACGACGGCAAGGCGATCGCGCTGCTCACGGCGATCGGTCGCGTCGATCACGCGCGCGGGCTGCCCAAGCACATGAAGGTGTACGCGGCGGGAAGCGTCCTGCGGCTCGTGTTCGGCGTCACGCCGCCGGCGGTGGGCGAGGATGTGAAAGCGAAGCTCGTCCCCGGCACGTGGCTCGCGTACCTCACGGACGTCGCGAAGGCCGCGAATCATGCGGTCCCCGACACTGCCAAGACCCCGAAGGAGCGCGAGCCCTTCGCGTGGGCCGGCATGGTCGCTGGCTTCTCGGACAAACTGAAGGTGGAGCAGCCGCAGACGCAAGGTGAGCTCGCGAACGTCCTTACGTCGACCGCCGGTCACCTCGACGCGATCGCCCAGATGGCCTCCGACAAGGGAGCGCTACGCGCGGGTCAGCCCGACGCGAAGAAGCCCGACGCGAAGAAGCCCGACGCAAAGAAGCCCGACGCAAAGAAGTAATTTCGGCAGCCCGGTCGCCGATCCAGCGAGTGCCCATCCGAGTTTTCCGGACGCGGGTCCGGGGTTGGACGCCCATCGCTCGGGGGCCCTCCGGAGCTCGCCTGCACCGTTCGGCCGGATTGTAAGCATGCTTACAATCCGGCGTTTTGGACGCCCTATTCCTCGGATGGCCCCCCAAATTCAGCGCCTGCGCGTCGAGTCCTTGCCCAATCCCTTCGCGCCTGCGAGCAACGTGGCGCGCGTGAGACTCTGGTCCTCGAACTTGTCGTGGATGCGCGCCGCGAGCTCTTCGAGCTTGCGCCCGCGCTCGCGTCCGTCGTCGAACAGCACGCGCGGAGGGGGACCTTCGCTCAAGCCATGCACCGAGACACCCGTGAGCCGCACACGAAAGTGCGCGGGTAGATCGAAGCGATCGAGCAACTGACACGTTGCGCGATGGAGAGAAAGAGTGTCGCACGTCGGTTCGGCGAACGAGAGCTGCCGCGAGCGCAGCGTGAAGTCGGCATATTTCAGCTTCACCGTGACTCCGTTTGCGGAGAACCCCTCCACAACGAGGCGATTGGCGACGCGCGCGCAGTGATCGAGCAGCGTCGCCTCGATCGACTCGCGCGTCGTCAGATCGGTCTCGTACGTCTCCTCCGCGCCGATGCTCTTGGCGACTCCGTTGGGATCGACCTCGCGCGGATCTTCTCCGCGAGCGAGCGAGCGAACTTGAGCGCCCCACTCGCCAAGCACGCGCTCGAGGTCGAGGAGCGTGCCGTCTGCGAGATCTCCGAGCGTGCGATAACCGAGAGCGCGGAGCTTCGGCGCGGTCTTCGGTCCGACACCCCACATGCGCTCGATCGGCAGCGTGGCGAGCGTGGAGCGCACGTCCTCTTCGCGGATGACGACGAGACCGTCCGGCTTTTCGAGGTCGCTCGCGATCTTCGCGACGAACTTGCATGGCGCGACGCCAGCCGATGCGACCAATCCGGTCTCCGCGCGGACCTCGTCCTTGATGCGGCGAGCGATGGTGGCACCGTCACCGAACAAGGACCGACTCATGGTCACGTCGAGGAACGCTTCGTCCACGCTCAAGCCTTCGACGAGCGGCGTGTATCGGCGGAAGATCTCGAAGATCTCTTGGCTCACCTCGCTGTAGCGCT